>NZ_CP108424.1 GCF_035917235.1 Streptomyces sp. NBC_01294
GTGTCGACGCATCCATCGTCCACGGGTAACCCATAGCTGTGGTAGAGACCGTTCGTTTCCGAGTCCGGGATCCGGTGATGTCTTGTTCCGGACATCGCTGGGGAGTGTGGGCGCGGTACAGTCGTAAGTGTGCATCATGTTGGATGTGATGTGTGTAGCTGTGTAGGATCCCGAGAACATCGCCACCCCCTCCCCGGCGGGCCTGTCCGCCGCTTCGAGTTCAGCGGAGTGCCGAATGCAGAAGTCTGGTGACATCGTGCTGCGTCCTCATCAGGAGGAAGCGGTGGAGGCTATTGTCCGGGGGCTGGATATTCCTCCTGGGAAGCGGATCCCTGAGGCTGGTCTGCGTGCCGCGGTGGTGGCGGCGTGCGGGACAGGCAAGACCTTCATGGCGGCCGCGGCGGCACTCCGGCTGGCGCGGCACGGGCGGGTCCTGGTGCTGCTTCCGACGCTGGATCTGCTGGCGCAGACGGTGGGGGATTGGCGGCTCGCCGGACACAGCGGGCCCGCCGTCGCGGTCTGCTCACTGGACGACGACCCGCAGCTGTGGCAGCTCGACGTCCGGACCACGACCTCGGCCCCGCAGCTGGGACTGTGGCACGGGCACGGCCCCGTCACCGTCTACGCCACCTACGCGTCGCTGCCGGTCATCGCCGAGGCGCACGAGGGGGCGTACGGGCTGCCCATGGACATGTTTGACCTGGTCGTCGTCGACGAGGCGCACCGGACGTCGGGGTCGGCCGGGAAGGCGTGGGCGGACGTTCACCGCCAGGAGGTGATCCCTGCGATGCGCCGGCTGTACATGACCGCGACGCCGCGGATCTGGAAGGAACGCCCTGCCCGTACGCGGGCGCAGGAGCGGGAGATGGAGGAGGCGCGGCGGCTCGCCGAGGCGGAAGAGCGCAGGGAGGCGGAGGCCGAGGGGCGGGTCTATGTCAGCAGGCCGCGCTGGGACCGGCTCCCGAAGGAGCTCGCATGCTCGATGGACGACGAGAAGGTGTTCGGACCCGTCGTCTACGAGCTGTCCCTCGCCTCCGCCATCTCCCGCGGGCTGCTGGCGAAGTACCAGATCGTCGTGGCGGAGCTGACTGATCCGGTGGTGACCCCGGACCGGCTGCTGGGTGAGGAACGGTACGAGGAGCAGCTGCGCGGTGAGCGGCTCGCCGCGCTGCAGACCGCCCTGCTGGAGACCATGTCCGCGCACGGGCTGCAGACGACGATCACCTTCCACCACCGGACGGTGGAGGCGGAGGCCTTCGCCGCCGGCCTGCACCGCGTCGCAGCCCGGCTGCACCAGGTGGACCCGGCCAGGCATCCGGAGAGGGTGTGGTCGGGATGGCTGTGCGGAGACCACGAAAGCGCCCACCGGCAGACGGTCCTCGCCGACTTCGGACGCCGAGCCGGCCGCGCCGTGCTGGCCAACTGCAAGGTCCTGGGCGAGGGCATCGACATCAGAAGTGTGGATTCGGTGGCCCTGGTCGACCCCAAGGGGTCGGCCGTGGACATCGTGCAGGCGATCGGCCGGGCCCTGCGCCAGCACCCCGGGCAGGGGAAGATGGCGACTCTGATCGTGCCCATCTTTTTGGGTGCGGATGAAAAGCCTGAGGACATGCTTTCCTCGAATTCGTACCGCCCTCTTATCCGGGTTTTGGAAGGATTGCGGGCTCACGACTCTCGTGCCGTGGAGATGCTTGCCATTCCGCAAGAGAGCCAGAAACGCGTCGTCGAGCCATCGCTGCCGGTCGGTCCGGTGCCCGAGGAGGGCGAGGAGGAGAGCCGGCTGCTGCTCCGGTTCGCGGCGCCCCGCGATCCGGCGCTGATCGCGAAGTGGATCACCTATCAGGTCATCAACACCGAACGGCAGGACTGGCGCCGAGGCGCAGAAGCCGCCCACCGCTACCGGCAGCGCGAAGGCGACCTGGGCGTCCCCTACGAGCACATCGAGGCCGAGGGGAAGTTCCCGCTGGGGCGGTGGCTGTCCGATCAGCGCAGGGCCTACCGGGCCGGGACCATGACCGGCGAGCGCGCGGCGGAGCTGGAGCAGCTGGGGATCGTGTGGGACACCGCCGACGCCGGCTTCGAGGCCAACCTCGGCGCGGCACGCGCCTACCACCAGCTGCACGGCACCCTGGCCGCGCCGCGAGGCGCGTCGATCCTCGACATCGCGATCGGACAGTGGCTCACCAATGTGCGCCGTCCCGGCGGACTCGGGAAGGACCCGGTGCGCGTGCAGCGGCGGGCCGCCGCCCTGGCCGCGATCGACCCCGACTGGAACCCGCAGACGCTGGGATGGACCGTGGACTGGCAGCGGCACTACGCCTACCTCGCCCAGCTCCTCGCGGGCGGCGCCCGGCTCGCGGACGTGGTGCCCGGTGTCACCCTGCACGGCGAGGACGTCGGACGCTGGCTCACCACCCAACGCCGGGACTGGAACCGGCTCAACGCCGAACAGCAGCGCCGGCTCGACGAACTCGACGTGACCAAGGCTCCACGCGCCCGCAGGGCCCCGGCGAAGACGGCTGCGGCCTCCCGGCCGCGCGCGGGCGGCGAGGCGTTCAAGAAAGGCCTTGAGGCCCTCGCCCGGTACATCGCACGGGAAGGCACCCTGCCAGGGCGCGCCGGAGTACAGGAAATGCCCGACGGGGACATCCACCGCGTCGGGATCTGGCTCGCCAACCAGAAACAACGCCGCGACCGGCTCGACCAGACACAGCGCGCCGCCCTCGCCGGCCTCGGTGTGGGCTGGGCTGCCTCGTGATCGTCCCGCAATCCCCGGGCCCCGGCATCGGCCAAGTCGCTAGCCCCGTCGTAGTCGCATGGGCGGGTTCGGGGTGCGGTCGTGCTCTCTCATGCACGGTCGGCGGTGCGCGTCACCTGGCCGGTACACGGCTTCGCACCGGGCGCGGCCATCTGGTCCGGGTGGACCTCGGGGACTCGGCCTCCCTGCCGAGACCAACCAGGAGGCCGGCCCTGACGAGGTGGCCGACCGCCGGGGCGGTCCCTCGGGGCGGTCCCTCGGGGCGGTCACTCGGGGCGGTCACTCGGGGCCGGCCCTGGGGAAGCGGGACCGCCGGAGCCTCTGTCAGCCGGTCCGCCGTCCAGCCCGCCCTGACCGGGCCCGCAGCACAGCCTGGACCGTCTCCAGTTCGGCGGCAAGGGCGCCCAGGGGTGGGGTAAGGCGTGGGCTGTTGGACGCGCCTGGAGGATGCGCCGGTCTCGGTATGCTCCAGCCCGGCCGGGGGCACCGCCTCCGAGACCCGGGGCTCGGCAGCGGTCTGGGCCGTGCGTTCCGGGGCACTGCCACGTCGGCGGATACGCGTCAAGCCCCGAGTTCCAGGGGGGGTGACCCGTCAGGGCTCTCCGGGGCCCAATGGAGACACGGGCCCGACACGGGCCCACCCGAAGAGGGCCGCTCCTCGGCCCCCGGGCAGTCTCTGACCGCAAGGAGCACCATCATGATCCGCACCACCACCCTGACCCAGCGTCTCGCCCTCCTCGGCGCCTCCGGAGCCCTCGCCGTAGGCGGTGCGCTACTGCCCTCTAGCGCCTTGGCCGCACCGGCACCGCAGGTCGCAGCCGTGCAGATGGCGCCCGACCACCAGGCACACCCGGTCGGCAACAAGACGACGACCAAGACCGAGACGAAGACCGTCAAACGCTTCCTGCGCGACGGCAGGGTCAAGGTCACCACGACCAAGACCATCACCAAGACGACCAAGAACCACCACGGCAAGGTGGTCAAGACGACTGTCACGACCACCGAGACCGTGCGGATCCTCCCGGCGCCGGACGACGACTGACGCGGCCGGCTGCCACGTATCCCCCGGTCGGACTGCCACCCGCCCGGACGCACGAAGCGCGAGCCGCCTCCGGGAACCCACGCTGGGGCAGGGGCATCCGTGAGACGTCGCCCATCGTCGCCGGACTTGAGCCGGCAACGATGGCCACCGCCACGCTCAGCCGGCAGACGCTGCGGCCAGCCCCGTCCCGAACGGCGGCACGTCCTGCGTGTGACGTCCAGGCGCAGCCGTGTGAACCGCATGCGGTGCCGGGAGACTCCTCCGCGGTCACCGCCCGGTCGGCGCGGGCCTGCGTCCCCAGCCGCGGGCGGCATCCCGTCCTCGCCGGGGTAATGGACGGCGGCGGTCATGCGGTCCATCTGCGGCAGGAACGCGCTCAGGCCGATACCGGCCTGCTTGTCGCCTCTGACCTTGCTTTTCAGCTGGGTCTCGATGTCGATGCGCCTTTGACCGCTCTCCGGTGCCCCCTGGTCGTTGACGGCTCTTACGGCGTAGTGAGCGATACGAGAACGGTCAATCGGCGGGGCGAAGGTCGGTGATCAGGCGGAAGCGTTGCAGAACCGCCAGTGTCGCGTCGTTCACGGTGAAGTCGGGGTCCTCCAACGCCGCACGCATCTCTTCGCTGTGCCAGAACCGCTCGTGGCCTGCCCGCCATTCGGCCACGCTGGTGTCCCCCTCCCCTTCGTCCACGACGTGCGCGAGGTCTACCTGCGCGAGCGGGACGACGCGCACGCCGGTCACCTCGATGATCGCGACCGGACGGTCGTCCGAGTCGATGACCACCGAACGGCTCCCGACTTCCGGCAGGGGTTCCCCCTCATGCTCGTAGTCGGCGACGAGCGTTGTCGTGGAGGTTTTGGAACCGTCGAGGATCGCTGCGACGAGCTGGTCGCGAAGTGGGCCAGGGAAGGCAAACTCCGCCCTGTCCATCGAGGAGAGGTTTGCGGATGGTGAGGCCGAGTCAGACGTCATGCGATCACGGTAACGACGTATTCCGCGCAAGCCAGTCAAAAGTGGACGTGTCGTGACAAGGGCCGCGGGTTGCCTCCGCACCGGCTCTGGACCGAGGGTGTGGGCTCGTGGGAGGGCTCAGGACGTCCTTGGCGCTTCGCCCGCCCATGCCCTGAAGCGGCTGGCCGATCGGTGGTGCGGGCGTGAACGGCGAGTTCCTCACCGTCATGGACGAGGCGGAAACGGGTGTTTTCTCTGGCGTCAGACCCGTGCCGCTCACCGTGCACGTCCCGCGCCCCTGGTGGGCGCGGCCTGTTGCCGGTGGGCGGGGACGGCGGCTTGGGCCGGGGCCGGCTGTCCGGGGGCCGCGGCCGCGGGGCCCTGGCCTGCACCGAGGAGATCCGGCTCCAAGCATGGCCGGCCCCGTACTCCGAGCCGCACATCACCAAACGATGGGCACGTCCCGAAGCGGAACCGCTCTGTGAACCAGCTCTTCGTGTTCACCCTGTCGTCGCACACGAAAAAGGATCCGACCCCACACCAAGATCAACACACATGTCCATCGCAAGCGTCGCGAGCCCCCACCTACGTGCTCACACAGATAGTGCACGCCGTCACCGACGAAGGAGAATAGAAGCCGTGGGGGACATCGACGACGCCCTGGAACGCGCGGCCCAGGAAGTGTTCACGCGGGAGCCACCCAAGACCCTGAAGGGCCGCATCAACTTCCTGATGGGCAAGCTGAAGACCACCAGCGCCGTGCCGCCGAGCTCGGCGTCAGCCAGCGCTCCATCGAGCGCTACCGCACCGGCGAACGCAAAACCCCGCCCAAGGCGATCACCAACCGCATCGACGCGGCCGTACGCGCCCGCTGGCAGCCTGTGGTGCGCGGCCGCCGCCGCAAGGAAGCCGCCACCCGCACCGGCATCACCGTCGAGACCCGCGCCCGGTTCGGCTACACCGCACCCGTCGGCACCACCGACGACGGCCGCATGCGCCGCCTCACCGTCCACCTCCCGCCCGCACTCAACTCGCCAAATCAAACGCTCAGTCGCATCAACGTGTGGGCACCGGGCCTGACCCGCGCACGCATATCGGCGCGGGCCCGGGTTGCTCTCCTGTCAGGGGCTGCCGATGGGAGACCAGGATCCTGGTGTGCTGGAGTATTCGTAGATGTTGGAGAGGTCTGCACTGACGCTGTAAAGGCGGTCCTTGGTCGCGACGAAGGAACTGACGGGATCGCCGATGGCAGTCCAGGTCTTCTTGGACCGGTCGTACTCCTGTAGCTTCCCGCTGGTGGCGTCGGTCGTGTAGAGGGTCGTGGAGCTGGTGAAGATCCGGTCGGTCGCGCCGCGCACGGGGTGCCAGACACCCGGCGTGCCGCTGTATTCGAAGGTGCCCTGGTGGTCGGGGCCGACGCCGTAGAGGTGGCTGGCGGTCGCCGCGAAGGAGCTGCCGGGACCCCCGATGACCGTCCAGGTCTTCTTCGACCGGTCGTACTCCTCGATGTTGCCGGTGGTGCTGTCGGTGGCGTAGAGCGTCGTGGGACTGGTGAAGATCCGGTCGGTCGCGCCTCGCACCAGGTGCCAGACACCCGGCGTGCCGCTGTACTCCATCGTGCCCAGGGTGCCGACGCCGTAGAGGTGGCTGGCGGTCGCCGCGAAGAAGCTGCCCGGGCCACCGATGACCGTCCAGGTCTTCTTCGACCCGTCGAACTCCTCGATGTTGCCGGTGCCGCTGTCGGTGGCGTAGAGCGTCGTGGGACTGGTGATGAGCCGGTTGGTCGCGTGTTTGCGGATGACGGTCCAGGCGCCGGCCTTGCCGGTGTACTCCTCGACCTGTGCGTCGGCGGTGATGCGGTAGAGGCGGCTGGAGGTCGCGGCCACGGTGCTGGCCCCGTCGCCCGGGGGCCGTGTCGGCGCTGGCGATGCCTGGGCGGATGACGTCGGGGGCGTGGACCGGGATTCCTCCGGGGCCGTCGGACCGCTGGATAACGAGCCCGGTTCTGCGGGCGCCGCGCTCTGCCGGCCCTGCCCGGGGTCGCCCAGCGAGGACGCGGTGTCGGGCTGGTCCTTCGAGCGCTGGATCTGGTTGGCGATGACGAGGACCGCGACCAGGGCCGCGAGTGCCGCCCACTGCGCAGGTGTCCTCCAGCGCCTCAGCCGGGCCGCGCGCGGGACAAGGCCAGTGGGTGGGGCCGGTGGGGCACCTTCCGCCGCGTAGCCGCGGAGACTCGGATCCGCCGGGGCCGCCGGCGGTTGGTCCGGGGCGGTCTCGCTCGGGCGCTTCGGTGCGGCGTCGTCCGAGGTCGGCGGGTTGTCCGCGGACAACCCGGCCGTGTCGTCGCGGACGATCGCCGGCGTCGGAGCCTGGTCAGGGCCGGGAGCGGGGCCGCCCGGGGCCGGGGCCGACATGGGGGCGGGGCCCGGAGCCGGTGCGGCGGCGGGCGGGGCAGGGGTTGCTGCCATGGCGGCGGCGTGGAGGCGACGCGCCTCCTGGAGCTTGGCACCTCTGGTGCGGGCGTCGCGGGGGAAGCGGTCCTCGATGATCTGGTTGAGGCGGGGCAGTGGAATGGTCTTCAGGCCGGAGCGGTACTCGCTCCACACGCTCCTGCTCAGCTGGTACCGCTCCTCCAGCCGGCTCACCGTGTCCTCCGCGGTCAGCTCCCGCAGGAACTGCGCGAGGGCATTCGCCTCGGCCGTGCGGCCCTTCAACGGCCCCGGAAGGCGCCCCGGTCGGTTCATCTCTCCCCCTTCGACGTCCGGCGTGTTCGGGGAAGTTCGCGCAAGTTCGCGGTTGTCCGGTGACCACCACCCCGCTGACCTGCGCTGATCCCTCAACGCCCCAACGGACAATCAGACCAGGTCACAACGTGGGTCTCCAGCACTTCCCAGACAAACTCACTGGAGCATCCTGTGACCCGACTTCCCCCGGGGGACCGTGCCCTGTCCCCATATCCCGTCAGCCAGCCGGCAATGCGGCTGCGGCGCTTCGGCGTGCTGCTGGCCGGTGCCCTCACCGTCACCATCATCGCCGTACTCCCCGCCCACGCCGCGAGCACTCAGTCCGACAGCGCCCCGGTCACCTCCACCGGCACCCTGGGAGCGGGCGCCGCAGCAGGAGAGACCGTCACCCGTGACCAGGTGACCAAGCGGGCGCAGGCCTGGGTCGACGCCGAGGTCCCCTACAGCTCGAACGGGCTCGGGTCTCCCTTCAGCTGGTGGGCCGACGCCGCCACCGGTGGCCGCTACCGCCAGGACTGCTCCGGATTCGTCTCGATGGCCTGGCAGCTGAAGTCCAGCCTGAGCACCCGCTCCCTGCCCTCCGTCGCCACCAGGATCGACGTCGCGGATCTCAAGCCCGGCGACGTCCTCAACTCCAGCCAGCACGCGGTGATCTTCGGCGGCTGGACCGATCAGGCCAAGGGCACCTTCACCTACTACCAGCAGAGCAGCCGCTCCCGCCCCACCAACAAGTCCGAGGGCAGCATCCACGCCCCCACCCTCGCCGGACACCCCACCAGCTCCTACACCGCCCTGCGCTACAAGCACATCACCGACAGCCCAAGCGCCGCGCCGGCTCCCTCGGGCGAGAAGACCGCCAAGGCCGTACCCAGTCCCGCCAGTGCGAAGCGCGGCCCCGCCGGCACGACGCCGGACCCCGACAAGGGCTGGACCCCGAGCGTGCCCAGGATGTGGGTGAACGCGGTGTCCAAGAAGTGCCTGGAGATCCGGGGCGACACCACCGCCGACGGCGACCTCGCCAGCCAGTGGGACTGCAACAACTCCGCCACCCAGCAGTGGACCAGCTCCCAGGCCGGCGCCACCGGCATCCTCACCAACGCCAACTCCGGGCTGTGCCTGGAAGTGCGGGCCGACGCCGTCCACAACGGCGCCAATGCCAACCAGTGGGACTGCAACGGCTCCGCCACCCAGACCTGGCGCCAGGAGCCCGCCAAGGGCGGCGGCTGGAACCTCGTCAACGCCAACTCCGGCAAGTGCCTGGAGATCAGCGCGGACACCCCCGGCAACGGCGCCGTGGCCTACCAGCGCGACTGCGACGGCTCACCCGCCCAGACCTGGCTCTGATCCGGCCCGCCCTCCGCACGCCATGGCGCGCCGCTCACCCCTGGGCGGGAAGCCCGCCAACCATCCATCCACCGATTCGAGGAGCATGCTGTGGCCCGTCTCCTGTCCCGCGATCGCAACCGGTCCCGTACACGTAAACAGCCCCGACTCGTCCAGCGGATCAGCCTCCTGGTAGCCGGCACCCTGACCGCAGGCCTGATCTCCACCGTTCCCGCGGCGGCGGCCGACACCCCTGCCGTACCGGCCGCACCCGTCACCCTGGCATCGGTGGCCGCCACCGGCGACGACCAGCTGTTCGCCCTCGCCGCCGACCACAGCGCCGTCTACCGCTGGAGCGGGCACGGCACGGAGTGGGCCAAGATCGGCGGCCCCGCCCAGGATCTCTACGCCGGTGGAGCCGGGCTCTTCGCCACCAGCCGCGGCAGCGGACAGCTGAACAAGTACAACGGGCAGCCGGACAGCTGGTCCCAGATCGGCGGTGCGGGTGCGGACTTCGCCGTCACCGGCGACCACCTCTACGGCCTGAACCCCGACCGCACCGCCGTCTACGAATGGACCGGCAACGGCACCAACTGGACCAAGATCGGGGGACCTGCCCAAGATCTCCACGCCGGTGGAGCCGGGCTCTTCGCCACCAGCCGCGGCAGCGGACAGCTGAACAAGTACAACGGGCAGCCGGACAGCTGGTCCCAGATCGGCGGTGCGGGTGCGGACTTCGCCGTCACCGGCGACCACCTCTACGGCCTGAACCCCGACCGCACCGCCGTCTACGAATGGACCGGCAACGGCACCAACTGGACCAAGATCGGGGGACCTGCCCAAGATCTCCACGCCGGTGGAGCCGGGCTCTTCGCCACCAGCACCGACCGGAAGATCCACCGCTACAGCGGACAGCCCGAACAATGGGGACAGGTCGGCGAAGCGGGCAAGGCCTTCACCGCTGGCGGCAGCCACCTCTACGGTCTTGCACCCGACGGCAACAGCGTCCATCGATGGAGCGGCCAGGGCACCGACTGGACCGCCCTCGGCGCACCTGCAACGCCCGTCAGTCCCCCGGCGCCGCCGCAGCCGACGGAGCAGGCACAGCCCCCTGCCGCTCCTGACCCCGCGGACGAGAGCCCGGCTGCAGATGAGGACGGGCTGGAAGACGAGGACCCCGAGCCGGCCGAGGGTGGTGATGCGGCGCTCACCATGGCCGTCACCGCCAAGGACGACCTCTACACCCTGACACCCGACCGCAGCGCACTGTGGCGCCGCAGCGGCAGCCGGTGGGAGCAGATCAGCGGCCCTGCCGGCTCCGTGTACGCCGGCCGCGCGGGAGTGTTCATCACCCGCCCCGACACAAACAAGCAGATCAGCAAGTACAACGACGAGGCCAGGACCTGGGAGCCGATCGGCGAGGCGAACGGCAGCTTTGCCGTCACCGGTGACCACCTCTACCACCTCACCCCCGACGGCATCGGGCAGTGGGACGGCGACGACTGGACCGGGATCGGCGGCCCGGCGAAGAACATCTACGCCGGCGGAGCAGGCCTCTTCGCCACCAACCCCGACACCGGCCACATCTACCAATACGGCGGCACCCCCGACCACTGGACCGAGATCGGCGGCCCCGGCGCCACCTTCACCTCAGGCCACGACCACCTCTACGCCATCGCCCCCGACCACTCCGCCGTCTACGAATGGACCGGCAACGGCACCGAATGGACCCGGATCGGCGGCCCCGCGGAGAACATCTACGCCGGCGGAGCAGGCCTCTTCGCCACCAACCCCGACACCGGCCACATCTACCAGTACAACGGCACACCCGACCAGTGGACCGAGATCGGCGGGCCCGGCGCCACCTTCACCGTCAGCGACACCCAGCTCTACGGCCTCACCCCCGACCGCAGCGCCACCTACCGATGGGACGGCAAAGCCGGCTGGACCCGGATCGGCGGACCCGAGAACGCCGCAGAGCGAGAAGAAGACGAACGGCTCCTTCGCGAGAACTGCCAGCCCGCGGGCCGAGACTGCGTGAAGGAACTCCGCGACGCCGAAAAGATCCTCGAGACCAGCCTCACCGACTGGCTCAAGGACAACAGCCTCGACTTCCTCCTCGACACCTTCAGCATCAACGACATCCGCAAGTGCGCCGCCGACACCGACCTCAACCGCTGCCTCACCGTCCTACTCGACGCCGGCAGCGTCATCCTCGGCGTCGGCGCATACAAAAAATCCAAGAACACATTCAATAAGGCGAAGGGCCTACACGAATTCGCCGACAAGGCAAATAAAGCCCGCGACACCTACAACGACCTTCGCAAGATCATCAACACCGCGCGCAAGGCCGCGAAGAACTTCCCCGACCAGCCTGATCAAGCCGCCGACATCTTCGCGTGTAACAGCTTCCCGGCAGGCACGCCGGTGCTGATGGCGAACGGCTCCCACAGGCCGATCGAGGACGTACGGGCGGGCGACCTGGTCCTTGCGACCGAACCCGGCGGTAACACTGAGCTGACCCAGCCCCGGCCCGTCCAGTCGGTACCGTTCACCTCCGCGTACACGGACAAGACGTTCGTACGCGTGACCGTCCCCGGCGATGGCGGCGTGACGGCGTCCGTCACCTCCACCGAGAACCACCGGTACTGGCTGCCCGAGCGCCAGACCTGGGCGCCCGCCGGCGAACTGCGTGTGGGCGACCGCCTGCGGACCTCCGAAGGCGAGCAGGTCACGGTGAGCGCCACCGTCCGGTACGCCGACCGCCGGGACACGTACGACCTCGATGTCACCGGCATCGACAGCTACTACGTGCAGGTCGGCACCGACGACGTCCTCGTCCACAACTGCACCGACCTGGCGCGCGCGGAACGGGAGTTCCCGGGCGTCGCGCACACGCTGGACGAGCACGTCAACGTGACCCTGCAGGAGATGAAAGACCTGGCCGCCGAGAAGACGGTCCGGATCGGCAGGCCCACGCGCAACTCCCGGTGGTCGAGCGCGGACCTCGCTCAGAAGGCGGTCAACCAGCTCGTCGAGGAGAACAAGGCCCGCATCGCGAAGTGGGTCGCGGACTCGGGCAAGCCCAATGGGAAGCAGCAGCTCCCGCTCACCGGCACGTACGGCACCGGATCGCTCGGCGACAGCATGGACCACCTGGGCAACTACCGTCCGACGACGAGCAACCGCTTCACCGTGACCCTGGTCGCCAAGAAGGGCCACAAGCCCGGCGGCTTCTACGTCCTGACCGCCTACCCGCTGTAAGGAGGACAACCATGCACAACCCGGTGGCAGAACGGGACGAACTCACCTTCGGCTTCGGGGCGACCGACCTGGGCTCGTCCTTCCACGGCGACTGGGTTCTCTACGCCGAAACCGAACTCGACCACATCACCCATTGGTACGGGCCGGAGGGCGGCCCCACCCGCCTCCTCCTGCTCATCGAGGACCTCTTGCGGCTGCGAGACTCCGGCCTCGACGGCGAGGAGATCAACCTGCTGTGGCGAGCCACGGACCCGCAGCTCGGCGGCTCCCCTGAGATCCGCGGCCAGGAGCGCGAGTGGCTCGACCGCGTGCTGGCGTGGGCTGTCCCAGTCGCGCTCGCGCGCGGCGCCTCAGTCGAGTCCTGCACGACGTACCCGGTGTGCGTGCCCGACGGCACGTCGGCGGCGGCAGCCGAGCACCGGAGACTGACCGCGGAAGTGGTGGACCTCGTAGGGCTGCTCAACCAGCACTGCGAGAGCCACACGCCGCTTGACGCCACGCAGGCGGCATTGAGGCGCTGCGCCGAGACGCTCTGCGCCGAACTGGCCTTCCGCTCCCTGCTCTGCGCCGCCAGCCACTTCTCCACGCAGCTGTCCCCGGCGACGTACAGCCGCCTCGAACGCCTCAGCACGGCGTTCGGGTACGGCCCGCACGTGGTCGACGCGGTCAAGTACCTAATGGACTGACCTGGGTGACACGCCGCCGCCCTTGGAGGCGTCGGCGTTGATGAAGAGGCGGTTCACCTCCCCCAGCGCCAGCACCAGCGCACATCGGCCCCCTCGCCACGTCCCGGCGAGGGGCCGCTTTCGACTCGAAGGCTACCGGCAGGATATTCGTCACATGGTTCGCCTCGTTCATGGACGGACAGCGCGAACGCCTGAACAACTCGAGCATCCTGCCCCTGCCCCCAGAGCAGGAAGCCCCCCGCAAAAGCCCGCAAGGGCGGCTCCGGAGCCTTCGAGCGGGGCCTTGAGGCCCTGGGCCGCAATACAAGACCCGCACAGGCTCCCTGACCGTCCCCAGGAGCCACGTAGAAACCCCTGGAGGATGGGAGCGAGGTGGGGCTCGGGGTGTTCCTGTCGAACACCAAGACCCGCCGCGCCAAGCTCACCGCCGACAAGCTCACCGCGCTGGCCGGCCTCGGGCTGGAGTGGGTGTCGTAGAGCCAGCGAGACTGTTGCGTATCTCGGCACGGAGGCGAAGTTGATCATTTTCGATACGAACGCGGTGAACCTGCTGCCGCACGACGGTCCGCGGGCGGACATCATCCGGAAGCTGCGGCAGTCCGGTCATCACCGGGTCGCGGTGCCGTGGATGGTGCTGGAGGAGATGGTCGCGCACCAGGCGAAGCACTACCCGGCGAAGTACCACACAGTCATGAACTCGTTGGCCAAGCTGCGCGAGGTGCTTCCTTGGGAGCTGAAGAGCACCCTCGAACCGCTGGACGTGGAGCGGTTGCTGAATCACTGGCGAGGGCTCTACAGCGAGATCTTCGAGGTGATCGAGACCAGCGGGGAGGTCGCACGGCGGGCTCTCGCTCGCGAGGCCATGGCTCTTCCGCCGGCCAAGCGGGGCGGGGACTACTCGGAGGGCGCTCGTGACGTGGCGATCTGGTTCTCCATCCTGGAGTTCCTCAAGGAGAACCCGGACGAGCAGGTCTGCTTCGTCACGAACAACACCAAGGACTTCGGCAACGGCGTCGACTACCCCTACCCGATGAACGAGGACGTGGAGGGTCTGCAGGACCGCATCACGCGGCTCAGCGACTTCGACGCGGTCGTCTCCGCATTCACGAAGACCGTCTCGGGCAAGGACGCCGAGGCGGTCGCGGACGAACTGCTGAGGTCACTCCCGGTACGGTCTGGGGTTGCCCAGACCGCGGTGGAAGTGCTCGCCTCGGCGTCGGGATTCATCGGCCTGGGGGCTGCCGACACCGCTGTGCGGTGGAGCGGCTGGTTCGCGTCGCCCGAGGTCGAACTGCTGGCCGTCACGGATGTGACCGGCCACGAGATCGAGGGGGATGTCTGGTACACGGCCAATGCCCGATGGCTGCTCTACGGACTGGCCTTCGACGGCGACGAGGCGAATCCCGGCTACACCGCCTGCGTGTGGGAGACGAAGGTGCTGTTCTCCGCGCGGGACGGGGACGAGATGCCCACCCTTCTTGCGCCGAAGGAGCCGGAGGCCCCGGACGCATCCGATCCGGCAAGCATGGAGATCCTCAAGCGCCTCAAGGCACGGGTCGCCGGGGTAACACGACGGGCCATGAGCGAGTGGCTCCAGGGGACTTCTGCTGCGGAGAACCTGTTCTCCAAGGAGCTCTTGGATTCGCTCGACGTCGCTGGCTCCCTGCGCCGGAGCTTCAGCGAGGCGCTCCTCCCTCAGCGGGACATTGCCACCTTCCAGAGGCGCCTGGGCGAGCAGCTGGCTCAGTCGCTCGACCTCACCGGCCTGAACCGGAGCATGTCCGAACAGCTCTTTGCGAATGTCGACTTCGACGGTATGCGGCGTAGTCTCACCGCGTCCATGCCCAAACTCGACATCGCCGGGATGTTGCCGCGCATCGACTTCACCAGCATCGCGGGGGTGACCGGGGCGGCCAGCAACGACGTGGACGACGAGGAAGACGATCTCGACGGGCAGCTGTCGTTCGACGGCGACCAGGACGAGCCCGACGGCGAGGACGGCACACCGGACATCGACCCCGGCAAGGGCTGATGTTCCACGACCGCCGGGTGGGCTCGTCCTCGTCGTCCCAGCAGGACGGGCCTTCCTTGCAGTCAGCGCCACCGGGGCGGAAGCATCAGGGTCACCTCGCCAGCGGTGGTCTTGAGGGTGAGGGTGGTCTCGCCGCGGCCGATGGCGCGATCGATCTTCTTGATCTCTGTCCAGGTGAACCCGAGGCGGCGGTACTTGTTCCGCTGCTTCGGGCGCATGTGCTGGATGTCTTCCTTCGAGGCCGTGGTCATCCCCGGATACCACGACCTCGCCGAGCCACTAGTCATCTTGGGCACGGGAGCCTCCCCTCACCCACACCGGCGGTGCGTTATCCGCGTACTGCTCCCGGTCCCGAGGCACTAGCGGGGTACTCCTGGGAGGGGTGAACGCTCTGGTGGGCTGCTCGGGCGGGGCCTGGACCACCTTGTGCTTCGGCGTGAGCGGCCGAGGCTCCTGTCTGCCCGTGCTCGGCTGCCGTAAGTAGTCGGGGATTTCGCCTGCAACGATCCGGGCGGCGCGAGCGCGCGCAGCGGCCTTGAGCGCAGCCTTCCGAGCCCGCTTCGCCACGGGAGATTCCTTCGGCATTCGCCCAGCCTATGGGGGCCCGGTCCCGTACGACATGGTGATGCCGGACATCTACGCCTCAGGAATCGGCAGGTGCGAGGACCACATCGAGGAAGGGCTGCATGTCTTCCACCGGTACCCAAGGTCCGTGGAACACCCGGCCGTTCCCAGTTCGGGCGAAGGCCCGTGCCTGGGCCGCCGCGTCACCGAGCACTCGGATGGCGGCGGCGACTTCCATCGCGTTGAGTACGGCTTGGCCTGCGCCGTAGGCGGAGAGCTGGAACGGCAGCTGAAGACGGTGACCCGGGCCTCGGGCGGGGAGCAGGTGCGTGATGGCCGCGTCACCGTTCGGCTGGATGACCTCGATGCCGGCGGCGGCGATCTGGGGGGCCTGGTCGTTGCGGCTGGCTGCTTCCACGACGAAGTAGTACGGGGCCGTGGGGTCGGTGCTCGGCAGCTTGGCGCCGAGGGCAAGGGGTACGGTGAGCGCTCCGCCCGGGACCCAGCGCGCGGCCAGGAGAGCGACAGTGATGTCGAGGGGATCCTTGGGCGTGGGAGGGAGCAACCCCTTGATGTTGAGGAGATTGATCATTCTGGTGTACGCGGGGATGAACTGGTCCCTGGCCTGGCATGCCTGCCGGTTCAGCGCGTTGCGCTCCGCGCTGGTGCCGGGGTGATCGATCTCCAGGACGTCGGGGCCTTCGTCGGAGATGTCCGTCATCCCGTTCAACTCGAAGCAGAGTGCTCCCAGGGCCGCGACAAGGTCACGGTCGGCATCCTGGAGCTCGGGGTCGACGTAGTCGGGCAGGTCTGTCTCCAGCGGGCGGTGGGCGTCACACACCGGATCGCTCACGGTGAGCGGGACACGGAACATCGTCTCGGCGTCCGTGAGCCAGCGGTACCAGTACCCGTCCTGCGGTAGGAGCCGGAGCAGTCGCGCGGCCTTGTCCGTGTCACCGGCACAGGGAGTGGCTGGCACCGAAGCGGGGGCGGGCTGGGCACGGCCACCTGCGGGTTTTGGCGTCTTGGCCGCGCTCCGCTCGTCGGCCGCTTTCTGCCGCAAGCCCAACCACCAGCTTTCCCCCCTCGGTCGGACGCCGCTCCGGTTCTGGGCCCGGGGTTCGAGCAGCCGGATGAGGAATCGGAACGGCGCATCGGCCTCGGGCACGTACTCGCCGGAGAGCCAGCCGCTGAGCTTGGACTTCCCCAGCTTCGCGATCGGGGTCTGCCTTTTCCCTTGCTCCTCGATCCGTGCCGGGGGCAGGCCCGCCGCAGCTACCAGATTTCTCAGTTCTTCGGCGAGCCGGTCACGAGCCGTCGTGTCCCCCATGGGGTCTCCCTGTTCAGTCTGAACCTTCGCTGAACCGTCATTTCACCAGGTCTGACCTGGCCTGACTCACCGTTCAGTGGAATGTTCGCTCGCTGAACCGCGCCTGTCTCAGGCTCCCTTGCTCCTGTCAGGCAACAGGCACACGAGGGAGAAGACGATGAAGATCTTCACTACCCAGAAGCAGGGCCAGCAGCGGATGGACAGCATCCCGTCTCAGGGGTTCGAGCAGCCGGCGCCAACCGGGCGGGACCTGCGTCCCGGCGCCCCGCGTCGCTCCGGCAGGCGCCGCCGGACGCTGCGGTCCCTGAGCCGCACGGCCGGACACGGCATCGTCCGTGGAGCAGCGACCGCCTTCGGCACCTTCGCGATGGGGTCGGTCATCTGGTGGGTCCAGCAGCGTTGACCGGGTGCAGCAGCTGCTGATCCGGCGGAATACGGGTTCCGCACAACAGCCGGGCCCCGGAGATCCTCGCTGGTCCCCGGGGCCCGTGGCGTGTCCGGCCTCGGGTCAGCTCTCGTCGCCCGTCGGGTCGGTGAGCCAGTTGACGACGTCGGCGTCGGTCATCAGGATCGCCTGCGTCTCGTGGGTGCCGTTGTGCTGGACGACGTGGACACGGCCCGGGTGCGTGCTCTGCTTCGGGGCGGGGCCGGCCATCGGGGCGAGGCGCCGCCAGGTGTCGGCCGTGAACCGCGAAAGGATCACCGTGGCGAACAGCTCGTGGGCCCGCGCTCCGAGGACACCGGCGCTGGGCCGCCCGTCGAAGATGACGTGGACCCGGGCCGCGCGTCCCGAGCAGAGGGCTTCCTCGAGCGCGGTGATGGCCGGGGACGTCTTGGGGTCGTCCTTCTGCCGGAACGTCTCCCAGTAGTGGGCGAGCTGCCGCAGGGTGGTGTTGGCCTCGTCGATCGCGACGATCAGGCGCGGCACGTTGTCGAGGGCGCCGTCGAGGTCGAGGCGGCGCCCCAGCTCGGAGGCGAGGGCGACCAGGGCGTCGTGGATGCCGGCGACGTTGCCGCGGTGGGTCACCGTCGGCAGGGCCTTGGCCCACAGGTGGTAGATCCGCTTGGGGTCGAGGACCAGGGCGTGGGCGCCCTGGTGCAGGAACTGGGCGGTGAGCGAGCGCAGGACCGTGGTGCTGCCGCCGCCGGATCCGGTGCAGACCAGGACGTGCGGGCATTCGGCGTCCAGGTCGACGGCGATGGCCCGTCCGGTGGCGCTGATGCCGATGAGCGCGGTCCCGGCGGGGAGCGCCTCTATCTGCTCGCGCAGGTCGGGGGCGGCGAAGCTCAGCATCTTCGGGAGCGCGGTCTTCTTCATGGGGCGGTGTTCCTCTTCTTTGCTGGTCCTGGTGAACCTGGTGTTCTCCGGGACGAGGGGGATCGTGTCGGCTGAACCGGACAGGGCCGGTTTGCCGGTGTCGGCGGACTGGCGGGTCAGTCGAGGTCGGTGGTGCCGGTGGCGGCGCGGGGCCGGTTGCGGGCCCACGTCTTGAGGTCCCGGACGCGGTAGAGGAGTTCGGCGCCTCGCTTGTCGACCGGGCCGGGGAAGGCGGTCGTTGGCGCGGGCGTGGCGCAGGGCGGCGATGGTGATGTCCGGCAGGTGGTGTTCGTGGGCTTCGCGCAGCCCCACCGCCTGGTCGTCGTTGTCGGCCGGGGCCGGCTTCGCGAGCGGCGCCGTGGTGCTGGCCGTGCTTTCGTCCGGGACTGCGGCAGGGGTGAGGCTCCAGGCGTCGGCGAGTAGGTCACGGCTCGCGGGCGGCTCGGTGGCGGCCGGGAGTTCGAGGGTGCTGGTGGACCAGACTTCGGCGAGGGAGTCGGCGGGCGACTTCTGCAGCTGCACCGGGTCAGGCGGGGTGGCGCCAAGTGCCGCGGCCTCCTTGCCGGTGGTGGCCCACTGGCGGGCTTCGGCCTCGGTGAAGAAGAGGACCTGCGTCTCCCGCGCGGATCCGCCGCTGACGACCTGGGCGCGCCCGGGGTGCTTGGTGGACTTCGGCGCCGGGTGGACCTCGGGGGCGAGCATGCGCCAGGCGTTGACGCTGTAGCGGGCGAGGACGCGGGTGGAGAACTGCTCGCGGACTTCCGGGCCTCCGAGGGCGCGGGCGGTGGCGGACTGGGCGACCAGGAGCACGTGCATGCGCAGCTGGCGGCCCATGTAGAGGATCTCGTTGAGCGCGTCGATGGCCGGGGAGACCTTCGGGTCGCCGGGCTCGCGGGTCTTCTCCCAGTAGCGGGCCAGCTGCTTCATCGTGGCGTTGATCTCTTCGAGGAGGATCAGCAGCCTGGGGCCGATGGCTTTCGGGTCGGCGTCGATGCCGAGTTCGTCGGCGACCCGGGTGCGGCGCCGGCCTTCCATGCCGAGCGCGATGAGCTGGTCGTGGATGTCGGCGACGTCGGCGCAGTAGGTGACGCCGTCGATGCCGCGCGCCCACGGGTGGGAGATCCGCTTGGTGTCCAGGACGAACACGCGCGAGCCGTGGTGGAGCATCTGGCAGGCGATGCAGCGCAGGGTCACCGATTTGCCGCCGCCCGTGGAGGCGTTGACCAGGATGTGCGGGGACTCGGCGTCCAGGTCGACGGAGACGATCCGCCCGCTGGCACCGAACCCGCTGATCGGCGCGGACTCCTTCGCGGCGGCCACCAGCTCCCGCGTCTTGGGGTCCTTGAAGAGGGCCTTCGCCGGGGGCTTGCGGGTCTTCTTCACCAGCACGTACGGCTTGCGGCCCTCGGGGTGCCAGGAGAACGTGACGCCCTCCAGGGCGAGCTTCTGGGTGATGAGGTCGGCGACGACGTCGCGGGAGAAGCCCAGCCGGGTAGGCAGGTCGATGCGTATCTCCGCGTCGTCGTCGGAGAAGTTCTTCGGGATGTGGAGGTAGCGGCGCGGGTCGGTCTGCTCCGCCAGCCCGAGGGGCTGGTGGAGGGCATCGTGGAGCGGGCCGACCCACTCGCGCATCAGCTCCCGGCGCTCGTGGGTCAGCACCATGTACGCCGCGGTGCCGACGGTCAGTACGGAGGCCGCGCCGTCCCGCCGGTCTCCAGCGCGGCGACGACCTGGTCCTGGTTGTCCCACAGGTCCTGGGCGGTCTGCATGGTGGCCTTCGGGTCCCGGCCGAGCAGGTAGGTGCTCTCCACGGCGCCTGCCCCGAGGGCGAGGCGGAAGGTGAGGCGCCGCCACCCGGGTTTGTAGGAGCGGCGCGGGACGCGGCCCTCCACCTTCGGCAGGACCCGGGTGCCAGAGCGCCAGAAGGTGGCGTCCGTACGGCGGATGCCGTCGGTGTCCCGGCCGGCCAGGATCCGGCCGATGCCGAAAACCAGAGACTCGACGTTCTCTTCCAGCTGCTTGTCGAACTTCGTCTGTGCCATGGGCCGTGCCTTTCGGTGTGCGTGCCGGGTACTGCACACCCGGAAGCGGACACCTCCCTTCTACGGCCGCGGGCCTGTGGATGCGGGACGGCGAAAAGCGGACGGGTAATGCGCAGACTGCCAGGGTTTTTGTGCGCCTTCACCGGTGTCCGGATTGCCGGGGTTTTAATGCACGCGGCAATGTACGGAACGGATTGCCGGGGTTTTTCGGCGATATCAGCTGCCCTTTCGACCTGGCGTGCTTGACGAGGAGCGCTGGCGGAACGGCTTACTGAGGTGCGGAATTGGATGGCGCACCAGCCTGCCGCGTCGGGCTCTTCGGGCCACGGCTCGCGAAGCGATGTCACCGCCGACGACAAGGCGCTTGGCCGACCATCTCCGCGGCCTTCCCTTGACCCAGAGCCTGCATCACCCGGGATGCGGGCCTCCCGCGGAGCCCAGGGATATTCCGGAAGCCGCGCCAACGCCATCGTCCCGGGGAGGGGCCGGCGAGACCTCCGAGGTGCAGTCGTTCAGCGCGCGGTGTCGGCTGCCGGCGAGGTGCTCTGCCCTAACGGTCTGGTGTGCGGGGTGGCCAACACGGCTCATGGACGACTCGGAACGGCTCCGCACCCGAACGAGGGGAGACGACGGTGACGAGTTTCTCCCCTGGCCGTGCCGGCGCTGCGGCTGCCGGACGAGACAACCGGACGGCGTCTACATGGAGGGACAGGACGTGCTTGAAGCGTTGGTGGCGCCTCAGTTCGAGGGTGTCCACATGCCAGAGTCGGCCGGTCCCGGATGACGTCAGTGCGGTGCAACTTGTGCCTACTGCGGCAGAAATCAGCACGATCCACAGGAGGATGCCTCCCACAGCTGGTCCTTTCAAAGGCTGAGGTTCAAGGGGATGCGCAGGCCGGGCCCTGGCGACCCTCGGCATAACGCGGAGGCATATGTGGAGTTGTGCCCTGTCCTCCGATTGCAGCCATGCGCAGCAATCTACCGGCGTCGGCATCTCGATCTATTTACCGATGATCAGTCGGTGGCTGTGGTGGCCAAAGGAGGGTTGGGCAGGTGACCCGGCGGACCGCAGGCCGAGGATCGGCGCGCTTCCGTGGGGCGACGGGGCCGTCCACTCGGCGGGAAGCGAAGTCAACGGAGCCGGCGATGGGGGGCTCAACGCTGAGGGGGCAGACAGGGATGACGGCCTGCGGCAAGAGTCGGCGATATGCGTGGACAATCCCGCCGTGCATGAGAGCCGCTGCCGCGGGTGCGCGGCACGCAGCAGGGTGCGGGACGGGGTGAAGGGGCCGTCGCGCTGCTTGCGTCAGCCGCAGCTCATCGTCCTCCGAGTCGCGGCGTGGCGGCGCGAAAAAGGGCGCGGCTACTGCCCTCCTGGTTGGTATGGAAAACCGATAGGCCGGCGTCAATGCTTATTCGTCGACCACCATCACCCGGATGGCACGCACCCAGACCGACACCGAGAGCGTTTATGAAATATGGCAAAAGTAGAGCTCCCCTTCTTCCTCCGCAGGACTGCGCAGGAAGACGGACAGGGAGGCAGCTTTCACTCCGGGGCCACCCGGATCGGGAAGTGGATGTTCACTCCGCCCTCCACCAACTGGGGCGAGACCCGGAACGCCACCCTGAGACACGAAGATCTGGAAATCGATCTTCGGTACTCCTCCCCGATCCTTGAGGACTTCCTCCACACGATGAGCGTGATCCAGGTCGAGTTCGGCAGGCGGATGGAGAACACGGCAGCGTCCGCAACGGCTGTCGGCGAGTGCTCGGGTGGCAGCTCCCGTGTATGAGTCGTACGGGTACCCGGACATCCACGGTGTCCACCCCCAGCAGGAGACCTCCGCGTTCTGGGACCGGCCAGAGAACGTACAGCACCCCTCCACCGGGCAGCCGCTCGGCGGGCCCGGTGAGGCGCATCCGTCGTGGGATCCGGTGGAGGAGCTCGCCATCCTTCTTCAGGAGAGCGCTGCGCCCGGGCAGCCGGAGCCCTTCACCCGAGTCGGCTTCGACGACACCGGGGTCACCGGTGACACGGTCAGCACCCTCGGCCTCGTTGCAGGGCTGAAGCACACCCCTACCGGGCGGCCGCCCACACAAGCCTCCAGCGGGCACCGCCGGAACCCGTCGAGGCCGCCGGCAGTGACCCTGCTGCAAACGGGCAGTGTGTTCACCGCCGTGCTGGTCGGTGCCATCGCCGCTGTGGTGAGCATCGTCAGCGGGCTGGCCATCTGCGACGCCCTGCGCCACAGCGCCGAACCCCACACGGACCGCGAGGTGGCCAGCTGGTGGCCCCTGCTGATCTACGGCCCCTGGATGGTCGCCTCCCTGTCCATCCTCAGATCGGCCTTGCACCAGCGCCGCGCGCTTCATTCCTGGTCCATCGTTTTGCTGTTCTCCACCCTGGCCACGCTTCTGTGCGTAGCCCAGGCACCCAGAACGATCGCCGCCGTGGCGGGGGCTGCTCTTCCTGCCGTCGCGGCGCTGGCCTGCTTCCAGCAGCTGGTCCGCCAGATCACACTCACGCGACCGCCTCGCCAAGCCGCTCCGCGACACCGAAACCCGACGCCCTCTGCGTCCGTTCCGCTCGGGAAGACGGCCGCAGCCAGACGCAGCCCGGGCAGTGTCCCTCCCGGCTACCCCGCGGCAGACAACACAGCTGTCCGCTCTCCGTCCCACGGTCACAGATTCGGGTAAGACGCATAACGGTCGTACGCGTGGGGCAGTGCCACTCGTGCCAGTCAATGTCACGGTCCCAGGCTCGGGCCATGGGATTGGGTTACTCGAGTCCGTACCGTCAGCGGAGTCTGACTGGCCGACAGTCTTGCCGTCGGCGAGATCGGTCCGCCGTCCACGCGCGGGGAGTGGGAATCCTGGGCGAGCGTCCCAGCGGAAACGGCACTGTCGGACGACGACGCAAGAGGGTCGAGCATCCCATGGGCGGCGACCGCGAAGCACAAAGGCGGTAGCAGCCGCTAACTCCCTGGCCAACCCGGTCCTTCCCACACGTCAAAGGGGTGCTCGCCTGCATCTTTGAAACGAAGATCGAAACCGATAGTCACGGGCCGTGAGCAGACTCAGCCCGACGGTCTACCCACCCCTGCCCCATCCGAGCCTGGGGCTACCCACCGCGATGCGCCTCGGACCGCACCCCGGCACCCCAGACGTCCGGTCACTGCGGCACATCCGAGCGGCGTGCCGTGGGGAAGGGTCCTGCCCGGGCAAGGCGGGTCACTGCCGTCGGCATCTGCAGCGTGCGTGCTGGCCAGGGCCGGCGCACCGGGCAAAGACACCCCTCGGCGACCGAGTACACAACGCGCTCCGGCGCCTCATCTGGCTTTGTTCGCGTTAAGACGTCATCTCATTTGGCGAGTCTGCGGTAGCAGATGAGGGTGCAGGCGATGCTGGTGAAGGCGAGGAAGTGTTCGGCTTTGCGTTCGTAGCGTCGGTGGAGGCGGCGGCAGCCGGCGAGCCAGGCCATGGTGCGTTCGATGGTCCAGCGGTGGCGGCCCAGTCGCTGCGAGGACTCGATGCCCCTGCGGGCGATGCGGTGCTTGATGCCGCGTCCGCGTAACCATCGTCGCAGGTGGGCGTAGTCGTAGCCCTTGTCTGCGTGGAGCTTGCCGGGTTTGCGTCGTCGGCGTCCGCGGCGGGATCGGATGGGCGGTATGCCGCGGATGAGCGGCTCGAGGGCCTGGCTGTCGTGGAGGTTCGCGCCCGAGATTCCGACGGACAGGGGCAGACCGGTTCGCTCCGTGATCAAGTGGATCTTCGACCCGAACTTGCCCCTGTCAACAGGATTCGGACCTGTCAGCTCCCCCTTTTAAGGGCC
This sequence comes from Streptomyces sp. NBC_01294, assembly GCF_035917235.1. Classification (NCBI taxonomy): domain Bacteria; kingdom Bacillati; phylum Actinomycetota; class Actinomycetes; order Kitasatosporales; family Streptomycetaceae; genus Streptomyces; species Streptomyces sp. NBC_01294. Next base: position 23,887 of record NZ_CP108424.1, read on the forward strand.
CGCATGTTCACCGAGTCGATCGCGCAGCGGGACCAATCCAGCTCACCGCGAGCGCCGAGCTCGTCGAGGACCAGGCGGTGCAGCTTGGCCCACACCCGCGCCTTGCTCCACTCGGTGAACCGCCGGTGGGCTGTCGCCCCCGACGGCCCGAACGACGCCGTCGGCAACTGCTGCCAGGTGCAACCTGAGGTGGCAACGAAGACGATCGCGGCCAGCACCTCCCGGTCGCCATGCCGACGCCGGCCACCGCCCTGAGGCCGCGACGGCGCCTCCGGCACCACCCGCTGGAACAACACCCACAACTCATCCGGCACAAGCCGCTCAACAATCCCCGCCACGACCGACAGCCTACCCAACCACCCAAATGAGATGACTTCTAAGCAGCAGCGTTTGTCGATGAGTTCCGGCAGCGGTTGGTCATCAGCCGGCTCACGGATGCTCACGAGAAATGACGGCGGTGACGTGCCGCTGAGGCAGACGGACGATGGTGCGATGATCTGTTCGTGGTGACAGATGTCGAGTGGGCTCGGATTCGGAGGGACCTGCGCTTCGGGCAGGTCTTCGAGGGCACCGTGGTGAAGGTTCCCCGACCCGGTGCGATCGGGATCTTCGTGGACATCGGCCTGAGCGTCGGAGGTTTTGTCGACGTTCTGCTGCTGCCGAGCGAGGGCGAAGACTGGCCAGCGGAGGGCACGGTTGCCGATTTCGAGATCTGGTGGGCAGACAGCCGCCAGCAGATCCGGCTGAAGCCGTCCGACTCCCGGTATCTGCGGAGCGACTTCACAGACTTCGTCGAACGCTTCCGTCCCAGTTGGCCTGCCGACGTCGGCCAGCCCGTTCGTGACCCGGGGCCGGTCACTCCCGACGAGTTGCGGGCCCTGCTTCGCTCCGATGGGTCGTCGGCCAGCTCCCCCTGAGACTGGAGAAGTGGCCGACGCTCCCAGCGGAACCTAGCTGGCCGCGGCTTCGGCTCGAGCGCGGGTGCTGGCGAGGCGGTAGGAGTCGGTTCCGGTCTCGATGATGGTGCCGTTGAAGGTGAGGCGGTCGACGATGGCAGCGCAGAGGCGGGGGTCGGTGAACGTCTTGGTCCAGCCGCCGAACGACTCGTTGGAGGCGATGGCGACGCTGTTCTTTTCCTCGCGTTCGGTCAGGACCTGGAAGAGGAGTTCGGCGCCGCGGCGGTCGAGTTCCATGTAGCCGAGTTCATCGATGCACAAAAGATCAACCCGGCCGTAGCGGGCGATCGTCTTGGAGAGTTGCTTCTCGTCGGCGGCCTCGACGAGCTCGTTGACCAGCTTCGTCGCAAGCACGTACTTGACCCGGTAGCCGGCCATCGCCGCCTCGGTTCCCAGCGCGATCAGCATGTGCGACTTGCCGGTTCCGGAGTCGCCGATCAGACAGAGGGGCTGGCTCTTCTTGATCCATTCGCAGCTGGCGAGGGTGTGGATGGTGGCGGCGTCGATGTTCGGGTTCGCGTCGAAGTCGAAAGTCCGCAGGGACTTGTCCCGGGGGAAGCCGGCTGCCTTGATCCGCCGTTCCGAACGGCGCCGGGACCGGTCGTCGCACTCGGCCATCAGCAGTTCGGCGAGGAACCCGCGGTAGGTCATCTGGTCCTTCAGCGCCCGGTCGGCGATGTCGGCAAACTCGTTTCTGATCGAGGGGAGCCGCAGCAGGCGGCAGGCGGTGTCGATGGCCGTGGTGGCGGCCTGCTCGGTCAGTCCTCGCTGGCGGGGCAGGGTCACTGTGCTTCTCCCTCGCGTTGTTCGCCGGCGCTGGCGCGACGGCGTCGGAGCAGTTGGTCGTAGTGGGTCACCGAGGGCAGAGGCCTGGTGTCCGGGGGAAGATGCGCGAGCCGCCACTCGTGCAGAAACGTCACGGTGGCCGCGCCCGGGGTTCCGGCCGGCTCGTCCTCGGCCTGGGCGATTTTGCGGGCTTCCAGCGCGACCGCGTCCGCGGTCAGGGCTCCGGCCCGCAGGGCCATCGCGAGTCCGGCGACCAGGTGCTCGTGCGGGAGGTGGCGGGCCAGCAGCAGCACCTCGATCAGCGCTCTCGTCCCGGCTGTGTCTCCGTGGGCCTTGACCGCCGCGGCCCACCAGGCGTCATGGACCGGGGTGAACTTGCCCGCCGAGCGGGCCTGTTCGAGCGCGGTGGCGCCGGGGAAGGCACCTGGCTTGCGGATCAGGGCCTCCAGGTAGTGGTCCAGATCCAGGCGGCAGCCGCCCTTCGCGATCAGCCGCTCGTGCCGGGCCACTTCCACGTTCCGGTCGTAGACCACCAGGTGAGAGGCGTGCAGCACGACCCGGACCCGTTTGCCGATCAGCCGGACCGGCACCGAGTAGCGGTTCGTGCGAACCGCGATCTGGCTGTAGCGGTCGACCCTCGGAGTGAAGAGCCGTCCCGTCTCGAAGGACTCTTCCGGCAGCGGCATCAGCAGCGGCCCCTCGACCTGGAAGTACTCGTCGATGGTCCGCGGCCGCGAACCGATCCGGCGCCGTCCGTCGTGAAGATCCCACTGATCGACGAGTTCGTTCAGCTCGGCCAGCGAGTCGACCTCGGGCACCGGGGTGAAGTGGTTGCGGCGGAAGTAGCCGATCTGTCCCTCCACTCCGCCCTTCTCGTGGGCGCCTTCGATGCCGGGTCGGCAGTAGAAGCTCTCGATCCCGAAGTGCGACCTGAAGGCGATCCACCGGTCGGCCTCCACCCTGGCCCGGCTCAGCCCCAGCACTTGGGCGACGGCGGCCTTCAGGTTGTCGTAACGGACCTTGCTTCGCGGGACCCCGCCCAGGGTCCGAAGAGCGTGAACGTGCCCTTCGAAGAAGGCTTCCTGGCCGCAGGACGCGAAGACGCGGTGGACGGCCTTGCCTGAGTAGGACAGGCGGAAGGAGAACAAGTAGCAGGTCACAAGCTCGCCGGCGAGCCGGATCGTGACGTCGCCGAAGTCGACCTCGGCCTCCATACCGGGCTGGTGGGTCTGCGGGATGAACGCTTCGACCGGGGCCTTCCCCGACTCGACGAGGATCTGTGGCTTCCGGTCCGAGACGTAGCGCCGGACCATTTGGTAGGAGACGTCCGCGGCGTGTTCCTCGACCAGGCGGTGGAAGATCCGCGTGATCGTGTGCCGCTGTTTGCGCGGCGCGTCCAGGTCCGCCTGAAGCATCCCGTCGATCACCGGCTTGTAGGGGTCCAACGCGGTCGGCCTCGGCGGCAGCTGCTTCCGCGGCTCCGGCCAGACCGAGTCCACGGCCTTGCGGACCGTCCGCCAGGACACGTTGTACTTGCGCTCGATCTCCCGGATCTTCATGCCGCCGCGGTGGTCCCGACGGATCGCCGCGTACAGCTCGACCTTCGACATCTGCGGCATGACCAGGCCCTTTCACCAGGAGCACCTCGATGCTGCCCTGGCAAGAACCCCGGTGACCCGTGAACAACCGGCTTCACAACCCGTGAATAAAGCCACTCATCCCCCGCGCTTACCACGAGAGGTCAGCAACATGGTGTACGAGTTATCCCACGCTGAACGAATGCATACAAGCGGCGCCAGGAGGCCGCCTACCAGGCCGGCGAAGAGGCTGTCACCAACCTCCAGGCGGCGCTCGCGCTCGCAGACCTGACCCTTCCCTCCCTGAGCAACGGCGGGCCGGTGGCCGGCCACGGCTTCGTCCGGCTCGGGGGATGCAACGCGGCCTTCGCCAACCGGCTCGCCGAAATCATCGCCGCAGGTGGCGCGGCTCTGCAGTATCAACGGTGAATCGGCAGGGCACTGGGGCCTTCTCAGCCGGGGCTGAGGCCGCTCGCGCGGGCGATGCCATCCAGTTCGGCGGTGATGGACATTTGCTCGTTGTGCCGGCAGGCCACCGCGTCACGGGCAGCCATCGACGCGGCAGTGTCGTGCTCGGCGCCGCCCTCCAGCACCGCCCACCCCGATTTGCCATCGGGCCCCGGGACCTCCACGAGCCGGTGATCCATACGTCCCGTGATCATGACCGCCAACACGGTCAGGTACTCCCGCCGCAGATCACTGGACAGCAAGCCGTCGCCCGGCACCGTCAGAGGAGCGGACCGCCCCTCTGACAGCAGCCCGCACGTCGCCTGCACAGCTCTCACCAGGGCCCGGAACTGCTGCGGAGACATCTGAGCCCGCAGGGTTTCCAGGTACACGCCAAGGACGTCGAACTCATCACCATCGCCTTGGCCGTCGTTCACGTTCATGTCTCAACCCTCCCCAGGCCTCTGCCGCCTACACCCGGCGCACGCCGCACACCCCAGAGGCGAGCGCTCCCTCTGTGCCATGCCATCTGCCCTCAAGCCAAGATCCAGGGGCTCGGCAGGGCAGCGACCGCACCGTGCCGACGGGCTTCCCCCGGGCCTGGGAGAGACGGGATTTCCGTTCAGCCAGGTACCTGAACACGTTTGAAAGAGCTCTATGACACAGCGCTCGTTCGAAACGGGCCGCCCCACCAGCGGAGCGGCCCGCTCTGAGGTTTTCCCCAGCTGACGGCTCCGGTAGGCACGGCGCGTGCCCCGGCCTCGGACCACCCCGCCGAACCAAGCCACCAAAGGTCATCCGGCCGGCGTCTCCAGCGCACCAGGATCCGTAGCGTTCGGGGCAGCGGTGTCGGGCGGGCGCAAGAATCGTTTTGATGATCGTGACCGCTGATCAGCGAAAGTTTTTGCCTCATGTACTGGGGCAGGCCCGGCTCATGCCCGGTTCCCTCATTCCCACGCAGAGTCGGCCGTACGCTGCCGGATCGGGTCGGCATGCCCGCCGCGGCGGCCCCGAAAACATCGCAGACCAATCCGCGCCCCTGTATGCGCGGCTCGCAGCGGAGTGGACTGCCCGCGGCGCCGCGGTGCCCGGTATGCCCGATCCCATCTGGCAGCGCCTGATCTCCGTGGAGCACTTCGAGCGGGAAACCGAATCCACCCTGCGCCGGCTCCACCTCGCTGCGGACCCGACCCCACCCTTGTGCCTGCCGGACCCGGATGCCGGCGAATCACGTGAACCACCCACCCGGCACCAGTGAGCCTGCAACCACCCGCGGGCGTTCTAGCGCACAGCCCGGCCCACGGGTCCGTTGAGGTCGAAGAGTCCGTGGAAGTCGATGTCCCTGTGCGCACCGCCTACAACCAGTGGACGCAGTTCGAGTCGTTCCCGCACTTCATGGACGGTGTGGAGCGCATCGACCAGCGCACCGACACCATGACGCACTGGGTGGCGAAGATCGGCGGAGTGACCAAGGAGTTCGAGGCGGAGATTACCGAGCAGATCCCCGACGAGCGGGTCGCGTGGACGACGCTGGGCGGCGAGGTCAAGCAGGCCGGCGTGGTCACCTTCCACCGCCTGGACGACAGCAAGACCAAGGTGAAGCTGCAGCTGGACTACGACCCGGAGGGCTTCGCGGAGAACGTCGGCGACAAGCTCGGCCTCGTTAAGCGGCAGGTCACCGGCGACCTGAAGCAGTTCAAGGAGTACATCGAGGACCGCGGCCGCAAAACCGGCTCCTGGCGCGGCGAGGTCTGACCCCCTGCCGGCCTCGTTGGGGTGAACACCGGCCTTTCGCACCCTCCGGGCCTGGAACGGGTGTGAAGGCGGGGTGTGAACCCCCGAGGCAGGGAGACCGACGGGGCCGAGGCGTAATGCCGCACCCCGGCCCCGTCGGCCATGTCACCAGAACCCGCCGGCCTACGCGGCGTCCGGGAGGAGGCGGGTCATCAGGAGCCAGCCGTCATCCTGTTCGGTGATCTCATGGCCGGCAGAGCTTCACCGGTCCCCTGCAGAGTCTGGCCGTTCAGCCGTGTTCGTCAGCTCAACTGCATGGGAACAGCAAGCCACTTGCAGGCGATCCAGCCGGTCGTCCCCTTGTGCGCGCCCTCGGTGACCTTCAGATAGGCCCACGCGCCGCCCTTGGCGGTGCAGTAGACGCGCACCGAGGTGTTGGAGCTCACCGTGCCCTTCGCCGTGTAGTCGGTCCCGGGACCCGTGCGGAAGTTCACCGTGGTGTCCGTCTGGGAGTCGTAGTCAGCGACATTCTTCGTGCAGGCACTGGAGCCAACCGCGGATGCAGCCGGCGCCAGCGCTACGGTGCCACCAAACGCCACAGCGCCGGCAGCGGCCACGCTGGCGAGTCGGGCGGAAATCCTGTGCTTCGTCAATTGATGCCTCTTAGTGGTCGTTAAGTCCGACTTCTCTTCGTTCGTGATCGCTCGATCGTGGTACTGATCGCGGTCCGGGCTGCTCGATGGGCATGTCCATGTTGAGATGCGGGGCGTGATGAGAGAGCCGTATCTCAGCGATTTGTCGGATGGGCAGTGGGCGTTGATCGAGCCGATGATCACGGCCTGGAAACAGGGCCGGGTGGCGCGGTCGGCGACCGGGGATCCCGGGTCCTGTGACCTGAGGGAGGTCGTGAACGCGATCTTCTACCAGAACCGGACGGGCTGTCAGTGGCGCATGCTGCCGCATGACCTGCCGGCCTGGTCGGCGGTGTTCTACTACTTCAGGTTGTGGCGCGAGGACGGGCTCGACCAGCGGATTCAGGAACTCCTTCGCTGCCAGGTCAGGGAGAAAGCCCGCCGATTAGAGGACCCGTCCCTCGTGATCATCGACACCCAGTCCGTCCGCGCTGCGGCGGGTGTCCCCCGGACCACGACCGGGCTGGACGCGAACAAGAAGGTCTCGGGACGCAAGCGGGGACTGGCCGTCGACGTGCTGGGGCTGATCATCGGCGTCGTCGTCATGGCCGCCTCGGCGCACGACAACGCCGCCGGCATCGCCCTGCTCGACCAGGCCGCCGAGCGGTGCGGAATGCGCCTGGAGAAAGCCCTGGTCGACCAGGGCTTCAAGGAAGCGGTCATCGTTCACGGCGCACTGCTGGACATCGGCGTCGAGGTCGTCCGCCGCAACCCCGCTGACCAGGGCAAAGGGTTCGTCCCGCAGCCCAAGCGGTGGGTGGTCGAGCAGACGAACGGCACGCTGATGCTCCACCGGCGCCTGACCCGTGAGTACGACCACCGGCCCGACACCTCCGCCTCACGCGTCTACTGGGCCTCCACCGCCAACATGGCCCGCCGCCTCACCACACCCACGCCGACCTGGCGCGACACCATCGGGCTGGCCGCGTGAACATCACCGAACTCCTGGTGGACCTTCACCTCCGGGAGAACGAGGCCACGGCCCGGGCAGACGAACTCCGCCATCAGATCGCGCACTTCACCGCCGCCCTCACCGAGACCGAAGCTCGCCTCGCGGACCTCGCCACCACCCGCAAGGTCATCACCGAACTCGCACCTACCGGCACCGAACCCGATCCGCCCGAGTCGAGCACCGCCTACCAGACCATCGTCGACGCCTTCAACCAGCACCCCGACCAGGCGTTCCGGGCCCGCGACCTGCACGAACTCCTCGACATGCCCACCGACGAAGCATCCGTCAACATCACCCGCAGCCGCCTCGGACGACTCACCCGCCAAGGCTTCCTCACCCAACCCGGACGAGGCCGCTACCAGAAACGGACTTAACGTCCACTTAGGTCCCTCGTGAGCCACAGCCCACACCACAGCGGTGCTACAGCCATAACTTCCAGATGATCAAGTCAGGATGAGGCTACGCGAGGGAGGAGTTAGACCAAGATCGCCCCCTCATCGCCCAATCGCCGACGTCCCCACGACCCCGGAACCCTGGCATCGGGGGATCCCCTCACTGACCTAGTCTTTTGGGGAACAGAAACAGGATTTAAGCGTCCCGGGCAGCCGGGCGCGCGAGAACTTCATACAGCAGACGGTTTGCGGGATGCCGGGCAGCACGCGGCTGCTGCCCGGCCGACATCCGCGTCTTTCTCGCCGCGGCCGGCCTCGAGGACGCCGAGGACGTGGATCTCACCGATCCCGATTTCGTGGAGTGGCGGGGCGCCGGCCCCGAAGCGTGGGAACCGTCCCGCTGAACCACGACGGGTGGGCTTAGACGTCATCTCATTTGGCGAGTCTGCGGTAGCAGATGAGGGTGCAGGCGATGCTGCTGAAGGCCAGGAAGTGCTCGGCTTTGCGTTCGTAGCGGCGGTGGAGGCGGCGGCAGCCGGCAAGCCAGGCCATGGTGCGTTCGATGGTCCAGCGGTGGCGGCCCAGTCGCTGCGAGGACTCGATGCCACGGCGGGTTATGCAGTGCTTGATGCCACGTCCGCGTAACCATCGGCGCAGGTGGGCGTAGTCGTAGCCCTTGTCTGCGTGGAGCTTCCCGGGCCTGCGCCGTCGGCGTCCGCGGCGCGAGCGGATGGGCGGTATGCCGCGGACGAGGGGCTCGAGAGCCTGGCTGTCGTGCAGGTTCGCGCCCGCCCGAGATGCCGACGGACAGGGGCAGACCGGTCCGCTCGGTGATCAAATGGATCTTTGATCCGAACTTGCCCCTGTCGACAGGATTCGGGCCTGTCAGGTCCCCCTTTTTCAGGGCCCGCATGTTCACCGAGTCGATCGCGCAGCGTGACCAGTCCAGCTCGCCGCGGGCGCCGAGCTCGTCGAGTACCAGGCGGTGGAGCTTGGCCCACACCCTGGCCTTCGTCCACTCGGAGAAGCGCCGGTGGGCTGTCGCCCCCGACGGCCCGAACGATGCCGCGGGCAGCTGCTGCCATGTACAACCCGAGGTGGCAACGAAGACGATCGCGGCCAGTACTTCACGGTCACCATGCCGACGTCGGCCACCGCCTTGAGGCCGCGATGGCGCCTCCGGCACCACCCGCTGGAACAGCTCCCACAACTCATCCGGCACCAGCCGCTCAACAATCCCCGCCACGACCAGCCTACCCAACCATCCAAATGAGATGGCTTCTTACGAGGCCCAGGCGCCCGGCGCGCGGAATGGGGGGCAGGGGTGGCGTGGGAGTTTGCGGGGGCGGACGGTGGGGGGGCTCGGACTCGCGGGCATGGTGCAGCAGACACAGACGGGCCGTCAGGAGGGCCGCCAGTGCGATCGTCTCCTCCACGGTGGGGTTGCCGCCGCGGGAGATCCGGATCGAGGCCATGGCCAGGGCGAGCGAGGGTTCTGCGGTGGTGGGGGTCGGCGGGGCGTCGGTACGCGCGGGCGCCTGCGCCGGGCGTTCCCGTACGGGGGACACACGGACCACGGGGGCGCGCGGGACGGGGTCTGCCACCAGCGGTCGTTCCTCAACGATGCTCATTCGGGGCCCGGGAACAGCCTGTGCCGCACACTCCAGGTTCGATCGCGGCGCTACAGCGCGGCTCGGGTTTTGCAGGGGATACCGACGGGCGACTCGCGCGGGGCTGCCTTTGTGGCTGGAATACACCGCCTGCCCGGGTTTTCATTCAGCGAGGCTCGAACAGTCTTCAAGCGAGACTCCAGTGAAATTCCAGCGCATGCCTTCGCCGCATTCACTCTGCGAACAGAAAAGCCGCCGCGGCTCATTCGCATGGAATGAGCCGCGGCGGCACAGGGGGTGGAGATCAGCCGGTCTTCCTGCGGGTGTACCGCTTCTGTCCGGCCGAACCGCTCATGTTCTTCACACGAAGGCGGCCCTCTTCGTGGGCCGTTCGGGCGCGCGTGACCTGGGCCTTACGTTCCAAGATCTCGCGGAACCTCTCCTTGGCATCCTGAGCATCGCCACCGTCGAACGACTTGTCAGTCATACGTACCTCCTGAAATCAATCGACGAAAAAAGTCTGGCACGGAAATCCAAGAATGGCGACCCTGCATTTCCGATACCGGCGAATGGAATTAGCCATTCGCGAAGGGCAGGTGTGTTCGAGGACGGGGTGGTCGGCGGCCGGCGCCTCCGGTGCTTCCTGAGGCGCCTTCGAGGCAGGTAGGAGCGGAGTGAGGGGCGACCGCCGGCGCCGGAGTGTGGGGCGAGAGGTGACGGGAAGCGGGGGCCCGGGCCGGCCAGTGAGCCGGCCCGGACTCTCCAACTGACTCTCCTCGACGTTCTCAGAGGGTTCTTCTCAGACAGCCCAGCATCGAACCGGGCCCTCAAGCCCGACTCGAATGCGGGTGTCCGCCGAGAGGATTGATCAGTAGCGGTAGTGGTCCGGCTTGTACGGGCCCTCGACCTGGACGCCGATGTAGGCGGCCTGCTCCGGGCGGAGCGTGGTGAGGCGGACGCCGAGGGCGTCGAGGTGGAGGCGGGCGACCTTCTCGTCGAGGTGCTTGGGGAGCACGTAGACCTCGGTCGGGTACTCCTGCGGCTTGGTGAAGAGCTCGATCTGGGCCAGGGTCTGGTCCGCGAAGGAGTTCGACATCACGAAGGACGGGTGGCCGGTCGCGTTGCCGAGGTTCAGCAGGCGGCCCTCGGAAAGGACGATCAGGACCTTGCCGTCGGGGAACTTCCAGGTGTGGACCTGGGGCTTGACCTCGTCCTTGACGATGCCCTCGATCTTGGCCAGGCCGGCCATGTCGATCTCGTTGTCGAAGTGGCCGATGTTGCCCACGATGGCCTGGTGCTTCATCTTGGCCATGTCGGCGGCCATGATGATGTCCTTGTTGCCCGTGGTGGTGATGAAGATGTCGGCCGTCTCGACGACGTCGTCGAGGGTGGCGACCTGGTAGCCGTCCATCGCCGCCTGCAGGGCGCAGATCGGGTCGATCTCGGTGACGATGACGCGGGCGCCCTGGCCGCGCAGCGACTCGGCGCAGCCCTTGCCGACGTCGCCGTAGCCGAAGACGACCGCGACCTTGCCGCCGATGAGGACGTCGGTGGCGCGGTTGATGCCGTCGATCAGGGAGTGGCGGCAGCCGTACTTGTTGTCGAACTTCGACTTGGTGACGGCGTCGTTCACGTTGATCGCCGGGAACAGCAGGGTGCCCTCGGACATCATCTCGTAGAGGCGGTGGACACCGGTGGTGGTCTCCTCCGTCACACCGCGGATCTCGGACGCGAGCTTCACCCAGTCGATGCCGCTGCGCTGCAGCAGGCCGAGGACGACGGCGAGTTCCTCGTTGTCGGCGGTGGACGGGTCAGGGACGGAGCCGGCCTTCTGGAACTCGACGCCCTTGTGGACGAGGAGGGTGGCGTCGCCACCGTCGTCGAGGATCATGTTGGGGCCGTCGGCGCCGGGCCAGGTCAGCGCCTGCTCCGTGCACCACCAGTACTCCTCCAGCGTCTCGCCCTTCCAGGCGAAGACGGGGATCCCCGCGGCGGCGATCGCGGCGGCCGCGTGGTCCTGGGTGGAGAAGATGTTGCAGGAGACCCAGCGGACGTCGGCGCCGAGAGCGACGAGGGTCTCGATCAGGATGGCCGTCTGCACGGTCATGTGCAGCGAGCCGGTGATGCGGGCGCCGGCCAGCGGCTGCGCCTCCGCGTACTCGGCGCGGATCGACATCAGACCCGGCATCTCGTGCTCGGCCAGGGTGATCTCCTTGCGGCCGAACTCCGCGAGGCCGATGTCTGCGACCTTGTAGTCGGTGAAATCGGCAGGGGACGTGCTGGTCATGGTGACTCCGGTGGTGGATGGAGGGCCAGTGCGTCACAGCACTAGATGCCCAGGTTCTGGTGGATCTCGAGGGTCGCGGTGGAGCGGTTCAGGGTGATGTAGTGGAGGCCCGGAGCACCCTCGGCCAGAAGGCGCTCGGCCATCGCGGTCGCGTACTCGACGCCCACCCGGTGTCCGTCGGCCGGGTTGTCCTGCACGGCCTCCAGCCGGCGGGCCAGAGCGGACGGGAAGCGGGCGTTGCTCAGTGCGGCGAACCGCTGGATCTGGCGGAAGTCGGTCGCCGGCATGATCTCGGGGATGACCGGTGTCAGGCAGCCCACCGATGCCAGTCGGTCACGCAGCCGTAGGTAGTCCTCGACGTGGAAGAACATCTGCGTGATCGCGTAGTCGGCGCCCGCCCTGCACTTGGCGGCGAAGTGGCGGATGTCGTCGGTCCATCCGGGAGAGCGCGGGTGCCGCTCGGGGAACGCGGCCACGCCCACGCTGAAGTCGCCCAGCTGCCGGATCATGCCGACCAGCTCGTGTGCGTGCGTGAAGCCCTGCGGATGCGGGGTCCACACGCCTTTCGGGTCGCCCGGCGGGTCCCCGCGCAGGGCGAGGACGTCCCGGATGCCGGCGTCGGCGTACTGGCCGATGATCTGGCGCAACTCGGCCCGGGAGTGGCCGACCGCCGTCAGGTGCGCGACCGGGCGCAGGGTCGTCTCGGCCGCGATCCGCTTGGTGAGCTCGACGGTACGGTCCCGGGAGGAGCCGCCGGCTCCGTAGGTGACGGATACGAACGAGGGCGCGAAGGCCTCGATCCGGCGGATCGCGTTCCACAGGGTCCGCTCGCCCGCCTCGGTCTTGGGCGGGAAGAACTCGACGGAGTACGAGCGCCGGCCCGTGGCCAGTAGTTCGCGTACGCCCGGGCGCGCGGCGGGCTTGAGACGGACGAGGGTCGGCCGTTCTGCAACGACGGCTGCCATGGGATCGAACCTTTCCGGTGTCAGCGTGCGTTGAAGTACGTGGCCGCGGGGTGGTGGATGACGAGCGCGTCGGTGGACTGCTCCGGGTGGAGCTGGAACTCCTCCGACAGGTGGACGCCGATCCGTTCAGGCCGGAGGAGGTCGGCGATCTTGGCGCGGTCCTCCAGGTCGGGGCAGGCGGGGTAGCCGAGGGAGTAACGGCAGCCTTGGTATTCGGTGCGGAACATGCCGTGCATGGAGGCCGGGTCGGACCCGGCGATGCCCAGTTCGGCGCGGACGCGGGCGTGCCAGTACTCGGCGAGGGCCTCGGCGAGCTGGACGGAGAGGCCGTGCAGTTCCAGGTACTCGCGGTAGGCGTCGGCGGCAAAGAGCTGGGCCGTCTCCTCCCCGATGCGGCTGCCGACGGTGACGACCTGGAGGCCGATGACGTCGGTCTCGCCGGACTCCTCGGGGCGGAAGAAGTCGGCGAGGCAGAGGCGCCGGCCGCGGCGCTGGCGCGGGAAGGTGAAGCGGGTCAGCTCTCCGCCGAGCTCGTCGAGGATGATCAGGTCCTCGCCCTTGGAGACGCAGGGGAAGTAACCGTGCACGACGGCCGCTTCGAGGAGCCCGTCGGTGTGCAGCCGATCGAGCCAGCCGCGCAGCCGGGGCCGACCCTCCGTTTCGATGGTGTCGGCGTCCTTCAGGCCCCACTGGCCCTTGAAGAGGGCGGTCTCGTCGAGCCAGGAGGCGTAGTCCTTGAGCGGGATGCCCTTGACGACCCGGGTGCCCCAGAAGGGCGGGGTGGGGATCGGGTTGTCGACGGAGACGTCCGAGCGTCCACCTGGCTCCTCGCGTTCCTCCACCGGGAGGGATGCTGCGGCGCCGGCCCCCGATGCGTCGGCGCGCCGAGGCACGCGGCGCTTCTTCAAGGGCGGGAGCTCGGCTCCGGGGACTCCCCGCTTCACTCCCATGAGGGCGTCCATGAGGCGCAGGCCCTCGAAGGCGTCGCGGGCGTAGCGGACCTCGCCCTCGTAGATCTCGTGGAGGTCCTGCTCGACGTAGGCGCGGGTGAGGGCGGCGCCGCCGAGGATCACCGGGTAGTCGGCGGCCAGCTTGCGCTGGTTCAGCTCCTCCAGGTTCTCCTTCATGATCACGGTCGACTTCACGAGCAGGCCGGACATGCCGATGACGTCGGCCTTGTGCTCCTGCGCGGCTTCGAGGATCGCGGAGACGGGCTGCTTGATGCCGATGTTGACGACGTTGTAGCCGTTGTTCGTCAGGATGATGTCGACGAGGTTCTTGCCGATGTCGTGGACGTCGCCGCGGACGGTGGCGAGCACGATCGTGCCCTTGCCCTCGTCGTCCGTCTTCTCCATGTGCGGTTCGAGGTAGGCGACGGCCGTCTTCATGACCTCGGCGGACTGCAGGACGAAGGGGAGCTGCATCTGGCCGGAGCCGAAGAGCTCGCCGACGACCTTCATGCCCTCCAGGAGGGTGTCGTTGACGATGTCGAGGGCGGGGCGGGTCTGGAGGGCCTCGTCGAGGTCGGTCTCCAGGCCGTTCTTCTCGCCGTCGATGATGCGGCGCTGCAGGCGCTCGTCCAGCGGCAGGGCGAGGAGCTCCTCGGCGCGGCCGGCCTTCAGTGACTTGGTGTTGACGCCCTCGAAGAGGGCCATCAGCTTCTGCAGCGGGTCGTAGCCCTCGGCCCGCCGGTCGTAGATCAGGTCGAGGGCGGTGGTCACCTGCTCCTCGTCGAACCGGGCGATCGGCAGGATCTTGGAGGCATGGACGATGGCCGAGTCCAGGCCCGCCTTGACGCACTCGTCGAGGAACACCGAGTTCAGCAGCACGCGGGCGGCCGGGTTGAGGCCGAAGGAGATGTTCGACAGGCCGAGGGTGGTCTGGACGTCCGGGTGGCGGCGCTTGAGCTCGCGGATGGCCTCGATCGTCGCGATGCCGTCCTTGCGGGACTCCTCCTGCCCGGTGCAGATCGTGAAGGTCAGGGTGTCGATGAGGATGTCCGACTCGTGGATCCCCCAGTTCCCCGTGAGGTCCTCGATCAGACGTTCAGCGATGGCGACCTTGTGCTCGACGGTGCGGGCCTGACCCTCCTCGTCGATCGTCAACGCGATCAGCGCGGCGCCGTGCTCCTGCGCCAGCCGGGTGACCTTGGCGAAGCGGGACTCGGGACCGTCGCCGTCCTCGTAGTTCACCGAGTTGATGACGGCGCGGCCGCCGAGCTTCTCCAGGCCCGCCCGGATGACGGGAACCTCGGTGGAGTCCAGGACGATCGGCAGCGTGGAAGCGGTCGCGAAGCGGCCGGCCAGCTCCTCCATGTCGGCGACGCCGTCGCGGCCGACGTAGTCCACGCAGAGGTCGAGCATGTGCGCGCCCTCGCGGATCTGGTCGCGCGCCATCTCCACGCAGTCGTCCCAGCGGGCCTCCAGCATGGCCTCGCGGAACTTCTTGGAGCCGTTGGCGTTGGTGCGCTCGCCGATCGCCATGTACGAGGTGTCCTGGCGGAAGGGCACGGTCTGGTAGAGCGAGGCGGCGCCGGGCTCGGGCTGGGGGCTGCGCGGGGTGATCTCGGTGCCGCGGACCCGCTCCACGACCTGGCGCAGGTGCTCGGGGGTCGTACCGCAGCAGCCGCCGACCAGGGACAGCCCGTACTCGCGGACGAAGGTCTCCTGGGCGTCGGCCAGCTCGGAGGCGCTCAGCGGGTAGTGCGCGCCCTCCTTGGTCAGGACGGGCAGGCCGGCGTTGGGCATGCAGGAGAGCGGGATGCGGGCGTTGCGCGCCAGGTAGCGCAGGTGCTCGCTCATCTCGGCGGGCCCGGTCGCACAGTTCAGGCCGATCATGTCGATGCCCAGCGGCTCCAACGCGGTCAACGCCGCACCGATCTCCGAACCGAGGAGCATCGTGCCCGTCGTCTCCACCGTGACGGAGCAGATCAGCGGAACGGTGACGCCCAGCACCTCCATCGCCCGCCGGGCACCGATGATCGAGGACTTCGTCTGCAACAGGTCCTGCGTCGTCTCCACGAGCAACGCGTCGGCACCGCCGGAGAGCAGGCCCTCGGCGTTGACCTGGTAGGCGTCCCGGATCTGCGCGTAGGTGATGTGGCCGAGCGTGGGCAGCTTGGTGCCGGGGCCCATCGAGCCGAGGACCCAGCGCTGCTGCCCGGTGGAGGCGGTGAACTCGTCGGCGACCTCACGGGCGATACGCGCACCGGCCTCGGACAGTTCGAAGTTGCGGTCGGCGATGTCGTACTCGGCGAGGGCCGCGTAGTTCGTGCCGAAGGTGTTCGTCTCGACGCAGTCCACGCCCACCGAGAAGTACGCCTCGTGCACGGAACGCACGATGTCGGGGCGGGTGACGTTGAGGACCTCGTTGCAGCCCTCGAGCTGCTGGAAGTCCTCCATGGTCGGGTCCTGCGCCTGGAGCATCGTTCCCATGGCACCGTCCGCGACGACCACACGGGTCGCGAACGCCTCCCGGAGGGCATCGGCCCGGATTTGGCTCATGTCAGCTTCTCCAGCGCCGGGCCCAACAGCCGGGCCGGTTCGGGCCCGTACACCTCGGCGACCGTCTCCAGCAGCCCGGCGCCGTCGACCTCGTAGTCCTGGGGGCCCACCGTCCGGAGGGCGAGGGCCGCCACCGCGCAGCCCAGCTGAGCGGCGGTCTCCAGCGGGAGCTGCCAGCTGACGGCGGCGAGGAAGCCGGACCGGAAGGCGTCGCCGACGCCCGTCGGGTCCTCGGTGCGGACTCCGGGGACGGCCGGCACGGTGAGTGCGGGCTCGCCCTTGCGCTCGATCCGGACGCCGTCGGCGCCCAGGGTGGTCACCCAGGTGCCGACCCGGTCGAGGATGTCCGGCTCGTCCCAGCCCGTGCGCTCGCGCAGCAGCGCGGACTCGTAGGCGTTGGTGAACAGCCAGCGCGCGCCCGTCACCAGCTCCCGCACCTCGTCGCCGTCGAGGCGGGCGAGCTGCTGGGAGGGATCGGCGGCGAACTCGATGCCCAGTGCCCGGCACTGGCGGGTGTGGCGGACCATCGCGGCCGGGTCGTTGGGCGACACCAGCACCAGGTCGACGGGAGAGTCGCCCGGGCCGGTGAGCCTGCTCAGGTCGATCTCGACCGCCTCCGCCATGGCGCCCGCGTAGAAGGACGCGATCTGGTTGGCGTCCTCGTCGGTCATGCACATGAATCGCGCGGTCTGGCGGGTGTCGGAGACGTACACCGCGCTGGTGTCGACCCCGTGGTCCTTGAGCCAGACCTCGTACTCGTGGAAGTCCGCGCCCACCGCCCCGGCGAGGACGGGGGCCAGGCCCAGTCCGCCGAGCCCGTAGGCGATGTTGGCCGCCACCCCGCCCCGCCGCACTTCGAGCGAGTCCACGAGGAAGGACAGCGAGACGTGTTCCAGCTGGTCCGGGAGCAGCTGGTCGACAAACCGGCCCGGGAAGGCCATGAGGTGATCCGTGGCAATGGATCCGGTCACCGCGATACGCACGTGGTCTCCTGATCGGGACGGTGTGGGCCGGGTCCCGTGGTCGGCGGGGGCGGCGTGGGGGGGCGGTCGTACGGAGGTACGGAGGTCAGCGGGTGACGGCGGCCTTGAGCTGCTCGGCGCGGTCGGTGCGCTCCCAGGTGAAGTCCGGCAGCTCGCGGCCGAAGTGGCCGTAGGCGGCGGTCCGGGCGTAGATCGGGCGCAGCAGGTCGAGGTCGCGGATGATCGCGGCCGGGCGCAGGTCGAACACCTCGGTGATGGCCTGGCTGATGCGGTCGCGGGAGGTCGTCTCGGTGCCGAAGGTCTCGACGAAGAGACCGACGGGCTCGGCCTTGCCGATGGCGTAGGCGACCTGGACCTCGCAGCGCGAGGCGAGGCCGGCGGCGACGACGTTCTTGGCGACCCAGCGCATCGCGTACGCGGCGGAGCGGTCGACCTTCGACGGGTCCTTGCCGGAGAAGGCGCCGCCACCGTGGCGGGCCATGCCTCCGTAGGTGTCGATGATGATCTTGCGACCGGTCAGGCCGGCGTCGCCCATCGGGCCGCCGATCTCGAAGCGGCCGGTCGGGTTCACCAGCAGGCGATAGCCCTCGATGTCCAGCTTGATGCCGTCCTCGGCCAGCCGGGCCAGGACGTACTCGACGACGTGCTCACGGATGTCGGGAGCGAGCAGGCCTTCGAGGTCGATGTCGGAGGCGTGCTGCGAGGAGACGACGACGGTGTCCAGGCGCACGGCCTTGTCACCGTCGTACTCGATGGTGACCTGGGTCTTGCCGTCGGGGCGCAGGTACGGGATGGTCCCGTTCTTGCGGACCTCGGACAGCCGGCGGGAGAGCCGGTGCGCGATGTGGATCGGCAGGGGCATGAGCTCGGGGGTCTCGTCGCAGGCGTACCCGAACATCAGGCCCTGGTCGCCGGCGCCCTGCTTGTCGAGCTCGTCCTCGTCGCCCTCGACCCGCTTCTCGTAGGCGGTGTCGACACCCTGCGCGATGTCCGGGGACTGGGCGCCGATGGACACCGACACGCCACAGGAGGCGCCGTCGAAGCCCTTCTTCGAGGAGTCGTAGCCGATCTCGAGGATCTTGTCCCGGACGAGCTGCGCGATCGGCGCGTAGGCCTTCGTCGTCACCTCTCCCGCGATGTGCACGAGACCCGTGGTGATGAGGGTCTCCACGGCCACTCGCGAGGTCGGGTCCTCGGTGAGAAGTGCGTCGAGGATCGTGTCGCTGATCTGGTCAGCGATCTTGTCAGGGTGCCCCTCGGTGACTGACTCCGAGGTGAACAGGCGGCGGGACATGTTTCTCCAGGGTGCGGGTTGGCAGGGTCGGAGGGCGGCCGTCAGAGGGCGGCCGGGGCCAGCATGCGGGCGCCGAGCAGGAGTTCGCCGACGGCGCGGTCGATGCGGGCGGTCAACTGCGGCGGCGGCTCAGCGGCGGCCAGTTCCGAGCGCTGTGCGATGACCTGGGTGGGCACGGCCCAGCCCCCCAGGGAACGGGCGACGGCGCGCAGGTGGTCGCAAGCGGCAGAGCCTGGGTGGAGGGTGCCGCCGGTGGCAGCCACCAGCACCGGCTTGTCGCGCAGCGCTGCGCGCGGTGCGTGGTCGAGCAGGTTCTTCAGGGCGCCGGAGTAGCTGCCGTGCTGGACCGGTGTGACCAGGACGACGGCCCGGGCGTCCGCGAGGCGGTCGGCCAGGTGGCGGACGCCAGGGTCCTGGGCGAGGGCGCCGCCGGTGTAGGCGTCGGCGTCCAGACCAGGGAGCCGCAGCAGGCTCCGGTCCAGGTCGGATACGACGGCGTCGAGGTCGCGCAGTTGGATCCGGTGGCGGATGAGTCCGGCCAGGCGGGCGGTGCTGGACGCGGCCGCCGTGCTGCCGGTCAGGATGAGCGTCTCCATGGGGGTCGCTCCGTCAGGACGCCGCGGCGGCGAGGCGGCCGGCCGGGTGAG
Source organism: Streptomyces sp. NBC_01294 (assembly GCF_035917235.1). Taxonomy (NCBI): domain Bacteria; kingdom Bacillati; phylum Actinomycetota; class Actinomycetes; order Kitasatosporales; family Streptomycetaceae; genus Streptomyces; species Streptomyces sp. NBC_01294. Next base: position 42,712 of record NZ_CP108424.1, read on the forward strand.
CCAGGCCGAGGCGGTCGCGCAGTGTCGTGCCGGGAGTGGAGGAGGCGCGGAGCAGGCCGCAGCGGCGCAGCTCTTCGGCGGTGGTGGTGAAGAACGGGTCGTCGGGCGCGGTGAGCGGGACGATGAACCCGTCGGCGAGCTGCACGGTGCACCACTCGGCGATCTCGTCGGCGCCGGCGCCTGCGGGCAGGGTGAAGGCGACCTTGACGGCGTCCGCGTCGCGGCCGGCGTCGAGGACGTCCTGCCGGACTCGGGCGCGGATCCGGCCGGCCTCGGCCGGGTCGTCGGTCTCCAGCAGGACGAGGTCCGCGCCGGCGGCGAGTGCGGGGTCGGTCACAGCGATCACCGGGTGGCCCTGGGGCGGGCGAGCGACGTTCAGCGGGCCGGCGACCGTGTAGTGCTCGCCGTTGTGGTCGAGCCGCTGGAGGCCGTCGAGCCTCCAGTAGACGCCCCCGGCGCGGTCGTGGACGAAGGCGTCGGCGTCGAAGCTCTCCCACAGGCCCTTGACGACGTGGAGGTACTCGGCCGCGGCGGCGGTGCCCGGGCCGGTGCCGGTCGCGCACCAGCCGGCCCGGCCGTGGCTGAGGTGGTCCAGGGACGCGGTGATCCGGGCCAGATGGTAGGGCGCGAGGCCGCCGGGCGGAGTGGCCGGCAGCAGGCCGATGTGCTCGGTGACGGCGGCCAGGGCCGCGGCGGCGGTGGTGCCTTCGTAGGCGGCCGGTGCCTCGGCGGTGCCGTCGCCGAGCAGCAGGGCGTCGAACCCGACGCGCTCGGCGGCGTACGCGAGGGCCTTGAGAGCGCGCAGGTCCAGCGGGCCTCTGGTGCGGGGGGCGACGGACGCGATAAGCAGCGGGGCGGGGGCGGTGTTCTGGGCGGGGGTCACGCGGCACCTGCCTTCTGGGAGCGTACGGGGAGGTCCAGACCGAGGTTTTCGCGCAGGGTGGTGCCCTCGTAGGCGGTCCGGTACAGGCCGCGGCGCTGGAGTTCGGGGACGACGTGGTCGACGAAGGCGTCGGCCGAGCCGGGGAGGTACGGGAAGTCGATGTTGAAGCCGTCCGCGCCGCCCTGCGTGAACCACGACTCCATGTGGTCGGCGATCTGCTCGGGCGTACCGGCGATCACGTCGCCCATCAGGCGCAGCGCGAGGCCGCGGATCGACAGGTTCTCGCGGCGGGCGAGGCCGATCAGACGCTCGGTGGTGCTCTGGGACTGGTTGGTGTACGGGATGTCGGGGACGGGTCCGTCAACGGGGTGGCCGGTCAGGTCGAAGCCGAGGAAGTCCTGCAGGGTGCGCAGGGCGACGTGGTCGGGCACCAAGTCCTGGAGTTCGGCGAGGATGGCGCGGGCCTCGGCCTCGGTTCCGGCGATGATCGGGGCGAGGGTCGGCCAGACCAGGACCTTCTGCGGGTCGCGGCCGTGGCCGGCGACTCGGGCCTTGAGGTCGGTGTAGAAGTCCTGGGCGTCGGCGAGCCGGTTGTGGCGGGTGAAGATGACTTCGGCGTGGCGGGCCGCGAACTCCCGGCCGACCGGGGAGGACCCTGCCTGGATGATGACGGGCCGGCCCTGCGGGGGGCGGGCCACGTCGAGCGGCCCGATGACGTCGAAGTGTTCGCCGCGGTGGTGGACGGGGGTGCCCGGCAGGCCTTCGCGGAGGTCGGCGCCCGCGTCCCACAGCTGCTTGACGACGTCTATGAACTCCTCGGCGCGTTCGTAGCGCCGGCCGTGCTCCAGGTGATCCGCGCGGCCGAAGTTCACGGATTCCCACGGCGCCGCGGAGGTCACGACGTTCCAGGCAGCGCGGCCGCTGCTCAGGTGGTCGAGCGAGGCGTAGCGGCGGGCGATGTGGTGCGGCTCGTTGTAGGTGGTGGTGGCAGTGGCGGCCAGGCCGATGTGCTCGGTGGCGGCCGCGTAGGCGGCGAGCAGCGTCAGTGGCTCGAAGTGCTCGGCGCGCGAGGTGTGGCACAGGGAATCCAGGTGGGTACCCCACACGGCGACGATGTCCGCGATGAACACGGCGTCGAACAGGCCGCGTTCCAGGGTTCGCGCGTTGCGGACGTGGAAGTCGAGGTCGAGTTGGGCGTCGGCCTGGGTGGCGGGGTGGCGCCAGGCGGCAACGTGGCCGCCGGGGCCGTCGATGATGCCGGCGAGGGTGATTCGCCTGCGGGGTCGTGACATGGGAAGGGGCTCCTTGGGGGCCGGGGTCGGTCAGGTCCTGGCGGCGGACGCCAGGATGCGGGCGAGGGTGCGCACGTTGTCGCCGGTCAGCATGGTCACGTGGTTGCCGGGCACGATCCGGATGGCGAGGTCCTCGCAGTGGTCTTCCCAGCCGAGGCCCGGGCGGCCGTGAAAGCGGTCCGACTCGTCGTAGTCGGTGCCGCGGCCGAAGCCGGTGTCGCCGGCCCGCAGGACCGCGACGGGCCCCTGGTACGGCAGGGGTCGGTACCGCTGGACGGCTTCGACGCTGTCGGTCATCAGGGCGACCGGGTCGCCGCCGCCGTCGCCGCGGACCCATTCGGCGATCTGGGCGAGTTCGGCGAGGTAGGCGTCGGCGTCGGCGGGCTCGTCGGTGCTGCCCTGCGCCGGGTCGTCGGCGGGTTGCGGCCCGGTGTCGGTCTCGGTGCCTGCGTCGGTGCCTGCCCCGGTGTCCGCGCGGTTCTCGGCGACTGCGCGCAGTCGGGAGGCGAACGAGCCCTCGGCCTCGGTGTCGGTGAACTCGCCGTCGGGGGCGCCTGCGTCGATCATCACCACGAGGGGCGGCTGCCAGCCGTCGGCGGTGATCCGCTGGGCGATCTCATAGGCGATGACTCCGCCTCCGGAGAAGCCGCCGAGCACGACCCGCCGGCCGCTCTCCAGGACCGGGAGCAGCGCCTCCAGGTAGATTTCGGCGAGTTGCTCGGTCGTCAGGTGCTCCGGCTCGGCCTGGTCGACGCGCGGGTCGCGGATGCCGATGAGCGCTTCGGGGCCCGGGTAGCTCTGGGCGAGCTGGGCGTAGCAGGCGACCTGCCCGCCCGGGGGGTGGACCAGGTAGAGGGTTCCGGCGTCCGGGTCGGCGGCCTCGCGCAGCGGTACGAGTACGCCCCGATCGCCGGTGCCCGGGCCGTCGGCCAGCAGCCGGGCCAGGGCCCCGGCGGTGGGGTGTGCGAGCAGGTCGTCCAGGCGCAGGGTGCGGCCGGTGCGTTCGGCGATCTCGCGCAGCAGTTTCATGGCGAGCAGCGAGTGGCCGCCGGCCTCGAAGAAGTGGTCGCCGGGGGCGACGTCCCCGGCGCCGAGGACGGCCTGCCAGGCGTCGCGCAGGAGTTGGGTGTCGGGGCCCTCGGGCCAGGAGGCGCCGTCGTCGTCGGCGCGGTCGCGTTCGGGTCGGTCGGCCATCGTGGGCAGGGCGTCGTCGGGGAGGGTCTCCAAGAGATCGGCGACGGTGGTGAGGTCGTCGCCGATCACGGGGAGGTCGCGCAGCAGCCGGGCGCACAGCTCGACCAGAGTGGCGGCTTCGGCGTCGGCCAGGCGGGACCGGTCGTGGACGGCGGCCAGCACGAGGCTGCCGTCCGTGTCGCGGTAGGCGAGCAGGGCGACGGGGAAGGCGGTCTCCGAACCGGCGGCGTCGGGGAGTTCGACCCGGATGCCCTGGGCGGCGAGGTCGTCCTCCAGGCCGTCCTGGGAGCGCGGGTAGTTCTCCAGGACGAGGAGGCTCTCGACGAGTTTCTCGCCGGCTCCGCGGCCGCTCCACTCGTGGATCTGGCCGGTGGACACCCACTCGTACGAGGCCATGTCCAGGGCCTGGTCGCGCAGGCCGGCGAGGAGGCCGGGGACGGTCGCCGCGGGGTCGACCTCGATGGTCATGGGCAGGGAGTTCATCAGCAGGCCGGGGAGGCGTTCGACGCCGTCGAGCGGGATGCCGCGTCCGGAGACGGTCACTCCGAAGCCGACCCGGACGGGTCCGGTGCTGCCGCAGGCGCGGCTGAGCAGCAGGGCCCAGGCGGTGTTGAGCGCGCTGCTCTCGGTGGCGGCGTGGGATGCCGCCCAGCGGCGCAGGCGGTCGGCCTCGGCCGGCGTCAGCCGGGTCTGGGCGCGGCCGGAGCCCTGCTGCCCGGTCGGTTCGCCCGGCAGGGCGGGGCGTACCGCGAGCGGTCCCGCGGGGACGGCTGCGGACCAGTAGTCGCGGGCCGGGTCGGTGTCCTGGGCGTGCAGCCAGCGCGAGTAGTCCCGGATGTCGGGACGGCGCGTGCCGGTTTCGGACAGGGTGCCGCCCGCCAGGTAGGCGCGGTAGAACTGCTGGATCAGCAGGGAGACGCTCCAGCCGTCCAGCAGGACGTGGTGGAAGGTCAGTAGGACTCGGGTGGATGCCGTTTCCGTGTCGCCGGGGGCGGCTTCGTCGAACAGGGTGGCGCGCAGCAGGCCGGGGCGGCGTAGGTCGAAGCCGCGCAGCCGGTCGCGTTCGAGCAGGTCGTCCCAGTCGTCACTGCCGTGCGCGAGGCGGACGACCTCGGGGCGGGCCTCGTCGTGCAGGACGAGCCGTGGTTCGGCCTGCCAGTCGAAGGCGGTGCGCAGGACGGCCTCGCGCGCGAAGACCGCCTCCCAGGCCGCAGTGAAGCGGTCGGTGTCCAGGGTCCCGTGCCAGCGCCAGTGGAGCTGTTCGACGTAGCGGCCGGTGCCCTGGTGGGCCAGGGCGTCGAGGAGCAGGCCGTGCTGTTGGGCGGTGACCGGGACGCTCTCGCGCTGCGGTCCGGCCGGGGTCGTGCGGCGGGTGCGGGCGGGCCGGGCGGCGTGGCCGGGGGCCGTGATCTCGCCGGCGAGGACGGCGTCGGGATCGGTGCCGGCGAGGGTGGCGAGCACCCAGCGCATCTGGGCGACCAGTGCCTCGACGGCGTCCTCGTCGACGCCGTCGGCGGGGCTGGGGACCCAGGTCAGTCCCATCCGCAGGCGGCCGTCGTGGACGATGCCGTAGACCTCGATGCCGTAGACGCGCTCGCAGCGCGCCGAGTGCTCCCGGGGGATCGGGCGGCCCGACATCCGGAACCGGCCGGCGGGGCTGAGCTGGTCGGCCTGGCCGTAGTAGTTGAAGCAGACCAGGGCGGGCGGCATGGTGCGCAGGGCTTCGCGCACGGCCTGCCGGGGCTCGTACTCGCGGCAGGCGCCGAAGCCGACGCCGCCCTGCGGTACGGTGGCCAGCTCACGGCCGGCCTCAGTGACGAACTCCTCGGGATCCCGGGCGCGTTCGGCACTGATCACCACTGGGTGGATGGCCGTGAACCAGCCGACGGTGCGGAACAGGTCGTCGCGGCCGTGACGGCCGTGGGTCTCGACGTCGAAGGTGACCGTGGAGGTGCCGCGCCACCGGGCGAGGGCTTGGGCGAAGGCGCCCGTCATCGTCTCGTGCACGGACAGGCCGAGGCGGCGCGGCAGCGGGCCGATCAGCTGCTGGGTGGAGTCGGCGTCGAGGGAGAACTCGATGCGGCGGATCTGCTGCTCGTCGGGGGCCGGGGTGGTCAGCAGCAGGGTACGGGCGGCCTTGCGCTGCTCGGCCAGGGCGAGCCAGTGGTCGGCCTCGCCCGGGCGGGTGGCGACGGCGGGCAGGTCGTCGACCCACTGGCCGTAGGACCAGGCCTCGGCGGGCAGAGCGGGCAGGGCGCCGTCGGCGAGGGCGTCGAGGGCGTGCTCCAGGTCCTCCAGGAGGATGCGCCAGGACACCCCGTCGACGACCAGGTGGTGGACGGCGATCAGCAGCAGATCGGTGCCGTCGCGCCGGTCGCGGGCGAGGACGGCCCGCACGTGGATGCCGTCCAGTGGGCGAAGACTCTCCTCGGCTTCTTCGAGTACCCGATCGAGCTCGTCCTCGCCGCCGAACTCCCGCTCCCACAAAACCTCGCGGGGCAGGTAGGCGGCGAACGGGGCCGCGTCGGCCATCCGGCCGTCGCCGGTGGCGCCGTCGTGCTCGAAGCGGGCGCTGAGCGCGGGGTGGGCGGCCACTACGGCCTGCAGGGCGAGGCGCAGCACGGAGGCGTCGAGGGGGCGGTTGAGCTCCAGCAGGACGGACTGGTTCCACTGGTGGAGGTCGGTCCTGATGTGGCGGAAGAACCACGACTGGACGGGGGCGAGCGGCCGTCCGCCGGCCGGGCCGGCGGCCGCAGGCGCGGCGGCTGCCGCGGTGGGGCCCTGCGGCACGCCGGAGTCGAGATGGGCGGCGAGATCGGCGAGCACCGGGTGCTTGTAGATCTCGCGCATCGTCAGGGTGTAGCCCTCGCGCCGCATCCGGGAGACCAGCTGCATGGCGAGGATGGAGTCACCGCCGTCCTCGAAGAACTGGCTGCTGTCCTCGGTGGCTCCCAGCAGGTCGGCCCAGACGGCGCGGAGCTTGGGCAGGACGGCCTGCCGCGCCACCGCGGCGGGGGCGGATGCCGTAAGGGCGCCGGTGGATGCCGTCGGAACGGCACCGGTGGGGGAGGTCGACGCAGCAGCGACGGAGGCGGTCGACGCGGTGGCGGCCGGTGCTTCGGCGGTCTGTGCTTCGGCGCCCTGTGCTTCGGCGCCCTGTGCTTCGGACGGCTCGGCCGTGGCGGCGAGCCGGGCCAGCTCCTGGCGGTCGGTCTTCCCGTTGGCCAGCAGAGGGATCCGGGCCACGGGCGTGATCCGCACCGGCACCATGTGCGAGGGCAGTGCCCGGCTCACGTCCCGGCGCACCGCTGCGGCGTCCAGGCCCTGCGGCACCACGTACGCGGTGATCTGCAGGCTGCCCGCGGCGTGCCGGGCGACCTGGACGGTAGCGTCCTCGACGCCGTCGACGGCCATCAGCGCGGCGCGTACCTCGCCAAGTTCGACCCGGTTGCCGTTGATCTTCACCTGGTCGTCGAACCGCCCGAGGTGGGTGAGGGATCCGTCCGGGAGCAGCCTGACGAGGTCGCCGGTGCGGTAGACCCGTCCGGGGCGGCCGTCGCCGAGGTCGAGGGTGCGGTAGCGGTCGGCGGTCCGGTCGGGATCGCCGAGGTAGCCGTCGGACACCGTCCCCCCGCCGATCCACAGCTCGCCCGGCGCGCCGGGCGGCAGCAGCCGCTGCCCGTCGTCGAGGACGTGGCAGCGGATGTTGTCGAACGGCACGCCGATCGGCACCTCGCCGCGGCTGGTCCACGAGCCCGCGTCGCCGCGCGGCCAGGAGAAGACGGTCGAGTACGAGGTCTCGGTCGGGCCGTACGCGTTGTGCAGGCGGGCGGGGTGGACCGCCTCGAAGGCGCGGCGCAGTTCGTTGGGCAGCGACTCGCCGGTGCTGACCACGGTGCGCAGGCTCCGGTTGGCGGGGAAGTCCTCGGCCTCCAGCAGCAGCCGCAGCTGGGAGGGGACCAGGTGGAGCAGGGTGACCCGGTGCCGGTCGAGGGTCTGGGCGAGCAGGTCGGGGTCGCGTTCGGCGTCCGGTGGGGCGATGACCAGCCGGGCGCCGGCGACCAGCGCGACCAGCATCTCGTGGGCGCTTACGTCGAAGGTGAACGGCGCCTTCAGCAGCATGGCATCGTCGGGGCCGATGCCGAAGTGGCGGATCGCGGCGAGGACGTCGGTGGCCAGCGCCCGGTGGCTGAGCTGCACACCCTTGGGTAGGCCGGTGGACCCGGAGGTGTAGAGGACGTGCAGGGCGCTGTCGGCGGTGGGGGCGCCTTGCGGCACGGAGGACGGGCTGGTGGTGAGCGTGTCCAGGCGGACCGGTACGGGGCCGGGCGGGCAGGCCGGCTCGGTGTCGGCGGTGACCAGTACCGTCCGCATACCGCTGCTGTCCACGATGTGGCGCCGGCGGGCCTCGGGGTGGGTCGGGTCGACCGGGACGTACGCGGCGCCGATCCGGAGTACGGCGAGCATGGCGGCGACGGCCTCGTCGGTGCGCGGCAGCATGGTGCCGACCCGGTCGCCGGCGCCGACCCCGCGGCCGGTGAGGGCCTGCGCGTAGGCGTTGATGCGGTCGTCGAGCTCGCGGTAGGTCCAGGCGCGGTCGCCGGACTCGACGGCGACGTGGTCGGGCTGCTCCTCGGTGCGGCGGCGCAGCAGGGTGTCGATGTCGGTGTCAGGGATGGGGTGGTCGGTGGCGTTGAGCAGTTCGAGGGTGGCGCGGGCGGCCGGGCCGATGCCTTCCAGGTCGGTGACCGGGCGCTCGGGCTCGCGGACGATCTCCCGGGCGAGGGTGGTGACATGCTCGGCGAAGGCCTCGGCGGTGCCGGCCTCGATGCGGGAGGCGTCGTACTTGAGGCGACCGCGGACCCGGCCCTCGCCCTCGTACAGTTCGAGGGTGAGCAGGCCGAGGCCGGGCGAGGGGACGTCCTGGCGCCAGCGGGCGCGCAGGCCGCCGGGCAGTTCGACGCCCTCAGTGGCGGCTGCGGAGGAGTCGGCCCAGCTGTGCAGGACAAAAGTGCAGTTGAAGACCTGCGGGTCGGCCGGGTCGGTGCCGGGAATGAGGCGGGCGATCTTGGGGAACGGCAGCTGGGAGTGGTCGACGGCGCGGGCGAGTTCGGTCTGCACGCGGGCCACGAAGCCGGCCGCGGTCAGGCCGGCCTGCTCGGGGGAACGGACGAGCAGGGTCCGGACGAAGTAGCCGACGGTGCGCTCGAACCGCAGGTCGTTGCGGACGCCCAGCGGGACGGCCACGGTCGGGGCGGACTGGCGCGCATACGTCCCGAGCGCCTTGAGGTAGGCGGCGAGCAGCACGGCGGCCGGGCCGGCCCGGTGGGTGCGGGAGAAGCGGCCGATCTCGGCGGACAGGTCGGCGTTCAGCTCGACGGGCACGCTGCGGCCGGTGGGCGTGTCGCCGCGGCCGGGGACGTCCAGCGGGAAGTCGACGTCAACGTCGGCGCCGTCCAGGCGGTGGCGCCAGTACTCCTCCAGGGCGGTGGTGTCCGTGTCGGCGCGCCGGGCGCGGTCGGCGACGTAGTCCGCGAAGTCGGCCGGGGCTTCGCCGGGGACCTCGCCCTCCCTGTAGGCGGTGAGGAGGTCGGCGAGCAGGATCGCGGTGGACTCGCCGTCCACGACGAGGTGGTGGACGACGAGCAGCAGGGTGTGGTGCTCGGCGCCGTGGCGCAGCAGCAGGGCCCGCAGGACGCCGTCCCGTTCCAGGTCCAGTTCGTGGCGTGCGATGGCCAGCAGCGCGGCGGCTTCGGCACCGTCGGAGGTGGGGGCGACGGTGCTGCGCTCCAGACGCGGAGTGCGGCCGGGCAGGGTCTCCAGCTCGGGCAGGCCGTCGGCGTCGTCCACGACGCGGGCGGAGAGCATGGGATGGCGGGTCGTCAGGGTGCCGAGTGCCCGTTCCAGTGCGGCGGAGTCAAGGGGGCCGCGCAGGTCGAGTGCCAGCGGCACGTTGTACGGGGATGCGGCGGGATCGGCGCGGTGCTGGAGCAGCAGGCCGAGTTGCTCCTCGGTCAGGGAGGTCCGGCGGGTGCCGTCCGCCGCCCGCGTCCCGGTCAGCACGCCTGCGGAGGGGTCATGGGTCATCTGAGGTCTCTCCTGGATCGAAATCAGGGGCGTGGGACGGCGGGCGGTTCGCCTCCACCGGCTGTACGCACACCTCCGCAGCGCGGCTGCCGCTTCCTCGGGGGCAGCGTCGTACTCCGGGCTTGCCGGGTCACCGCTGTGACGTGCGGTCACGAGTCTGCCGGGGGCCGTCCTCACGGCGCTGACAGTGCTGACAGGGGCCGGCGCGGCACGGAGGCGGCGGAGTGCATCGGCGAGGGCGTGGAGAAGGGCCCGCCCCGACGGGGGTGCGGGGCGGGCCCTAGGGGATGGATCAGTGGGTCCGGTCGGCGATGAACGCGGCGAGCCGGTCGAGGCCGCTGTCGATCTCGGCCGGTGTCAACACGCTGAACGACAGCCGCAGCTGCTCGGTGCCACCGGTGCCGGCGTAGAAGTGGTGCATCGGCGTCCACAGCACGCCGAAGCGGCGCGCGGAGTCGTCGAGGGCTGCGTCGTCCGCACGGAAGGGGACGGTGACCACGGCGAACAACCCGCCGGCCGGGGTGTTCCAGCGGACGCCGTGCGCCGGGTCGCCGAACCGCCGTGCGAGGCCGTCGAGCAGGGCGTGCCGGTTGCGCCGGTAGACGTTCGCCGCGGGTGCGCTGGCCCGTTCCATGCTGCACCCGTGTTCCAGCAGCAATCCGCCGATGGCGGCCTGCGCGACGGAGGAGGTGTTGAGCGTCAGCATGCTCTTGAGTTTGGCCAGCTGGTCGGCGAGGACGCCGCCCTCCCGGACGGGCTGGTCGGCGATGACGTAGCCGATCCGGGCGCCGGGGAAGGCGGTCTTGGCGAACGAGCCGAAGTAGACGACCCGGGCGCCACGGTCCAGCGACTTGAGGGTGGGTCGGCGCGGTACTCCGTCGTGGAACATCGAGTACGGGTTGTCCTCCAGCAGGAGGATGTCCTCGCGCTCGGCGATCCGCAGCAGGCGCTCCCGGTCGGCGACCGGCATGGCGGCGCCGCCGGGGTTGGCGAAGTCGGGGATCACGTAGCAGGCGCGCGGCTTGAGGCCGGCGGCGCGAGCCCGGCGGATCTGGTCCTCCAGGTCGTCGGGGTCGAGGCCGCCTGAGCCCTCCCGGACCTGCCGCACCGGCATCTCGACCAGCCGGGCGGCACCGGTGAAGCCGACGTACGTCGGGGCGGCGGCGAACACGACGTCCTGCGGGTCGCGCCGCAGCGCGCGCAGCACCAGGACCATCGCCTCTTGGCAGCCGGTGGTGACCACGATCGAGGCCGGATCCACCGTCAGCTGCTCGTCGACCGCGAGGTGGCGGGCGATCAGGTCGTTGATGATGCCCTTGGTGTGGCCGTACTGGAACAGGGCGCGGGTCACCTGGTCGGGGTCGAGGCCCTGCCCTGCCAGGTGGCGGGTGTAGGTCTCCAGGTAGCGGTGGAGCGCGGCCACCTGGTAGCTGCCCTCGAAGGGGCGGCCCGCCGCGAACGACACCGCCTGCGGGTACCGGCCGGTGATCTCGTTGAGCAGGGTCATCGAGGTCAGTGCGGGATCGGTCACCGACTCGTGGAGGTCGGCGGTGCTCATGACTCCCCCGGCCGGCGCCGACGCCGGCGCCGACGGACGCGGGGGGTCGAGGAGTCCGGCTGCCGGGCCGGGGGCGGCATTCACGCGGAGGCGCCGTTCATGGCGTCGACCAGGCTCTTGGGCCGCATGTCGGTCCAGAGTCCGGCGATCCGGTCGAGCGCGTCCTGGCGTCCGGTGGCCTGGACGGCGACCGTCCAACCAGCCGGAACCTCGGCGAACGACGGCCACAGCGAGTACTGGCCCTCGTGGTTGACGAGTACGAGATAGGTGGCCTCGGCGTCCTCGAACGGGTTGGTCATGATGCTCCTCGGATGGGTCGACGGATCGGTGGACCGGGCTCCGGGCCGGCCGGGCCGTGCGAACAGGGTCGGGTGCGGCGCTGTCAGCGCGCTGACGCCGTTGACACGGCTGCGGTGCGTGAGCGCTCCGCTGGTTGTCCTGTTGTGGAACCGCCGGCTGGTGGAGGCTGTTCGGTGCGGTACCGCGCCCTGCAGGGCGCGGTACCGCACCGGACTTCACTGTGCCGCCAGGGGCCGGCGGTCGCCTGCGGGCCTGTTGTGGCCGGTCGCGCGGTTCCCTGCGTCCCTGCCGCCCTCGGCCTCACCGGTGCCGGTCAGCCAGGTCAGGACGTCGGCGACGACCGGGTACGGGTCGGCGGCAGGGTGAAAGTGGTCGCCGGGAAAGGTCCGGTGGATGGTTCCGGCGGTGGTCGCGAGCCGCCAGCCCGCCGCTTCGGCCTCGGTCAGCTCGGGATCCTCCAGGCCACGGTGGGTCGTCACCGGGGCCCGGAGGACCGCGCCGGGCGCGGTCCGGTAGGTCTCGGCCAAGCGGTAGTCGGCACGGGCCGTGCGCAGCACGAGCTCGCGCAGGTCCGGGTGTTCGAGTACTTCGGGCGGTACTCCGCCGAGGCGGTCGAGTTCTGCCAGTACGGCGCGGTCGTCGCCGAGGTGGACGGTGCCGGGGCGCACCATGTGCGGTGCGGGCATCCCGGAGGCGGTCAGCCGGACCGCGGTATGTCCGCGGGCCTCCAGCCGGCGGGCGGTCTCGAACGCGGCGAGGGCGCCGAGGCTGTGTCCGTAGAGGGCGAACGGCCGGTCCAGCAGGGGCAGTGCAGCCTCGCAGGCGCGATCGGCGAGCCGGGCGAGGTCGTCGGCGAGTGGTTCGAGGAGGCGGTCGGCGTGCCCGGGGTACTCGACCGCGTGCAGTTCCACGTCGTCGGGCAGGAGGGCGTGCCACTGGCGGAAGGCGGCGGAAGAGCCGCCGCCGTGCGGGAAGCACAGCAGCCGGATCCGGGCGGCCGGCCGGGGGCGCAGGCAGCGGAACCAGGTGGCGGTGGGCTCGGTGCTCATGCCGGGACCGCCTCCCATTCCAGGGACGCCACCGCGTCCAGGATCCGGTCCACGCCGGGCAGGTAGTGGCGCTCCAGCAGCGGCGGCGGGTACGGCACGTCGAATCCGGTGACGCGGCGCACGGGTGCTTCCAGGTGGTAGAAGCAGCGTTCGGTGATCCGGGCGGCGATCTCGGCGCCCGGGCCGGCGAAGCCGTGTGCCTCGTGGACGACGACGGCGCGTCCGGTGCGGCGCACGCTGGCGCAGACCGTCGCGTCGTCGAGCGGCATCAGAGTCCGCAGGTCGATGACTTCGAGGTCCCAGCCGTGTTCGGCTGCGGCCTCGGCGGCTTCCAGCGCGGTGGTGACCGCGGGGCCGTAGGCGATGAGGGTGGCATGGGTGCCGTGCCGTCTGATGACCGCCGAGCCGAGCGGGCCGGTGTCCACCGGCAGTCCGATGGCCTCCTTGTGCCAGTACAGCCGCTTGGGTTCGAGGAAGACCACGGGGTCGGGGGAGGCTATGGAACGACGCAGCAGCGAGTACGCGTCGGCCGCGTTCGCCGGGGTGACGACCGTCAGTCCGGGGGTGGCCATGTAGTAGATCTCGGAGGAGTCGCTGTGGTGCTCGACGCCGCCGATGCCGCCGCCGTACGGGATGCGGATGGTCAGGGGGAGGCCGATGGCGCCGCGGGTGCGGTTGCGCAGTTTGGCGACGTGGCTGACGAGCTGTTCGAAGGCGGGGTAGGCGAAGGCGTCGAACTGCATCTCGACGATCGGGCGGTAGCCGTACATCGCCATGCCGACGGCGGTGCCCAAGATGGCCGATTCGGCGAGCGGGGTGTCGAAGCAGCGATCGTCGCCGAATTCGGCGGCCAGGCCGTCGGTGATCCGGAAGACGCCGCCGAGGGCGCCGATGTCCTCGCCGAACAGGATGGTCTTGGGGTCGTCGCGCAGGGCGTCGCGCAGGGCGGTGTTGAGCGCCTTGGCCATGGTGATCTCGGACATCAGTCCCCCTGTTCGTCCGCGGCCAGTTCGGCTGCCAGCCGCTCCGACTGCTCGCGCAGGTGGGGCGGGAGGTGGTGGTAAACGTGCCGGAACATCTGCATCGGGTCCCCCGTCGGCGGCTCCGAGAAGCGAGCGCTCAGTTCGGTGGCAAAGGCGTCGGCGGCCGCGGCAATCCCGTCTGCGGCGACGCGGTCGAGCACCCCGGCGGCCAGCAGGTCCCGTTCGAGGCGGTCGACCGGGTCCTGGGCGGCCCAGGCGTCGGCCTCCCCGGCGGGGCGGTAGCGGGTGTCGTCGTCGGCGTTGGTGTGCGCGTCGATCCGGTAGGTGACCGCCTCGATCAGGGTCGGTCCGTGGCCAGCCCGGGCCCGTTCGGCGGCGTCGTGGACGGCCTGGTACACCTGGAGAACGTCGTTGCCGTCGATCCGCACGCCGGGCATGCCGTAGCCGGCGGCCTTGTCGGCCAGGGTGCGGGCCGCGGTCTGCTTGGCGAGCGGGACGCTGATCGCGTACTGGTTGTTCTGGACCAGGAAGACGACGGGCGCGCGGCGGACGGCGGCGTAGTTGAGCGCCTCGTGGAAGTCGCCCTCGCTGGTGGCGCCGTCGCCGATGTAGGCGAGCGCCACGATCGGGTCGCCGGCCATTCGGGCGGCGTCGGCCAGCCCGGCGGCGTGCAGGCACTGGGTCGCCAGCGGGGTGCACTGGGGGGCGGTGTGCTCGGCCACCGGGTCGTATCCGCAGTGCTGGTCGCCCCGGAAAAGGGTGAGCACCTGCACCGGGTCGATCCCGCGGGTGAGCAGTGCGACGCTCTCCCGGTAGGTGGGGAACAGCCAGTCGGTGGGGCGGACGGCGAGCGCCGAGCCCACTTGGCAGGCTTCTTGGCCGCGGGAGGAAGGGTAGACGGCGAGCCGCCCCTGCCGGCTGAAGGCGGTGGCCTGCCGGTTGAAGGCGCGGCCGACCACCATGGCCCGGTACATGAGCAGCTGCCGGTCGGGCGGCACCTCGGCGGCGGCCGTGGCCGGAGCGGCGGTGGGTGCTTCGAGTACGGTCACCGCCGGCCACCCCCGCTGCGGGCGCGGCGGCTGATCCAGGTCCGCTCCAGGTTGGCCATGAGGTCCGGGCTGTACAGCCGGTAGGACTGTTCGAGGGCGTAGGCGGCCATGTAGCGGCGGAAGAGGTCCAGCGGCTCCTCGCCGAGGGTCATCATGCGGCGGTTGGCGGCGACGGCGGGGTTGTCGAGGTGCTGGGCGGCCCGCTCGACGGCGGCGTCCATGGCGTCGGCCGGGGCGGTCTCGTCGACGAGCAGTGCCGCGTCCGGGTCACCGGCGCGCAGCCGGTGGCCCCACAGGACGATCCGGCGGGCGGGCCGGCTGCCGGTCAGTGCGGTGAGTCGCAGATTGGCGACGCCGGGGACGAGCCCCTCCTCCATGGCGGGCAGGCTGAACCACGAGTCGTCGGCGGCCACCACCCGGTCGAGGGTGGGCAGGATCTGCATGCCGCCGCCGATCGCGAAGGAATCGACGGCACCCACCCACGGCTTGTCGGCCTGTGGCCACCAGCGCTCACCGCCCGCCTCGCCGTCCAGGCACAGGCCGCGGGTGAACTTCGCGATGTAGCCGATCTCGCGGCGCAGGAAGAAGCCGAGGAGGGAGATCTCGCCGTGGTAGAGGTGGGTGAGATTGATGCCAGCGCTGAACACCCGTCGGCCGCGGTAGGCGGAGTGCGACATCGGGGCGCCGCGCAGGACGCCGACCCGGCTCG
Organism: Streptomyces sp. NBC_01294; assembly: GCF_035917235.1. Classification (NCBI taxonomy): domain Bacteria; kingdom Bacillati; phylum Actinomycetota; class Actinomycetes; order Kitasatosporales; family Streptomycetaceae; genus Streptomyces; species Streptomyces sp. NBC_01294. Next base: position 57,816 of record NZ_CP108424.1, read on the forward strand.
CCTCGTCGAGCAGCACCAGGTCGGTGCCGGTCTCCAGGGCGGCGACGGCCGCGTCGTCCTCGGCGTTGAGGTAGGCGTCGTTGCACAGCTCGAGGTGGGCGATGCCGTCGCGGCGGGTGACGGTGGCGAGCTTCAGGTCGGCCCGGCCGGTGCGGCGGTACTCGGGGAGCGCGGCAAGGGCGTCGGGGGTGGGCCGCAGCATGGTGCACAGCAGGTGGGAGCCGGCCCGGGGGGAGTCGAGGACGGCGTGGAAGAAGATGCCGAGGTCGATTTCCCAGCCTTCCTTGTCGCGCTGGGCGAGCCGGGCGTCGGCGGCCAGCAGGTCGCGGCCGGGCACCAGCCCGGGGTAGCGGTCGGCGGCCAGCTCGGCGAGCCGGTCCAGGCGGGGGTGGCGGGTGTGGCCGTCCGTCAGCTCGGTGTAGACCTGCTCGGCGTGGCGGGCGAGGAAGTCCCGGCGCAGGGTGCGGGCGCCCCGGTGGAGGGTGTCGGCGGTGCGCTGCTGCTGCTCGGTCCGCTCGCGCCGGGTCGGCAGTTCGGTGATGCGGGCGGTGAGCGTGCGCAGCAGGCCGGTGGCTGTGTCGCGGTCGGCGGCGAAGTCGCCGGTCAGGGTGGTGTCGGCCACGTCCGGGGTGTGCGGGCGGGAAGTGGTGCCAGGCACGGCGCCGGCGATGAGGGTGGAAGGCAAGGGGGTCTCCGTTCGGGTGGATGGGGCGGGACTCATCGGGGCGTCGCGGCCGTCGGCCGGGGCGTCCGGGCGGCCAGGGTGCGGCCGATCACGGCGAGGGCGTCGGACCGGGCGAGTCCGGCGTGGTCGGTGTCCAGGCGGTGCTCGTCGATGAGGCCGCCGATGTGCGGCTGCCACAGGTCGGCCGTCAGTGTCGGGTCGGTGCGGTCGCGGGTGGCCGCGAAGAACTCCAGGTCGCCGCCGAAGTAGCCGGGCACGAAGCCTTCCAAGAGGCGGGTGTTGTTGAGGAAGACGGCGACCATGCGGGTGACGGTGTCCTCGTCCAGGCCGGCGAGGGCGCTACCGGACTCGCGCAGCAGTGACATGACCTCCGGGCGGCTGAGGGAGCCGTCGCCGAGTGCGGTCCGGTCGACCTGGGCGGCGTTCAGCAGGATCGCCATGACCTCCTGTTCGCCTACCTGGTGCTCGCCGGAGCTGTAGGAGCCGGGGTAGCCGTCGAGGACGGCGAGCAGGGTCACCTCGGCGCCTTCGGCTTCCAGCCGCGACGCGACGGCATGTGCGAGGAGTCCGCCGAAGGACCAGCCGAGCAGCTGGTAGGGGCCGTTCGGGGCGGTCTTGCGGATCTGTTCCGCGTAGTCCTGCGCCATCTCGTCCAGGGTCGGCGGAAGCGGTTCGTCCTGGGCCAGTCCCCTGGCCTGGACGGCGTACACGGGCTGGTCGCGGTCGAGGTGGCGCAGCAGGCCGGAGTAGATCCAGCCGAATCCGCCGGCGGGGTGCAGGCAGAACAGCGGCGGCCGGGTGCCCTCGGCCCGCAGGGGGAGGATGACGCCCAGCGGGTCGGCCGTGGTCTGCGGGCCGTCGGTGCGGGCGGCGAGCGCCGCCACGGTCGGGGCCTCGAAGAGGGTGCGTACGGTCAGCTCGGTGCCGAGGACGGTGTTGATACGGCCCATCAGCCTGGTCGCCAGCATGGAGTGGCCGCCCAGTTCGAAGAAGCCGTCGTCGATGCTGACCCGTTCGAGGCCGAGCACCTCCGCGAAGAGGCCGCAGAGCAGTTCCTCGCGGGGGTCGCGGGGCAGCCGCCCGGTGCCGGGGCCGGCCCACTTCGGTGCGGGCAGGGCGTCCCGGTCGAGCTTCCCGTTGGGGGTCAGCGGGAGGGTGTCCAGCACCACGAACGCGGACGGGACCATGTAGTCGGGCAGCCTGGCCTCCAGGTCGGCGCGGAGCCGGGCCGGGTCGGGTGCGGCGGCGGGGTCGGCCGGCAGGACATACGCCACCAGGGCGGTGCTGCCGGAGCGGTCGGCGCGGGCGACGACGGCGGCCCGGGCGACTTCCGGGTCCAGCGCGAGGGCGCTCTCCACCTCGCCGGGTTCGATCCGGAAACCGCGGATCTTCACCTGATCGTCGGAGCGGCCGAGGAACTCGATCACGCCGTCGGCGGTGTGGCGCGCGAGGTCGCCGGTGCGGTACATCCGGGAGCCCGTGTCGTCGAAGTGGTCGGCGAACGGGTCGGCGACGAACCGCTCCGCGGTGCGTCCGGGCTCTCCCCAGTAGCCGCGGGCGAGGCCGGCGCCGGCGATGTACAGCTCGCCGGGGACCCCGGGGGGGACGGGCTGGAGCCGGGCGTCCAGGACGTAGGCGCGGGTGTTGTCCAGCGGGCGGCCGATCGGCACGAGGTCCGGGACCCGGCCGGCGTCGGTGAACGCGTGCCAGGTGCAGCCGAGGGTGGTCTCGGTCGGGCCGTAGAGCACCTTGACCACGGTGCCCGGGCAGTGCTGCAGGACGCGTCGCACGGCGGTCGGCGGCACGACGTCGCCGCCGGTCCACACCTGGGGGACTCCGGCGAAGGCGTCCGGCGCCTCGTCGGCGACGACCCCGAAGAGGCCGGCCGTCAGGAGAAGGGCGGTGACGCCCTCGTCGGCCACGACCCGGCGCAGCACGGCCGCGTCCAGGTTGCCGGGCGGGGCGACGACGATCCGGCCGCCGGACAGCAGCGGGCTCCACAGTTCATAGGTGGAGATGTCGAACGCGTACGGGGAGTGCATCAGAACCCGCGAGTCGGGGCCGGGCTCCCAGCAGCGGTCCAGGGCGAGGTCGACGGCGTCGCCGTGGGTGATGCCGATGCCCTTGGGGACGCCGGTGGAACCGGAGGTGAACATCACGTAGGCGAGCCGGTCGGGTGCGGCGGCGACGCCGGGGTCGTGGCCAGGCCAGGCGCCGGCGGCGTCCGCGTCGTCTGCGGTCTGCGCGTCGACGACCAGGCCGCGGGTGCCCGGGTCGGGCAGGCGGTCCAGCGAGGCGCGGTCGGTGAGCAGCAGGGGGGCGCAGGTCTGGGCGATCACCTGGCGCATCCGCTCGGCAGGGTGTCCGGTGTGCAGGGGGACGTAGACGCCGCCGGCCTTGAGCACCGCGAGGGTGGAGACCACCAGGTCGGCGGAGCGTTCCTGGAGGACGGCCACCGGTGTTTCCGGGCGGACGCCCTCGGCGATCAGCCGGTGCGCGAGCCGGTTGGCCCGGGTGTCGAGTTCGCGGTACGTCAGCTGCTCGGAGCCGGTTGCCACAGCGACGGCGTCCGGGGTGCGGGCGGCCTGCTCGGCAAAGAGGCCGGTCAGGGTCGCCGCGGCGCGGGCCGGCCGGTGGGTGGTGGCGTTCCAGCCGGTCACCGCGCGCTCGTGCTCGGCGTCGTCGAGGATCGGCAGGAGGCCGATCGGCCGGTCCGGTTCGGCGGCGGCGTGCGCCAGCAGCCGTACCAGGCGGTCGGCGAGTGCCTCGGCGGTGGCCGGGTCGAACAGGTCGGTGCGGTACTCCAGCATGGCGTCGATGCCGCCAGGGGTGCCGTCCTCGGCGTGCCGTTCGACCAGGTTGAAGGTGAGGTCGAACTTGGCGGCGCCGAGGTCGACCATCTCGGGGCGGACGGTCACGCCGGGGAGCGACAGGCCGCCCTCCGGGGTGTTCTGGAGCGCGAGGAGGACCTGGAACAGGGGGTGGTGGGCGAGCGACCGCTCCGGGCGGACGGCCTCCACGAGCCGTTCGAAGGGCAGGTCCTGGTGGGCGTAGGCGGCCAGGGCCGTCTTTCGGGCGCGGCCGAGCAGATCGCGGAAGGTCGGGTCGCCGGAGGTGTCGGTGCGCAGGACCAAGGTGTTGATGAACAGTCCGACGAGGTCGTCGAGCGCGTCGTCGGTGCGTCCTGCGACCGGGGTGCCGATCGGGATGTCGGTGCCGGCGCCGACCCGGGTGAGCAGGGCGGCGAGGCCGGCTTGGAGCACCATGAACAGGCTCGCGCCGTTCTGCCGGGCCAGGGCCAGCAGGTCCCGGTGGAGATCGGCGGGGAGGGTCCGCAGGATGGCTTCGCCCTGGTTGCCGGCGACGGCCGGGCGGGGCCGGTCGGCGGGCAGATCGAGCTGTTCCGGCAGCCCGGCCAGGGTCTGCTTCCAGTGGTCGCGCTGGCGGTGCAGCAGGCTGTCCGAGGCGTCCTCGTCGCCCAGCAGTTCGCGCTGCCACAGGGTGTAGTCGGCGTACTGGACCGGGAGGGGCTCCCAGTCGGGTGCGCCGCCGTCGAGCCGGGCCCGGTAGGCGCGGGTCAGGTCGCGGCCCAGCGGGGCGAGCGACCAGCCGTCGCCGGCGATGTGGTGCAGCAGCAGGAGCAGGACGTGCTCGTCCGGTGCGAGGGTGAACAGGGTCACGCGCAGCGGCAGTTCACGAGTGAGGTCGAAGCCGTGCCGTGCCGCTGCGGCGAGGTCGCCGGGGAGGTCCTGCGGGCTGGTGGCCCGTACCGCGAGGGCGGGGCGGGCGTCGTCCCCGGTGAGGACCCGCTGATAGGGCGTGCCGTCATGGTCGGGGAAGACGGTGCGCAGGCTCTCGTGCCGCGCGGTGACGTCGGCGAGGGCGGCGCCGAGGGCGGCTTCGTCGAGCGGGCCGGTGAGGCGGACCGCGACCGGGAGGTTGTAGCTGGGGTCAGGCCCGCCGAGCCGGTTGAGGAACCAGAGCCGGTTCTGTCCGAAGGACAGCGGGACGTGTTCGGGGCGGTCGGTGGCGCGGGGAGCGGGGCGCCGGCCACGGTCGTCCCGCTGGAGGATGTCGGCCAGGGCGGCAACGGTGGGTGCCTCGAACAGGTCACGGACGGCGATCTCGGCACCGAGGACGGTACGGATCCGGCTGGTCAGCCGCGTCGCGAGCAACGAGTGCCCGCCCAGGTCGAAGAAGTCCTCGTGGATGCCGACCTTGGACAGTCCCAGCACCTCCGCGAACAGCGACGCCAGGATCTCCTGCTGCGGCGTGCGCGGCACGCCCCGGCCCTCCGCCGACCGGCCCGGCGCCGGCAGCGCCGCCCGATCCAGCTTCCCGTTCGGCGTCAACGGCAACGACTCCAACACCACGAACGACGACGGCACCATGAAGGCCGGCAACACCCCGCCCAAAGCCTCACGCAGCACACCCGGATCCGGCACCGAACCCGGCACCGCAACCAGATAGCCCACCAACCGCCGCTCCCCCGGCCGATCCTCCCGCGCCAGCACCACAGCCCGGGCCACCCCCGGCTGCGCCGCCAACACACTCTCCACCTCACCCGGCTCGATCCGGAAACCCCGGATCTTCACCTGATGATCCGCACGACCGGCGAACTCCAGCACACCCGAGCCGTCCCACCGCGCCAGGTCACCCGTGCGGTACATACGGGTCCCGGACACACCGAACGGGTCGGCGACGAACCGCTCCGCCGTCAAACCCGGCCGATTCAGATAACCACGGGCGACACCCGCACCCGCGAGATACAGCTCGCCCACCACACCCGGCGGCACCGGACGCAGAAACCCGTCCAGCACGTACAGCCGCGCATTGTCCACCGGCCCACCGATCGGCACCGGCTCCGGCCACCCACCCGGATCGACCGGGAGGGTGTGGGTGGTGACAGCGTGGGTCTCGGCCGGGCCGTAGACATTGTGCAAGCGTCGGCCGGGGAGCGTCCGGTACAGCGCTCGAACCTGTTCGCCGGCGGTAAGGGCCTCGCCGCCTTGGAGGATGTCGGTGAGGTCGGGCAGGGTGCTGCCGCGGCGGGCGGCGGCGTCGGCGAGCGCCTCGACGACCAGGTTGGGTGCGAACAGCTCGTTGACCCGGTACTCCTCCAGCCAGGCGGCGAGCGCGTCGGCGTCGCGGCGCACCGCGTCCGTCGGGACGACCAGGGTCTTGCCCATGACCAGCGGCGAGAGGATCTCCTGGACGGAGAAGTCGAAGCCGATGGCGGTGTACTGGGCGGTGCGCACGCCCGGTCCGCCCGGGAAGCGCCCGGTGTGCCAGGTCAGCAGGTTGGCCAGGCCCGCGTGGGGCATGACGACGGCCTTGGGGCGGCCGGTGGAGCCGGAGGTGTAGATGACGTACGCCGGGTGGGCCGGGGTCAGCGGCGCCGTCCGCTCGGCGTCGGTCAGGTTGCTCTCGGCCGGTTCACCGCCGAAGGTGTGGCCGTCGGACGGTCCGGTGCTGTCGGACGGGTCGAGGCGGTCGAGCCCCTCGGGCAGTCCGTCGCAGGCTCCGGGCACGGTGACGATGCACACCGGTGCCGCGTCGCCCAGCATCTGGGTGATCCGCGCGGCAGGGTATTCGGTGTCCACGGGCAGGTAGGCGGCGCCGGTCTTGAGAACGGCGAGCAGCGCGACGACGAGGTCGACGGAGCGGGGCAGGGCCAGGGCGACGATCTGCTCCGGTCCGGCGCCGCGGGCGACCAGGCGGCGGGCCAGGCGGTTGGCGCGGGCGTTCAGCTCGGCGTAGGTCAGCCGATCGCCCTCGTGCACCAGTGCCACACCATCCGGCGTATGCGCCACCTGACGCTCAAGCAGCGCCGGTATGCACTCATCGTTCTGCGCTCCGTTCGTCGTGTTCCAGTCCGTCAGCAGGCGGTGTTGCTCGGCCGGGTCGAGGATGTCGATGCCACTCAGCGGGCGGTCCGGGTCGGCGGTGACCTGCTCCAGCAGGTGCAGCAGGCGCCGGGTGACGGCCTCGGCGGTGGATCGCTCGAAGAGGTCGGTGCTGAATTCGAGGGCCGCTTGGATCCCGGCGGGGCCGCCGTCGGCGCTGCGGTGCTCGACCATGTTCAGGTGCAGGTCGAACTTGGCGATGCCGACGCCGACCGGTGCGGGCGTCGCGCGCAGTCCGGGCAGGTCGAGCTGTGCCTCGCCGTCGCTGAGGAATGCCAGCATGACCTGGAACAGCGGGTGGCGGGCGAGGGAGCGCTCCGGGCGGAGCCGTTCGACGAGCTTCTCGAAGGGCAGGTCCTGGTGTGCGTAGGCGGCCAGGTCGCCCTCCCGAACCCGTTCGACGAGTTCGCGGAAGGTCGGGTCGCCGGAGGTGTCGGTGCGCAGGACCAGGGTGTTGACGAAGAACCCGACCAGATCGTCGAGGGCCTCGTCGGTGCGGCCGGCGATGGGGCTGCCGATCGGGATGTCGGTGCCGGCGCCGTGCTTCGTGAGCAGCTCGGCGAAGGCGGCCTGGAGCACCATGAAGAGGCTGGCGCGGGTGTCGGCGGCGAGGGCGAGCAGCCGCCGGTGCAGTGCGGTGGGCACGGTGAACGGGACGTGGTCGCCGCGGTAACTGATCACGGCCGGGCGGGGGTGGTCCAGCGGGAGTTCCAGCATCTCCGGCAGGTGGGCCAGTGCGCCGGTCCAGTGGTCGAGCTGGCGGGCGTACCGGCTGTCGGGGTCGTGTTCGTCGCCGAGCAGGTCGCGCTGCCACAGGGTGTAGTCCGCGTATTGGACGGGCAGCGGCGCGTGGTCCGGGGCGCGGCCCTCGACGCGGGCCGCGTAGGCCGTGGACAGGTCGCGGGCGAGGGGCCGCCACGACCAGCCGTCGCCGGCGATGTGGTGCAGCACCAGCAGCAGGACGTGCTCGTCCGGTGCCAGCCGGTACAGCGTGGCACGCAGCGGGAGTTCGGTGGCGAGGTCGAAGCCGATGCCGGCCTCGGCAGCCATCAGCGCGTCCGCGTCGGCTGCGGTGGTGTCCACCGTGCGCAGGGCGGGGCGGGCCCCGCCGGACGGGAGGACCATCTGGTGCGGTACACCGTCGGTCTCCGGGTAGAGGGTGCGCAGGGTCTCGTGGCGGGCGGACACGTCGGCGAGCGCCTCGGTCAGCGCGGCGGCGTCGAGCTCGCCGGTCAGCCGCAGGCTCATCGGGATGTTGTAGGTCGCTCCCGGGCCTTCCAGGCGGTGCAGGAACCACAGCCGGTGCTGGGCGAAGGACAGCGGCAGCGGGCCGGTCCGCTCTATGGGGCGCAGCGGCGGGCGGACGCCCTGGGCGTTGCCGAGCAGGGTGGCGAGGGCGGCAACGGTCGGCGCCTCGAAGAGGTCGCGTACGGCCAGTTCGGTGCCGAGGACGGCGCGGATCCGGCTGAGCAGCCGGGTGGCGAGCAGCGAGTGGCCGCCGAGTGCGAAGAAGTCCCGGTCGATGCCGACCTTGGGCAGGCCGAGGACCTCGGCGAACAGGGTGCTGAGGATCTCCTCGCGCTGGTTGCGCGGGGCCTGGCCGGCGGCGTCGGCGTCCCAGTCGGGCATGGGCAGTGCGGCGCGGTCGAGCTTTCCGTTGGGGGTGAGCGGCAGGTCGTCGAGGACGACGAATGCGGCAGGGACCATGTGGGCGGGGAGGATCCGCTCGGCGTGGGCCCGGACCTCGGCAGCCAGTTCGCCGCCGCTGTGGGCGCGGCCGGGGTCGTTGGCCAGGGTGGCGAGCGGGGTGCCGGCCGGGACGGTCGAGCGGTACGGTGCGGCGTCCCCTCCCGTCTCCGGCAGTTCCGGCAGTGTGAACACCACGTCGAGGGCTCCGTCGCGGCCGTCGGACCAGGTGACGGCGGTGCGGTAGCCGAGCCGTTCGCCGAGGGCGTGGAAGTCCTCGCAGTCCGGGAGGCCGGCGGGGGCCGGCTCGTCCAGCCGGGCGAGGGCGATGGCGGCACCGTCGTCCTGAAGTGCCAGGCGGGCTCGGTTTTCCTGGGCGAGGCGGAGGTTGGGGACGGCGGTGACGCGCAGGCGCGCGGGCCGGCGCTGCTCCAGGAGCGTGGCGAGGGCGTCCGGGCCGGTGCGGTCGGCGTCCCAGTCGAGCGTCTCCTCGACGCCGGCGGGGACGGCGGCGGGGACGGCGGTGCGGAGCACCACGTCGTAGCGGTGGCGGCTCATCTCATTGTGGTGGCGGCTGCGGCGGACTTCCAGGCCGACGCCCGTGACCGCGGGCGCGGCCGCGGCGAACACCGTGAAGAAGTCGGGGTCGAGCAACAGCTCCGGCTCGTCGGCGGTGCTCTGGGCGACGGCCCGGCGGACGGCGCCGTCGTCGGCGAAGGCGCCGGCCCTACGCAGTTCGACGGCGGTGCGGAAGGTGTCCAGCAGCCGGTGGTTGCGGACGTCGCCGACGTAGACCGAGCCGCCGGGGGCGAGGAGGTCCAGGACGCCGGTGAGAACGTCCGCCAAGTAGTCGGCGTTGGGGAAGTACTGCACGACGGAGTTGAGCACGATGGTGTCGAAGAACCCGCGGGGCAGGCCGTCGAGTACGTGTGCGGGCTGGGCTCGCAGTTCGACCTTCCCGGCGAGCTCGGGCAAGCTGTCGACCTGCCCACGCAGCCGCGCCACCACGGCCGGGGAGATGTCGGTGCCCCAGTACACCTCGCACTCGCCGGCCAGTGGGGCGAGGATCAGGCCCGAGCCGCAGCCGATCTCCAGGATCCGGCGCGGGCGCAGGGCGCGGATGCGGTCCACGCTGGCGTTGCGCCAGTCGGCCATCTCCTCGGCGGGGATGGCGGTGTTGGTGTAACTGCTGTTCCAGCCGTCGAAGTCGTCGCCGAAGGTGCCCGTCAGCTCACCGTAGTGCTCGTCGTAGGTCTCCTGCCAGCTGTCGAGCTGGCTCTGCTCGCGGCCCGGGTCGCGGCCGTCGGCCGGCGTGCCGGCCTCGGCGGGGACCAGGTAGGCGACCAGGCGGCGGTCGTCCTCGTGCCGGGCGGCCATGACGGCGGCGCGTTCGACCGCCGGGTGGGTGGCGAGCGCGGCCTCGACCTCGCCGGGCTCGATCCGGAAGCCGCGGATCTTCACCTGGTGGTCGGTGCGGCCGGCGAACTCCAACTCGCCGTCGGGGCGCCACCGCGCCAGGTCGCCGGTGCGGTACATGCGGGCGCCGGGCGCGCCGAACGGGTCGGCGACGAACCGCTCTGCGGTCAGGCCGGGCCGGTTGCGGTAGCCGCGGGCCAGGCCGCCGCCGGCCAGGTACAGCTCACCGACCACGCCGGGCGGTACCGGCTGGAGCAGCGCGTCGAGGACGTACACGCGGGCGTTGGGGACGGGCCGGCCGATCGGCGGTACGACAGCGCCGGCGAGGGGGGCGCTGATGGTGGTACAGACCGCGGCCTCGGTGGGCCCGTAGGCGTTGGTCATCCGGCGGCCGGCGGACCAGCGTCCGACTTGGTCGGGGGAGGTCGCCTCGCCGGCGACAACGAGGTCCGCACCGGCCGGCAGGGCACCGTCGGCGAGGACCGCGAGGGCGGTCGGCGGGAGGGTGAGGAAGGTGGTGCCGGTCCGGGCGACGAGCTCGGCCAGCGCGGGGCCGGGCTGAAGCTGCTCGGCCGGTGCGACCACGAGGGCGGCGCCGGACAGCAGGGCGAGGGTGATCTCCCACAGGGCGGCATCGAAGCTGATCGAGGCGAACTGCAGGACTCTGCTGCCGGGGCCGAGGCCGAACTCCTCGATCAGCGGGACGAGAACGGACGCCACGCTGCGGTGCGGTACGGGCACACCCTTGGGCAGGCCGGTGGAGCCGGAGGTGTAGATGACGTAGGCGGGGTGCAGCGGGTGCAGGGGCGTGGTGCGCTCGGCGTCGGTGAGGTCGTGGCCGGGGACGCCGTCGAGGCTGACCTGGTCGACCAGCAGCTGCGGTACGCCGCCGGGCAGGTCGGCCGCGACGGAGGTGTTGGTGAGGACGAGCGCGGGGGCGCCGTCCTGGAGCAGGTACGCGATCCGCTCGGCCGGGTAGGTGGGATCGACCGGCAGGTAGGCGGCGCCGGTCTTCAGCACGGCGAGGACGGAAACGATCAGGTCTGCGGAGCGGGGCAGCGACAGGGCCACCACCTGCTCCGGGCCGATGCCCCGTGCGGCGAGCAGCCGGGCGAGCCGGTTGGCCCTGGTGTTCAGGTCGGCGTAGCCGGTCTCCGTGCCCTCCCAGACCAGGGCGACGGCGTCGGGGTGCTCGGCGACGCGGGCCTGGAACAGCTCCGGCCAGGTGGCATCCGCGCCGGGGCGGGAGGTGTCGTTCCAGGTGTGGAGGATCCGCTGGCGTTCGGCCGGGTCGAGGATGCCCACCTGTCCGATCGGCTGGTCGGGGTCGGCGGCGACCGACTCCAGCAGGGCGGCGAGCCTGGCCCCGAGGGCCTCCACGGTGGCCTGCTCGAACAGGTCGGTGCTGAACTCCCAGTCGCCGCGCAGCGACCGGCGGCCGTCGGCGTGCCGTTCCTCGGCCACGGCCAGGGCCAGGTCGAACTTGGCGAATCCGACGCGGACCGGCTCGTGGACGACGTCGAGGCCGGGCAGCAAGGGCTGTGCCGTGGGCATGCTCTGGAAGGCCAGCAGCACCTGGAACAGCGGGTTGCGGGCAAGCGAGCGCTGCGGGTTGAGGGTCTCGACGAGCTTCTCGAAGGGCAGGTCCTGGTGTGCGTAGGCGGCCAGGTCGGTGGCGCGGGTGCGTGCCACGAGTTCGCGGAAGGTCGGGTCGCCGGAGGTGTCGGTGCGCAGGACGAGGGTGTTGACGAAGAACCCGACCAGGTCGTCGAGGGCCTCGTCGGTGCGGCCGGCGATGGGACTGCCGACCGGGATGTCGGTGCCGGCGCCGTGCTTGGTGAGCAGCGCGGCGAACGCGGCGTGCAGGACCATGAACAGGCTGGCGTCGCAGGACCTGGCCAGGGCGGTGAGGCGCTCGTGCAGCTCGGGCCCCAGGTGGAAGGGAACGGTGCGGCCGTGGTGGCCGGCGGCGGCCGGGCGGCTGTGGTCGGTGGGCAGTTCCAGCTGTTCGGGAGCGCCGGCCAGGGACCGGGCCCAGTGGTCGAGCTGGCGGGCGCCGAGGCTGTCGGGGTCGTCCGGCGAGCCGAGCATCTCCTGCTGCCAGAGGGTGTAGTCGGCGTACTGGACCGGCAGGGGCTCCCAGTCGGGGGCGGCGCCGTCCCGGCGGGAGGCGTAGGCGCGGGTCAGGTCGCGGGTGAGGGGCGCGAGCGACCAGCCGTCGCCGGCGATGTGGTGCAGCACCAGCAGCAGGACGTGCTCGTCCGGTGCGAGGGTGAACAGGGAGGCGCGCAGCGGCGGTTCGGCGGTGACGTCGAACTCGTGGCGGGCGGCCTCGGCCAGCATCTCGGCGAGTGCGGCCTCGTCGGCGGGGACGACGACGAGGCCGGGCTCGGCCTGGTGCGGTGCGAGGACGTGCTGGTAAGGCCGGCCGTCGGCGCTCGGGTAGACGGTGCGCAGGCTTTCGTGGCGGTGCGTCAGGTCGGTGAGGGCCTGCTGCAGCGCCGGTCGGTCCAGCTCGCCGCGCAGGCGCAGGGCGAGCGGGATGTTGTAGGTGGAGTTGGGCCCTTCCAGGCGGTTGAGGAACCACAGGCGCCGCTGGGCGAAGGACAGCGGGACGTGTTCGGGGCGGTCGGCGGCGCGCAGGGCGGGGCGGACCTCGCGGGCCTCGTCCAGGGTTTCGGCGAGGGCGGCGACGGTGGGTGCCTCGAACAGGTCGCGGACGGCGATCTCGGCACCGAGGACGGTACGGATCCGGCTGGTCAGCCGCGTCGCGAGCAACGAGTGCCCGCCCAGGTCGAAGAAGTCCTCGTGGATGCCGACCTTGGACAGTCCCAGCACCTCCGCGAACAGCGACGCCAGGATCTCCTGCTGCGGCGTGCGCGGCACGCCCCGGCCCTCCGCCGACCGGCCCGGCGCCGGCAGCGCCGCCCGGTCCAGCTTCCCGTTCGGCGTCAACGGCAACGACTCCAACACCACGAACGACGACGGCACCATGAAGGCCGGCAACACCCGGCCCAAAGCCTCACGCAGCACACCCGGATCCGGCACCGAACCCGGCACCGCGACCAGATAGGCCACCAGCCGCCGCTCCCCCGGCCCGTCCTCCCGCGCCAACACGGCAGCCCGCGCCACCCCCACCTGCGCCGCCAGCACGCTTTCCACCTCACCCGGCTCGATCCGGAAACCCCGGATCTTCACCTGGTGATCCGCACGACCGGCGAACTCCAGCACACCCGAGCCGTCCCACCGCGCCAGGTCACCCGTGCGGTACATACGGGTCCCGGACACACCGAACGGGTCGGCGACGAACCGCTCCGCCGTCAAACCCGGCCGATTCAGATAACCACGGGCGACACCCGCACCCGCGAGATACAGCTCGCCCACCACACCCGGCGGCACCGGACGCAGAAACCCGTCCAGCACATACAGCCGCGCATTGTCCACCGGCCCACCGATCGGCACCGGCTCCGGCCACCCACCCGGATCGACCGGGAGTTCGACGCCGGTCATCACATGGGTCTCGGCCGGGCCGTAGTGGTTGTGCAGGCGTCGGCCGGGCAGGGCCGCGCAGAAGTCGCGGACGCGCGGGCCGGCGGTGAGCGCCTCTCCGGCCTGGGCGATGTGCCGCAGGTCGGGCAGGGTGCGGCCGTGTTCGGCGGCGGCCTCGGCGAGCGCCTCGATGACCAGGTTGGGCGCGTACAGCTCGTTGACGCGGTACTCCTCCAGCCACGCGGCGAACGCGTCGGCGTCTCGGCGTACCGCGTCGGTGGGGACGGCGAGGGTGGCGCCGTACAGCAGGGCGGAGAGGATCTCCTGGGCGGCCACGTCGAAGCTGAGCGACGCGAACTGTGCGACGGTGGTGCCGGCGTCGGCGGGGATCTGCCGGCGGTGCCAGGCGAGCAGGTTGACGACGGCGGCGCCGGGCATGACGACGGCCTTGGGGCGGCCGGTGGAGCCGGAGGTGTAGATGACGTACGCCGGGTGGGCCGGGGTCAGCGGCGCCGTCCGCTCGGCGTCGGTCAGGTTGCCGTCGGGGAGGCCGGAGAGGTCCTCGGCGAGGTCTTCGGCGACGTCGTCCTCGGTGAGGATCAGGGCCGGACGGGCGTCCTCCAGCATGGCGGCGATCCGGTCGGCCGGGTACTCGGGGTCGATGGGCAGGTAGGCGGCACCGGTCTTGAGCACGGCCAGCACGGCGACGTACAGGTCGACGGAGCGGGGCATGCGCAGCGCGACGGTCCGCTCCGGTCCGGCGCCGCGGGCGGCCAGCCGGCGGGCGAGCCGGTTGGCGCGGGCGTTCAGGTCGGCGTAGTCGACGGTGCGGCCCTCGAAGGCGAGGGCAGTGGCCTGCGGGGTCCGGGCGGCCTGCTCCTCGAACAGCTCGGGCAGGGTGCGGTCGGACACGGCGCGGCCGGTCGCGTTCCAGCCCTCGACGACCTGGTGGTGCTCGGCGGCGGAGAGCAGTCCGAGCCTGCCCACCGGGCGGTCGGGGTCGGCGGCAAAGCCGGCGAGGAGCTGCTCCAGCCGCTCCAGCAGGGTGCGGGCGCCGGCGGCGTCCAGCACGTCGGCGCGGTGGTCGAGGCGGAAGCGGATCCGCTCGCCCGGGATGGCGAGCAGGGTCAGGGCGAAGTGGGTGGCGTCGCCGACCTGGAAGTCGGCCAGCCGCAGGCCGCGGCTCTCGGCGCGCAGGACGGCCGGGTCGAGCGGGTAGTTCTCGAACACGACCGCGGAGTCGAAGAGTTCGCCGTGGCCGGCGGTCCGCTGGATCTCGGCGAGCGACATGTGCCGGTGCTCGATGAGCGCGGCCTGCTCGCGCTGGACCCGGGCGAGCAGGTCGGCGAACGGCTCGGCGGGGCGCAGTGCCACGCGGACCGGCAGGGTGTTGATGAACATGCCGATGGTGGACTCGATGCCGGGGATCTCGGGCGGGCGGTTGGCCATGGTCGCGCCGAGGACCACGTCGTCGCGGCCCAGCAGGTGGCCGACCAGCACCGCCCAGGCGCCCTGCACGACGGTGTTCAGGGTCAGGCCGCGGGAGCGGGCGGCGGCGGCCAGCGCGGCCGACGCGGGGGCGTCCAGCTCGTACCAGAACTGGCCGGGCAGCTCTGAGGGGGCGGCTGTGTCCCTGCCGGACCTGCCGACCAGGGTCGGGGCTTCCAGGCCCGCCAGGTAGCCGCGCCACGCCTCGCGGGCGGCGTCCTGGTCGCGTCCGGCCAGCCAGGCCAGGTAGGTGCGGTACGGGGGTGCGGCGGGCATGCCGCGGTCGTCGCCGCCGCGTTCGTACAGCTGGAACAGCTCGCGCACCATCAGCGGCATCGACCAGCCGTCCATCAGGAGGTGGTGGGTGGTCAGCACGAGGGTGTGGTGGTCGGGGCCGAGCGCGGCCAGGCTCAGGCGCAGCAGCGGCGGCTTGGCGGGGTCGAAGCGGCGGGCGCGGTCCTCGGCGACGAACCGAGCGAGCGCGTCCTCGCGGGCGGCCGGGTCGAGGGCGGTGAGGTCGAGCTCCTGCCATTCGGGGTCGACGTGGTGCGGCACGAACTGGACGGGCTGGTCCATGTCCTGCTGCCAGAAGCCAGCCCGCAGGTTGGGGTGGCGGCGCAGCAGGCCCTGGACGGCGGCCCGCAAGCCGTCCGTGTCGAGCGGGCCGCGCAGTTCGAGGACCATCTGGACGTTGTAGACGTCCACTCCGTCCGGGTCGTACTGGACCTGGAACAGGAGCCCCTCCTGAAGCGGCGACAGCGGCAGGACGTCGGCGAGGCCGTTCTGGATCATCGGGCAACCTTCCACATGGCTTCGAGTCGGTCGATCTGGGCCTGGTTCAGGGAGACCAGGGAGAGGTCGGACGGGGTGTGCCCGCCGGCGTCGGGGCGCTCGGCGTGGGCGGTGAGGGCTTCGAGGGCGCGGAACCAGCCCTGTCCGAGGTCGCGTACGGAGCCCTCGTCGAGCAGGTGTTGCGGCCAGCTCCAAGTGGCGGTCAGGCGGGGGCCGCCGGGGCCGTCCAGGGTGAGGGCGTTCACCTCGACGCCGTGGGCCATCGGCAGTCCGGGGTCGGTGCCCTCGCCGAGGGATTCGGCGTCGGGGGTGACGGTCCATTCGGCGTCCAGCCCGTCCGGCTCCTGGAAGCGGCCCAGGTAGTTGAAGCCGAGGTCGGGCGTCGGCAGTGTGGCCAGGAGCGGCGCGGTCTCGGCGTTCAGGTGGCGCAGGAGGCCGTGGCCGAGGCCGCCGTCGGGAAGTGCCCGCAGCTGTTCCTTGACGCGTTTGACGGCCTGTCCGGCCGCGGGGCCGCCGGACAGAGCGTCGCGGCGATCGAGCGGGCCGACGTCGAGGCATACGGGGTAGAGGCTGGTGAACCAGCCGACGGTGCGGGACAGATCGGCGCCGCTGTCGCCTGGTTCGCGGCCGTGGCCCTCCAGGTCGAGCAGGACGGCTGACGCGTCGCCAAGACCGCGGCGGGCCCGCCAATCGGCGACGGCCAGCGCGAAGGCGGTGAGCAGGACGTCGTCGACCTTGGCGTGGAACGTGGCGGGCACGGTGGTGAGCAGGGGTTCGGTGGCGGCCGCCGGAAGGGTCAGGGTGAGGCTGCGTGCGGTGGCGGAGGTGTCCCGGGCGGGGTCGAGCGGCCGGTCGGTGACGGGCAGGGCGGGCGCCGCCAGGCGGCTGGTCCACAGGTCGAGTTCGGCGGTGCGGGCGGGACGGGCGGCCTCGGCGGCCAGGTGCCGGGCCCAGCTACGGAAGGAGGTTCCGGCGGGAGCCGGGCGCGGGGCGGTGTCCCCGGTCGCGGCCTGCCAGGCGGCCTCCAAGTCGGGCAGCAGGATGCGCCAGGACACGCCGTCGACCACCAGGTGGTGGAGGGTGAGCAGCAGGCGTCCGGACCGCTTCTGGCCGGCGTCGAACCAGACGGCCTGTCCCATCACGCCCGACCAGGGGTCGAGCCGGCTACGTGCGGCGGCCGCCTCAGTGGTGATCAGGGTGCGCAGTGCGTCGTCGGTGTGGCCGGCGGTGTCGACCCTGCGGGCCCAGTCGTCAGCGCTGCCGCCGCCGGGCGGGTCGATGCGCAGCCGCCAACCGCTGTCCGGGTCGGCGGACAGGACCGCGCGCAGCATGTCGTGCTGGTCGGCGAGGGCGCGCAGGGCGGTGGCCAGGCGCTGCTCGCCGAGCCCGGCCGGCACCCGGATGAGCAGGGACTGGCTGAACGCCTCGACGGGGCCGCCGCGTTCGTGCAGCCAGTGCATGACCGGGGTGAGCGGTACGTCGCCCCAGGCCTGGTCGTCCGCCGGTGCGGTGCCGGGGGCCGGCTCGCTGTCGGCCGTCGCGGTGGCGACGCCGGCCAGGGCGGCGACGGTCTTGTGCTCGAAGACCTGAGCGGGCGAGAGCAGCAGGCCGGACCGGCGGGCGCGGCCGACCAGCTGGATCGCCATGATGCTGTCGCCTCCCAGGTCGAAGAAGCTGTCGTGGGTACCGACCTGCTCCAGGCCGAGGACGCCGGCGAACAGGCCGGCGAGCAGTTCCTCGCGGGGGCCGGCCGGGGCCCGGTGGTCGCCTGCGGGGGCGAACTCGGGGACGGGCAACTGCCGGCGGTCGAGCTTGCCGTTGGGGGTCAGGGGCAGCCGGTCCAGCAGGACGACGGCGGCCGGGACCATGTAGTCGGGCAGGGACGCGGCGACGTGCCGGCGCAGTTCGCCGGCGTTGGCCGCGGCTGCCGCGGCGGGCACCACGTAGGCGGTGACCCGCTTGTCGCCGGGGCGGTCCTCGCGTACCAGTACGGCGCTCTGCGCGACGGTGGGGTGGCGGCCGAGGACGGACTCGATCTCGCCGAGTTCGATGCGGAAGCCGCGGACCTTGACCTGGTGGTCGGCGCGGCCGAGGAACTCCAGGATGCCGTCGGCGCGGCGGCGCACCAGGTCGCCGGTGCGGTACATGCGTGCGCCGGGCGTACCGGACGGGTCGGCGACGAACCGTTCGGCGGTGGCGTCGGGGCGGCCGAGGTAGCCGCGGGCGAGACGGGAGCCGCCGATGTAGAGCTCGCCGGTGACTCCCGGCGGCACGGGGCGCAGCCGCTGGTCGAGGACGTGGCAGGTGGTGTTGTCGAGGGGGCTGCCGATCGGGACGGTGGTCTCCTCGGTCCACGGGGCGCGCATGAAGTGGTGGGTGGCGAAGGTCGTGGTCTCGGTCGGGCCGTAGCCGTCGACGACCAGCGTGTCCGGGGAGGCAGCCAGGACCCGGGTGACGGCAGCGGGCGACACCACGTCGCCTCCGGTCCACACCTCGCGCACGCCGCGGAAGCATTCGGGGCTCTCCTCGGCGAGCAGGTTGAACAGCCCGGAGGTGAGCCACATGCCGGTGACCCGTCCGCGCGTGACGGCCTCGCGGAGGGCGGCGGTGTCGAGGTCCCCGGGCGGGGCGACCACGACGGTCCCGCCGGACAGCAGCGGCACCCACAACTCGTACTGGGAGGTGTCGAACGAGTACGGGGAGTGCAGCAGTACCCGCTGCTGGTTACCGGTGCGCCAGCAGCGGTCGGCGGCGAGCACGGCGACGTCTCGGTGGGTGATGGCGACGCCCTTGGGCGTGCCGGTGGAGCCGGAGGTGTACATCACGTATGCCAGCCGGTCGGGGTGGCTCGGGACGACCGCGGCGGGGGCGGGCGCCGACGCGGGCGCGGGATCGTCCACGACGACCACCTCGGCCTGCCCGGCCCATTCGTGGCAGCGGTGCCTTTCGTGTGCGGCCCGGTCGGTCAGCAGAACCCGGGCCCCGGCCATGGTCATGATCTGGCTCATCCGAGAGGCCGGGTTCCGGTGGTTGAGCGGGACGTAGAAGCCGCCGGCCCGCAGTACGGCCAGGAGGGACACCACCAGGTCCGCAGAGCGTTCCTGGAGCACGGCGACGGGGCTCTCCGGGCCGATGCCCAGGGCGGTGAGCCGGGCGGCGAGGGCGCCGGCCCGCGCGTCAAGCTGGGCGTAGGTCAGCTCGGTGCCGCCGGCCACCAGGGCCGTCGCGTCGGGGGTGCGGCGCGCTTGGGCGGTGAACAGCTCGGCGAGGCCGGTGTCCGGGACCGGGGCGGCGGTGTCGTTCCACCGGCGCAGCATGGCCCGCTCGACGTCATCGACCAGGTCGAACCGGCTGATCGGCAGTTCGGGGCCGGCGGCGACGGCCTGCAGCAGGGACAGCAGCCGGCGGGCGACTGCCTGCGCGGTCGCGGGGTCGAACAGGTCGAGGTCGAATTCGAGGTCGCCGTGGATGCCGTCGGGGGCACCCGCGTCGTCGCGGTGCTCGACCAGGTTGAAGGTGAGGTCGAACTTGGCGACGCCGAAGTCGACCGGTTCGCGACGCACGGCGAGTCCGGCCAGCCGCGGCCGGGCCTCGGACTCCTGGTACGAGAGCACCACCTGGAACAGCGGGTGTCGGGCGGCGGAGCGGGCCGGCTGGAGGCGCTCCACCACGCGGTCGAAGGGCACGTCCTGGTGGGTGTAGGCGGCCAGCGCGGTGGTGCGTATGCGGGTGAGGAGTTCGGCGAAGGCCGGGTCGCCGGAGGTGTCGGCGCGGACCACGACAGGGTTGACGAAGAAGCCGACGAGCCCGTCGAGGGCCTCCTCGTCCCGGCCGGCGGTCGGGCAGCCGATCGGGATGTCGGTGCCGGCGCCGAGCCTGGTGAGCACTGCGGCCAGGGCGGCCTGGAGGACCATGTGGACGGTGGCGCCGCCGGTGCGGGCGAGCCTGTCGAGCTGCGCGTGCAGCGCGGGGCCGATGGTCAGCGGCACCGAGCCGCCGCGGTGCCGGGCGACCGGCGGGCGAGGGCGGTCGTAGGGGAGCTGGAGCTGGTCGGGCAGGCCGGCCAGCGCGGTGTGCCAGTGGTCGAGCTGGCGGGCGCCCAGTGAGGCCGGGTCGCTCTCGTCGCCGAGCAGTTCGCGCTGCCAGAGCGCGAAGTCCCGGTAGGTGACGGGCAGCGGCTCCAGGCGGGGTGCTGTGCCCGTGGAGCGGGCGTCGTAGGCGGCGGCGAGGTCGCCGAAGAGCGGGCGCAGCGACCAGCCGTCCCCGGCGATGTGGTGCAGAACCAGCAGCAGGACGTGCTCGCCGGGGGCCAGTGTGAACAGGTGGGCGCGCAGCGGGATCTGCGTGTCGAGGTCGAACGGCTCGCGCGCGGCCGAGGTGAGGGCCTGCGCCAGATCCGATTCGGCCACCTCGGTCTCGGACAGCCACGGCGGGACGTCGTCGAGCGGCAGCACCCGGGGCAGCGGGCCGTCCGGTCCGGCCGGGCAGATCGTGCGCAGGGTGTCGTGGCGGCCGATCAGGTCGCCGAGGGCGGCTTGCATCGCGCCGCGGTCCAGTGCGCCGGTGAGCCGCAACGCCAGCGGCATGTTGTACGTCGGGGCGCGGCCCTCGACCTCGCGTATCACCCACATGCGCTGCTGGGCGGGCGAGAGGACGGCCGGTCCGTCCAGGTCGCCGGCGGGCCGCAGTCGCGGGCGGGCGGTGTCGGCGCCCCGGGCGAGCCGGGCGAGGCCGGCGGGGGTGGGTCGTTCGAAGAGGTCCTGGATGGTCAGCTCGACGCCGAGTTCGCAGCGGGCGGCGGAGAGCAGCCGGTTGGCGCTCACCGAGTGCCCGCCGAGGGCGAAGAAGTCGCCCCGCGGCCCGACCTCGGGAACGCCCAGGGCGCGTGCGAACAGGCCGCACAGCAGTTCCTCCAGCGGCCCGGCGGAGGCTTCCTGTGTGCCTTCCGCCGCGGCGGCGGCCGGGGCGGGCAGGGCGGCGCGGTCGAGCTTGCCGTTGACGGTGAGCGGGATCGCGTCGAGCGGGGTGAACGAGGCCGGCAGCTGGTGTGCGGGCAGTACGGCGGCGAGCTCGCGGCGCCAGGCGGCCGGGTCGGCCGGGACGCCGTCGGCCGGGACGGCGTACGCCGCGAGCCGTCGGTCGCCCGGGGTGTCCTCGCGGGCGGTCACCGCGGCGTGGGCCACCGACGGCAGTGCGGCGAGCGCCGCCTCGATCTCGCCGAGTTCGATGCGGAAACCGCGGATCTTCACCTGGTGGTCGGCGCGGCCGACGTACTCCAGGGTGCCGTCGGCGCGGCGGCGGACCAGGTCGCCGGTGCGGTACATGCGTGCGCCGGTGTCGTCGGCGGGCGCGAAGGGGTCGGCGACGAACCGCTCGGCGGTGAGGGCGGGGCGGCCGAGGTAGCCGCGGGCGAGGCCGGGGCCCGCGACGTACAGCTCGCCGGTGACGCCGGGGGGCACGGGGCGCAGCGCGCCGTCCAGCACGTGGGCGCGGAGGTCTGCGAGAGGCGCGCCGACGGAGCCGGGGGCGCCGTCCGGTCCGTCGAGGGCGGTGTGGGTGACGTGCACGGTGGTCTCGGTGATCCCGTACATGTTGGACAGCACCGCGGTGTGGCCGTGGCGCTCGTACCAGCCGCCGAGCCGGGACGCGTCCAGAGCCTCGCCGCCGAAGATGACGTGCCGCAGGGCGGGCAGGGCGGTGGGCCGCGGCCGCTCCCGGTCGGCCTCGATCAGCTGGTAGAAGGCGGACGGCGTCTGGTTGAGTACAGTGACCCGCTGCTCGGCCAGCAGGTCGAGGAAGGCTCCGGGGGAACGGCTGACGGAGTACGGGACGACGACCAGGCGGCCGCCGTGCAGCAGCGGGCCCCAGATCTCCCACACGGAGAAGTCGAAGGCGTAGGAGTGGAACAGCGTCCACACGTCTGCGGGGCCGAAGCCGAAGTGCCGCTGCGCGGCGGTGAACAGCCGCACCACGTTGTGGTGGGTGACGACCACGCCCTTGGGCCGGCCGGTGGAGCCGGAGGTGTAGATGACGTACGCGGGGTGGCGTGGGTCGTATTCCGTGCGCGGGGCGGTGTCCGGCAGGCCGGCCTGCGGCTCGTCGTCGAGGAGGACCAGGGCCGTGCCGTCGGGGGCGGTGACCGGGGCGGCGGCCGTCGCGAGGATCACGGACGGGCCGGCGTCGGCCAGCATGTACGCCAGCCGCTCGGCCGGGTAGTCCGGGTCCAGCGGCAAGTAGGCGGCGCCGGTCTTGACCACCGCGAGCAGGGCGACGACCAGGTCAGCGGAGCGCGGCAGGGCGAGCGCGACGGTCCGCTCGGGGCCGGCGCCGCGGGCCGTGAGCAGGTGGGCGAGGCGGTTGGCCCTGGCGTCGAGTTCGCGGTAGGTGAGCTGCCAGTCGCCGTCGACGACAGCGACGGCCTCCGGGGTGCGGGCGGCCTGCGCCTCGAACAGGGTGGGCAGCGCGGCGGGACGGTTCGGGGCGGACGGCTCGACGGCGCACGGCTCGGACGCGGACGGCTCGACGGCGGCCTGCGGGTGCTCGCCCGGGGCGAGGACGTCCAGCCGGCCGCTGGGCAGCGCGGGGTCGGCGGTGGCGAAGGACTGCAGCAGGGCGGTGAGGCGGGCCAAGTGTGCGGCGACCTCCTCCGCGCGGTGGCGCAGGGGGTCGGCTTCGACGTCGATCCGCAGACCGGCACCGCCGGGGCGCTCGTATACCGAGAACTTGAGGTCCTCGACGGGGCCGGTCGACACCGGGTGAACCTGCGCCTCGGTGCCTTCGAAGTCCAGGCCGTGGTCGAACGGCATGATGTTGGCAACGATCGAGTGCAGGGGGCGGTCCTGCGCCAGCAGCCCCAGTTCGCGGCGGAGTTCGGCGTACGGGTAGCCCTGGTGGCGCAGCACCTCGGCGACCCGGTCGCGGACCTCGGCGACCAGGCCGGTGAGGTCGGTGCCGGGCTGGACGGGCACCCGCAGCGGCGGCACGTTGGCGAGCATGGCGGGGGTGCGGCGGGCTGTTCCGGAGCGCCGGTTGGTGACCGGGAGACCGAGCACGGCCTCCCCGGCGCCGGTCAGGCGCCGGGCGTAGAGGGCGACGGCGGCCAGCGCAGCCACCTGCCAGCCGGTCTGCGCGGTGCGGCCGAGCGCGTCCAGGCCCTCCCGGATGGCCGCGGGCAGGAACACAGTGCGGCGCAGTGGCGCGGCACCGCCTTCGTCGGCCACCGGGGCGTCGTCGCGGGCGCCGGGGCCGGTGCCGAGTCCCGTGCCCAGGGCGGGTGCCTCCGGGCGGTCCGCCCAGGAGGTGAGCCAGTACGCGCGGTCGCGGGCGTGGCCGCGCGAAGCGCGGTAGGCGCTCTCGGCCTCGACCAGGGCGGCGAGGTCGTCCGCCTCGGCCGGCGTGCCCGCGCCGTTGTACGCGTCGGCGACGCGCCGGGCCACCAGGCGCAGCCCGTAGCCGTCGAGCAGCAGGTGGTGGATCTGCTGGAACCAGCGGTGGCGGCCGGGGCCGAGGGTGAACAGGACCTGGTCGAACAGCGGTCCTTCGCCGTCGACCGCCATCGGGGCGGCCAGCTGCTGGCGGATCAGGTCGTCGGTGGCGGCCTCCGGGTCGGGTTCGGCGCTGACGTCGACGTGGCGTAGCTCCCAGGCCAGCTCGTCCGCGGGGACGACCCGCTGGCGTACCTCGCCGTCGGCGCGGGTGTGGAAGCGCAGCCGCAGGGCCTCGGTGGCCTCGACCGCGGCGCGCACGGCCGCGGTGAACCGCCCGCCGTCCAGCGGGCCCGTCAGCTCGACGTACTCGCCGGTGTTGAACGCCGTGCTGTGCGGGTCCCTGGCCTGGGCGAACCAGACACCGAGCTGTGCGTCGGTGAGGGCCATGGACGCGACCTTGGCACCACTCATCTCTTCCCCTCCTGTCGAGCCGGCCGCCGCGGCCCGACGGGCCGGGGGCAGGCGCAGCCGACCACTGGGGTCGACGAGATCGAAATGCATGCTGACCCGGGCGCTTGACGGACGGCTGACGCGCCTGACGTGCCCGGGTGTGTCCGACGGGCGGTCAGCGGGTCCGCCGCAGCCCGGTCTCGTACGCGTAGACCACCGCCTGGACGCGGCTGCGCAGCCGGAGCTTGCCCAGCAGGTTCTGCACGTGGGACTTGACGGTGTGCTCCGAGAGCATCAGCTCGCCGGCGATCTCCGCGTTGGACAGGCCGCGGGCGATCAGGTCCAGCACCTCGGTCTCCCGGGCCGTCAGGTCGGCGGGGTCGACGTCGGAGACCTCGGCGCGGCGGAAGCCTCCGTCGTCGTCGGCCGTCCGCAGGGACGGCCGGCGGCCGAGGTGGTAGCCGGCGGCGGCCATCCGCACCGCGGCGGCGAGGTCTGCGGGCGACACCGTGGCGGGGAGGCAGCCGTTCAGATGGGGGCCGGGTTCGGCCGGCTCCGGGCCACCGACGGCCAACATCGGTGTCCCGCCGAGGTCCTGGCTTCCGGGCAGCCCGATCAGCTGCGGGTCCGGCATCCCGTGGAGCACCATGACGTCGGGGCAGCTGATCCTCAGATCCGCCAGGGCCCGGGGGCCGGGTTCGCCCTCGGCCGCGACCACGACCCCCGGCTGGCTCTCCAGCAGGGCGCGGAGGCCGGCCCGGGCGAGCGCGTCGGGCCCCAGCAGGAAGACCCGGACGGTGTCCGCGCCGTCGGGCGCGGACTCCTCGGGCAGAACGAGGTCGTGGTGGGCCGGCGCCCACCGGTACGCGGCGGGCGGCGCGGCCCGGTCCGCGAGCGGGGGCAGGAGGGTGTGCCGGCTGCCGCGGGGCCGGGCCGGCTCGGCTCCGCCGGGCAGAACCCGCAGCGCGGCGGTCCCACTGGATGCGGGCCAGCCCTGTGCTCGCCGTTCCATCCTCACTCCCAACGTCTGCGGTGTCCGTGTTCCGGGGGACGCCGCACTGTGCGGGCGTCCTCCCGAGAGCAGAAGGTAGCCGCCGACGAGCCGCCGGTGCCGGTTTCTCAAGCGCTTTTCAAGCGCTTCACCAATAACGTCCCAGCAGGAAATCCAGGAGCCGCAGAGGGGATTTCGTCGGGGCATTTCTGATGCTACGTTTCCTGGCCATGAACACCGCATCCGAGAACCCGCCCATGACCAAAGAAATACTGCGCTCCCTGATCGCCGACAGCATGGGACTGACCCCCGACGAGATGCCGGGCGACGACGAGGACCTCGTCGACTACGGCCTGCACTCGATCGCGGTCATGCAGGTCGTGAGCCTCTGTCAGCAGAGCGGCGTCGAGGTCACGTTCCCCGAGCTCATCGCCACGCCGACAGTGGACGCCTGGTGGCGGGCGCTGTCCGCGGCCGACCGCGCGGCAGCCCGCTGAACGGCCCCCGCCACCCCCGGCGCGGAGGGCCGCGCCCCACGCTCGCTTGAGAGCCGTTGGAATCCCGCTGGGAGGGCGGTCGCAAAAATCCGGCCGCGGCCGCCCGCCCGGTTATCGTTCTGCTCCCCGGGTGCATTCACCGATCATCTCGCCCCATTTACCCAGTGCCCCCGCATCGGACCTTCGGACGGAGCCGTCATGGAATTCGGAGTCAATTTCTTCCCGGTCGTGGACCCGGAACGGAAGACTGCCGCCGAGTATTACGCCGAAAGTCTTCGGCTGGTCGAACTGGCCGAGTCGCTCGGCTATGAGCACGTACAGATCGTCGAGCACTACGGCTCCCCGTACGGCGGCTACAGCCCCGATCCGGTGGCCTTCCTGGCCGCCGCCGCCGCGCGGACCAGCCGCATCCGGCTCGCGACCGGCGCCGTCATCGCCGCCTTCACCCACCCCGTCAAGCTCGCCGCCACCCTGGCGATGCTCGACAACCTCTCGCACGGCCGCCTCGACGTCGGCTTCGGACGGGCGTTCCTGCCCGACGAGTTCGAGGCCTTCGGCGTGCCGATCGAGGAGAGCCGCGCCCGGTTCGACGACGGCATCGCGGCCTGCATCGCGCTGTGGACCGAGGAGAACACGGTCTTCGAGGGCACCGTTCACCGGTTCGGGCCCTTCACCGGCTTCCCCCGTCCCTACCAGCAGCCCCACCCGCCGGTGTTTGTCGCCTCCGCCAGCAGTTCGGACTCCTGCGCGGCGGCTGGCCGGGCCGGCCACCACCTCCAGGTCGTGCCCTCGGTGACCACCCGTCAGGGCCTGAAGGAGATGATCGAGGGCTACCGGCAGGCGCGCGCCGCCGCCGGGCACCCGGGCGGCGGGCGGATCCAGGTGAAGTACACCTGCTACGTGTCCGAGGACCGCGGCCTGGCGCTGGCGGACGCCCGCGAGCACGAGCAGAACTACGTGTCCCGGATGGCCGAGGCGGTCTCGTCCTGGGCCCACACCCGCAGCAGCCAGTACCCCGGCTACGAGCGGTTCGTGGAGAAGGCCCGCAGTTACGACTTCGACCGGGCGCTCGCCGACGGCAAGGTCCTCGCCGGCACCCCGCAGGACGTCACCGAGCAGGTCCGGGAGATCGCCGCCGAGTACGGGTCGGACCTGTGCCTGAGCCTCCAGTTCAGCCCCGGCCACCTGCCGTTCGAGCGGGCCGCGCGGGCCATGGAGCTGTTCGCCCTGCAGGTCGCCCCCTTCTTCACCGGCCGGGCCGGTGCGGCCGCCGGGGCGGAGGCCGCCGCGATGCCGGCGGCGGGCTGAGCGGACCCACCGGCCCCGCCGGCCCCGCCGGCGGCAGCACGCGCCGGCGGGGCCGCACCGGAGCACATCGCGACCCGAGACGGACACGAGGAGAAGAGGAGAAGGGGACATGGCCCGTACAGCTACCGGCCTGGACGCCGAGGCCGCCGTCGTGGGGCTGGGCGCCTGGGGCGCCTGCGCCCTGTGGCAGCTGGCCCGGCACGAGGTCGACGTCATCGGCATCGACCGCTACGGCATCGGCAACGTGCACGGTTCCTCGTACGGCGAGAGCCGCATGTTCCGCACCGCCTGCCTGGAGCACCCGGGCCTGGTCCCGCTCGCGCAGCGCTCGCGGGAGCTGTGGGCCGAGCTGGAGGAGCAGACTGGCCGGGTGTTGATGGAGCGGACCGGGGCCATGCTGATCGGCCCGCCGGGCGGGCGGATCGTCGGCGGCGCGCTGCGGGCGGCCCGCGAGCATCGGCTGGACGTCGAGCTGCTCGACCCGACCGCCATGCGCGAGCGGGTCCCCGCGCATGCCGGGCTGCCGGACGACCACGTGGGCGTGCTGGAGCCGGCCGGCGGACTGACCTACCCCGAGCAAACCATCGCCGCGGCGGTCGAGGCGGCCCGGGCGGCCGGGGCCCGCGTGGTCACCGACACCCGGGTCACCGCGATCGAACCCGGCGACGACGGCATCGTGGTGCGCACCGCGTTGCGGACGCTGCGCGTGGCCCGGGTGGTGGTGGCCGCGGGACCGTGGCTGTCCCAGCTGGTGCCGGGGCTCCCCCTCGACGTGCTGCGGATGCCCACGACCTGGTTCACCCCGACCGAGCCCGATCCGCGGTTCACCCTGGAGCGGCTTCCGGTGTTCATGCGTGAGCTCGCCGACGGGAACGTGATCTGGGGCCACGGCACCCTGCCCGGCGGCACCGAGGTCAAGCTCGGGCTGGAGGACGGCGGACGCCACTTCCGCGTCGTCGACCCCGAGAACATGGACCGCTCGGTCTCCCCCGCCGACTGGTCGGTGCTCTCCCGCATCCTCCCGGCGGCCGTGCCCGGCCTCGGCGACACCCCCTCGCGGGCCACGGCCAACCTGTACGCGCGTACCCCGGACGGCCAGTTCGTCCTCGGCCCGCTGCGGCACGACCCGCGGATCGTCGTCGCGGGCGGGTGCAACAGCCACGGCTTCAAGCACGCGACCGGGATCGGCGAGGTCGTCGCCGACATGGTCCGCGGCAGGACCCCGGCCGTCCCGCTCGGTTTCGCTGACCCGAACTCCCCGCGCTGACGCCCCGGCACCCGTCCCACGACCCCATCCGGACGCATAGGTGAGGAAAGATGCAGTTCCGCATTCTCGGCCCTGTAGAGATCCACGACGAGCGGCGCGGTCTGCGGATCGTACCCACGGGCTCCAAGCAGCGCGTCCTGCTCGGCGCCCTGGTCGTGAAGGCCGGCCATCTGCTGTCGTACCACCGCCTGATCGACGAGTTGTGGGGCGAACACCCGCCGGCGAACCCGGCCAACGCCCTCCAGGCTCACGTCGCCCGGCTCAGGAAGCTGTTGGAGGACGCCGGATCGACCGGTCAGGAGCGGATCGACACCCACGCGCTGGGCTACCAGCTGCACACCGGGCCGGACGCGACCGACGCCGGCAGGTTCCACCGGCTGTGCGCCCAGGGCCGGGCCGTGATCGCCACCGATCCCGAGCAGGCCGTCCACCTGCTGCGCCAGGCACTCGCTCTGTGGCGGGGGCCCGCGTTGCAGGGCAGCCTCGGCGGGGACATCTGCCTGGCGGAGGCCGCCCAGCTGGAGGAGAACCGGCTGGTGGCCCTGGAGACGCTCTACGAGGCCAGCCTGCGGGCGGGCCTGCACCACGAGATCACGGGCGAGCTGGAGGAGCTCATCGGTGACAATCCGGTGCGGGAGCGGTTCTACGAGCTACTGATGGTCGCCCTCCACCGCTGCGGCCGGCAGGCGGAGGCACTCGGCACCTACGAGCGGGCCCGGACGCGGCTGGCCGATGAACTCGGGGTGGAACCCGGTGCGGCGCTGCGTCGACGGGTCCGGTCGATCCTCAGCCCCGGCCGCGAGCAGCCGGCCCCCACTGCGGCGCGCTCGGCGGCGCCGGTGGTCCGCTCCCTCCCGCCGCGGCCCGGCACCGCCGGTCAGCGGGCTGCGGCGACGGCCCCCCAGGGCGGGGCCGTCGTTCTCGACCTCGGCGACGAACTGGCGCGACTGCGCAGGCGGTTGGAGAACCTGACCCGCGAGCAGGAGGACCTGGCCCGCCGGATGGACCAGCTCACCGCCCGCACCGCGGCCGCCCGCTGACCCCCAGCCGGCGCCCCGGCGGCGCGTGCCCGCACGAGGCCGACATCGGCTCCTGCTCAGTCCCGCTCCAGCAGGAGCGTCCGGCCTGCCGACCTGCGCATCCGGCGGTCGTGCGTGACGGTGACCACCGGGCCGGGGAAGTCGTCCAGCGCCGTCTGCAGGTCCTCGATCAGCGGCAGGCTCAGATGGTTGGTGGGCTCGTCCAGCAGCAGGACGTGCGGACGCATCGCCACCAGCCTGGCCAGGTCGAGCCGCCTGCGCTGACCGGCGCTCAGCGCGCCGACGGGTACCTGGAGATCGGCCGGGCGGAACAGGCCCAGCTCCAGCAACTGCTCCGCCGCCTCGTCCTCGGTCGCGGCGATCACCTGTGCGTACGTGCGCAGCAGCGGGACCCGGCCGGCCGGGTATTCGCTCTCCTGGGGCAAGTAGCCGACCCGTACGCCCGGACGGGTGGCGACGGTGCCGGATTCGGGCTCCAACTCCCCCGCGAGAATCCGCAGCAGCGTCGACTTGCCCGCCCCGTTCGGCCCCGCGACCACCAACCGGTCGGTGCCGGTCAGGGCGAGTTCGGGCAGCCGGATGCTCTGGGCCGTGCGGACGTCCCTGAGCTCGATCAGCGGGCCGGCCTCCTGCCCAGGCTCCGAGGCTCCCCGGCCCGCCCGGTCGGCGAGGCCGACCGCGGTGAAGCTCAGCGGGGCGGGCGGCCGCGGCACCGCCTGGAGTTCGAGCCGCCTGATCTCCTCCTTGGCGGCGCGGGCGGTGCGTGCCACCGCCGCCTGGGCTCCTGCGCCGCGCAGGTCGTAGTTCATCTTGGCGTTGTCGCGCGGCGGCCGGTAGTGCCCGGCGGCCCGGTCGGAGCGGTTGAGCCGGAGCCGGGCGGCGGCGAGCGACTCCGTCCAGTTCTCGTGGTCCGCCTCCCAGCGCCGCCGGGCGGCGGCCTGCGCGGCGGCGTAGTCGCGGTAGGTTCCGCCGTAGCGGACGACCGACCCGCGCGGTCCGTCCAGGTCCAGCAGTCCGGTGACGGCGCCGTCCAGCAGGTCGCGGTCGTGGGAAGCGATCAGGCAGGGTCCCCTGAACTCGCGGAGCCAGCCAGCGAGCCACTCGACGGCCTCGTCGTCGAGGTGGTTGGTGGGCTCGTCCAGCAGCAGGGCGGGCGGCTCCTGTAGGACGAGCAGGGCAAGCCCGAGCCGGGCCCGCTCACCGCCGGAAAGCTGCCCGGCCAGGCGGTCGGACGGCAGTCGGTGCAGGCCGAGCGCCTGGAAGACCTCGAACGCCCTGGCCTCGAAGCGCCAGCCGTCACGGGCTTCGAAGTCCTCCTGGAGCGCGGCGTACTTGTCGAGGAGTGCGGCCAGCTCGGCGTCCTCGGCCGCGGCCATCAGCTGCTCGACCTCGTGCATCCGCGCGGCGATCCGGTCGATCTCGCGGCGGGCCTCGGCCAGGCAGCGGGCGAGGTCCCAGTCGGCGGGCAGGTCGGGTTCCTGGGACAGGTAGCCGGGGGTGCCGCCGCCGAGGCCGGCCCGGACCCGGCCGCCGTCCGGGGCGTCGAGGCCGGCCAGCACCCGGAGCAGGGTGGACTTGCCGACGCCGTTGTCCCCGATGAGGCCGAGGCGTTCGCCGGCCGAGACGGTCAGCGAGATGCCGTTGAGGACGGTGCGGTCGCCGCGGATCCTGGTCACGGAGTCGGCCCCGAGATGGACGGTCGCGTCCGCCACCCGTGCGGTTCCGATCATGCGACGCTCCTCTGGAGTTCGGTGGGGTGCGCTCGGTGGGACGCGGCCCCGGCGAGGGGGAGCGCGGCGGACAGGGTCCCGGGGGCGAGCAGCGGGACGGGGTTCCCGGGGTGGATGCTCGCGCGCAAGGCGGAAGGCCGCCAGGGGAAGCCGGTGTGCAGCCGGAGCGCGGTCATCGGGGTGGCCCCGTCCTCGACCGCGAGGGAGACCAGCACCCCAGGCTCGGGTTCGAGTTCGAGCAGCCACCAGGTTCCCGACGGGTCGTCGGCCGGCGGTTCGAACGCGGCCACCTCGCCGTTCTCGGACAGCACGAAGCCGAACGAGTCGAAGGGCAGTCCGAGGCCGAGCCCGCGCGCCTTGGCATAGGCCTCCTTGAGCGTCCACAGGCGCAGCACCGTGCGGTCGTACCCCTCGCCTGCGGGTATCCGGGCCAGCCAGCCGCGCTCACCGGGCGTGAAGCTCTCGGCGATTCCGGCCAGTGCGCGGCTGTTCACCCGGTCGAGCCGTTCGACGTCGACCCCGACCCGGCGGCCCCGGCCGACGGCGATCGCATTGTATCCGTGGGCGTGCGAGAGGTTGAAGTCCAGCGGGCCCTCGGCGGTGGGCCAGCCGCCGTCGGGCGGCCGTACGGACGGCCGGCCACGGTCGGACCTGCGCAGCTCGATCAGCGCCTCGGGGACGCCGGTCTCCAGCGAGAGCAGGCGCCGCACGAGGACGTGTGCCACGAGGTACTGGCGGCGGTCTCGCTCGAAGATGAACCGGTCCGCGGTCGCCTGTTCGTGCTCGTCCAGCCAGTGGCCGGCCAGGGCGGTGGCGGTGCCCGGCCCGAGGTCGTCGTTGGCGCAGACCCAGAGCCGGACCTCGCCGTCGGCGGGCGGCCGTGCGCCCTCGGCTGCCCGCGCGCTCATCGCGCACCTCCCGTCACCGGGCGGCCCGCCGTCGCGGTCCGGACCTGTCCGGTGATCAGCCGGACCATCTCGGCGGGGCGGCCGCGGAAGTAGAAGTGGTCGCCGTCGAAGAGGTGAAGGCCGAGGAACCGTTCGGCGTGCTGCTGCCAGGCGGCCAGCCGCGCGGGCGAGACCACCACGTCGTCGGCGCCGCCGAAGACGGACAGCGGAACGGACAGCGGCGGCGTGTGCGGCCGCGGGCTCCAGGTCTCCACCAGCCGCAGGTCGTTGCGGATCATTGGTGCGAACAGCTGCCAGATGTCCGGGTCCTCCAGGACCTCGGTCGGGGTGCCGCCCATCCGGGCCAGGTGGTGGCGGAGTTCTGCGTCGGGCATGCGGTGGCGGTTGTCGGCCGGGCCCGGCTGCCTCGGCGCGCCGCGGGCCGACAGGCCGAGCCATGCGGGGAGCGGCAGCCCCTCAGCGGCCAGCCGGTTGGTGAGCTCGTAGGCAGCCAGGCCGCCCATGCTGTGGCCGAAGAATGCGAACGGGCGGTCCATCGCGAGCACGATCTCGTCGTGGAAGAAGTCCACCAGCCGTTCGGCGTCGGCGCAGGCCGGCATGTCGGTCAGCCGGCCCCGACCAGGGGCGTCCAGCAGGTGGATCTCCCAGTCGGCGGGGAAGTGCGCGATCCAGTCGCGGTACAACAGATGGGAGCCGCCGGCGTGGTGGAACAGGAACAGGCGCAAGGCCGCTCCCGGGACCGGGCGGGGGCAGTAGCCCGCTCCGGCCGGCGGGCGGAACCTCAGGGTGTTGCTCGTCATCGCGTCTCCTTCGTGTGGTGCGTGGGCGTCGCTTCAGGCGACGGCCTGGCGCGGGCGGGCCGCGCGGGCGGGCTCGGCGTCCCGCTTGATCTGCCGGACCATGCTGGTCAGCACGGTGCTCTCGCCGATCTCGGTGAACACCGCGTCAGGCTCGTCGAGCAGGGTGCGGACGGTCTCGTGCCAGCGCACGGGGTGGTCGATCTGCTGGAGCAGCAGGTCCGCGGCCAGCTCTGCGCGGTACGGCTCCGCGGTGCGGTTGGCGATCACGGGGAAGGCCGGTGGGCGGAGTCGAGCGGACCGAACCAGCGGGACGAGCGCGGCGGCGGCGGGCGCCATGTACCGGGAGTGGAAGGGGCCGCTGACGTCCAGTCGGCGGACCATGCGCGCGCCGGCGTCCTCCAATACCTGGCCTGCCTCCTCCAGGTCCTCCAGCGGCCCGGCCAGCACGGTCTGGCTCGCGGTGTTGAGGTTGGCGAGGTCCAGCGTTCCGAATCCGGCGCGCAGCAGCAGGAAGCGCAGCTTGGTCTCGGTGAGCCCGACGACCGCGCTCATCCCTCCGCCGCCCACCTCGGCCATGGCCGCGGCGCGGGCGGCGACCAGCCGCAGGCCGTCGGTGAAGCCGAAGACCCCGGCGGCTTCCAAGGCGTTGTACTCACCCAGGCTGTGGCCGATGGCGATGTCGGGGCGGGCACCGTCCTCGACGGCCGCGCGGTGGGCGAGGGCGTTCACGGCGAACATCGCGGGCTGGGTGTAGCGGGTGTTGCCGAGCCTGCCCTCGGGATCTTCCAGGCACAGCCGGCGCAGGCTGTAGCCGAGCGTGTCGCTGGCCTCGCGTTCGAGGTCAGGGAAGCGGTCGAGAAGCGTCCGGCCCATGCCGACGCGCTGCGCTCCCTGTCCGGGAAACATAAAGATCCGAGTCATCGTCGTTGGCTTCCTTCTCGGGGGGAGGTGGTTCAGGCGGGTACGGCTGTGGGAAAGGCGAGCTCGGCCAGGGCTGCGAGGTCCGGGGCGGTGAAGAGCGACTCCAGGGGGAGTTCGCTGCCTCCGTCGGCGGCCACCCGGGCGGCGATCCGCAGCAGCTGGCGGCTGGTGACGCCCATCGCGAACAGGTCGTCGGCGGGGGCGAGCCGGTCCAGCACCGCCCCGGTCTCCTGGGCGACGATGCCGGCCATCCGCTCGAACGGCGTCGGCCCGGTCCCGGTCGGGCCGTCCGGCTGCTGCCCGTTCTCCGGCCGCGGGGCTGCGGCGGCAGGCACCGGGAGCGGCACCCGGCGGATGGACAGCGGCACCGGCGGCAGCGCCCGGCGGCGCGGCACGGCGGACGTGGCGGGCGCGGCGGGCACCGGGAGCTCGCCGCCGGCCGACCAGACCGCCGTCAGCGCCTGCTGGTCCGCCGTCGTCCGGGCGGCCTCGACGGTGGCGCCGGTGCCGTCGCGCAGCACGCGCTCGGCGAGGGTGCGCAGCGCCCCGGCAGCCCGGCCGCGGTCGGCGGCCACCGCCCCGCGGACAGGTCGCGCCCGGCGTCCTTCCCGCAGCGTACGGGCGACGGCGGCGAGGGCGAGACCGGGGTCGGCGTCCAGTTCCTCCGCGAGGGAGCGGGCCCAGCGGGCCAGGTTCTCCGGGCTGTCCGCAGACAGTACGAGGACCTCGATCCCCTCGCTGGCACCCGTGTCGGCGTCGGCCGGTCCTGCGGTCGCGGCGGCCGGCGGCTCCTCGACCACGAGGCTGCCGTACGATCCGCCGCCCGCGAAGCCGTTCACCAGGGCCCGTCGGGTGCCGCCGGGCGCGGTGCGCCACCGGTCGGCGGACGGGCCGGCCAGGGCCACGGATCCGCCGCACGAGGCGAGTGCCGGGTTGGCGGCCGAGGTGAGTCGGGTCGGGTAGAGCCGGTCCCGGCGGAACTGGGCGATGAGCTTGCCGAGCTGGGCGAAGACGGAGGCTGCCTCCAGGTGGCCGGTGTTCGGTTTGACCGAGCCGACCGGCACGGGCCCGAGGCCCGCTCGGGCGCCGTTCCCGGCCTCGTTCGCACCGCCGTCGTCAGCGCCGGCGGCGCCGAACAGCCGTCCCAGCGCGGTGTACTCGAGCGCGTCGGCCAGCGCCGCGCCGGCTGCCGCTGCCTCGACGTAGCCGATGTCCCCGGCCGTCAGCCGGGCGTCGGCGAGCGCGGCCCGCATCACCTGCTCCTGGCGGCGCGGGTCCGGGATCCCGAACTGGCGGGTCGTTCCCGAGTGCAGGAGCGCGCCGCCGCGCAGCACGGCGTGAACGGGGTCGCCGTCCTCCAGAGCACGGTCGAGCGGCTTGAGGAGGACCGCGCCGACACCCTCCCCGACCAGCCAGCCGCTGGCCCGGTCGGTGAACGCGCAGGAGTCCTCCTGCTCCGCGACCAATCCCAGCTCGGACAGCACGTCCAGGTGGTCCGGGTGCAGCACCAAGTTGCTACCGGCCGCGACGGCCGCCTCGCACCGGCCGTCGGCGACGGCCCGAAAGGCCGCCTCGACGGCCGCGAGCCCGGAAACGCAGCCGGTGTCGATCACCAAGCTCGGGCCGGTCAGGCCGAACGCATGTGAGATGCGGTGCGCGAGCCCGCCGCGGGTGGCGTGGGTGCCGGTCTGTCCCTCGGCCCGGGCCGCCACCCCGTAGAGCGCGTGGTCCTGCCACATCGACCCGACGAACACACCGACCTGTCCGGTCTCCGACAGCCGCTCGGGGGTGAGCGCGGCATCCTCCAGGCAGTGTCGGGTGACCGTCAGCAGCAGCCGCTCCTGCGGGTCGACGGCGGCCACCTCGGCGTCCGCGAGACCGAACTCCTCCACCTCCACGGCCGTCACGTCGGCCAGGTAGCCGCCGACGCGGGCGCCGGCGCGCCGGGCGTTGCTCCGGAGCGGAGCCCAGCGCTCCTCCGGGGCGGGGCCGAGAGCGGAGTCGCCGGCCGCCAGCATCGCGTCCAGCCCTCGCAGGTCGTCGGCCCCGGGCAGCCGGGCCGCGAAGCCGACCACGGCCACCGGGCGCGGCCCGGACGGCACCGGCGCGCTCTCCTGTGGCCGCTCGGCGGTGACCAGCTCGGCTCGGCGGCGCAGCGCCGGCCCGGACAGGGCACCGCCCCACAGCGAGACCAGCAGCTCCTGGTCGTCCTGAAGGCCGAAGTGCCCGCGCACCGCGCCGAAGTCCATCTCCCCCACCGCGCACATGCCGAGGCCGCGCTCGGGGGCGGCGGTCAGCAGCAGCTGGGCGACGTGTCCCGCCTCGATCATCGAGAACCGGGCGGCGTTGCGCTCGCCGTACGCCGGCGCGATGGCCGCCGGGGTGGACACCAGGAAGACGCCGAACGCGGAGGCGTCCACCAGGGCGCGGTTGTGGAAGACGTGGATGTCGGTGCCGAAGCGGGCCTGCGGGTCGATCGCCACCAGGGCGCGCTCGCCCGGGTGCAGGTAGTAGAGGCCGCCTTCGACGCCCTCCACGGCGCCCGGCCTGACGTACAGGTAGACCTGCACCGGGTAGAAGCCGCCTGCGGACGGGTAGCGGTGCTTGGCCCGGCCGTCGAGCTCGCCGCGGGCCAGGGTGCCCAGCAGCTCGGTGAGCCGGTCGCCGGGCAGCGGCCCGTCGGCGAACTCGCGGAAGGCGGAGGCATCGTAGAGCGCCCGCCGGTCCTGCGGGCCGGCCGCCGGGAACGGCAGCCGGGCCAGC
Source organism: Streptomyces sp. NBC_01294 (assembly GCF_035917235.1). Taxonomy (NCBI): domain Bacteria; kingdom Bacillati; phylum Actinomycetota; class Actinomycetes; order Kitasatosporales; family Streptomycetaceae; genus Streptomyces; species Streptomyces sp. NBC_01294. Next base: position 93,380 of record NZ_CP108424.1, read on the forward strand.
GACCCGGGCAGCCGGCGCTCGGCGACCCTGGCCTCCTTGAACGCAGCCTTGGCCTGCGGGTCGAGGGCGATCCGGATGTCGGTACGAGCAGCGGGTGCGGGTGCCTGCCGCGCGGAAGCGACCTGCGGCGCGGAAGAAGCGGGGGCCAGGCTTGCGGCGATGCCGCGGGCGGTGGGTGTCTGGATCAGGGCGTCCACCGGGACGTCCGCCCCGAACCGCTCGGCGAGCTCCTGGGCCAGCCGGATCATCGTGAACGAGGTCGCGCCCAGGTCGAACAGGTCGGTGTCCGGGTCGGCCTCCGCCAGGCCGAGCAGGCCGGCGGCCAGGCCCGCCACGGCCGCCGCGTCGGCCTCCGGACCGGTGGGGGCGGCCGTTCCGGCCGTCTCCGGCTCGGTCCGGTCGGCGGCCTGGCCGGCACGGATGGCGGCCAGCAGCGCGGTGACGGTCGGCCCGCTGATCAGGGCGTCCACGGACAGGGCGACACCGGTCAGCCGCTCGATCTCCTGGGCCAGCCGGATCATCGTGAACGAGGTCGCGCCCAGGTCGAACAGGTCGGCGTCGAGGTCGACCGCCTCCAGCCGGAGGCAGTCGGCGACGGCCGCCTTCACGAGCGCGGCAGTCCCCTCCTCGGGTCGTCCGGGCCGGGGGTCGTACACGGGGTCCTCCTCGATGGCGGGGGCCGGGTGGCCGGTGAGAGCGGGGGCCTGGGGGGCGGCGGGGGCTGCAGCAGCAGCGCCAGGAGCCAGGGCGGCAGCGGCGGGAACCGGAGCGGCAGGAGCGGTCGGTGGGGTGGTGTCGAAGAGGGCTGTGGCGGCCGGGCGGTCGAGCTTGCCGTTGGCCGTCAGCGGCAGGCGGTCCACGAACCGGAAGCTGTTCGGCACGAGGTACGGCGGCAGGGAGCGGGCCAGGTCGCGGCGCATCTGCCCGACGGACGGGGCCAGGGTGCCGTCGGCCTCGACGCATACCGCCGCCAGGATTTGCTCGCCCGTGGCCGGGTCGGTGACCGGGAGCACCCGGGCCTCGGACACCCCGGGCAGGTCGGTGAGCGCGGCCTCGACCTCCTCCGGCTCGATCCTCAGGCCGCGGAGCTTGAACTGGCTGTCGATCCGGCCGAGGTACCTGATCTCGCCGTCCGGGCCGAGCTGTCCCAAGTCGCCGGTGCGGTACAGGCGTGGTGACGGGTCGTCGGCGAACGGCGACGCCACGAAGCGCTCGGCGGTGAGCTCGGGCCGGCCGTGGTAGCCGAGTGCGACGCCCGCCCCGCCGATGACGATCTCGCCCGGCGTGCCGTCCGGGACCCGTGCCATCCGCTCGTCCACCAAGTGGATGCGGGTGCGGGCGATCGGCCGGCCGATCGGCACGGTGGGCTCGTCCCAATCGGGGCGGCACGCCCAGTGGGTCACGTCGATGGCGGCCTCGGTCGGGCCGTAAAGGTTGTGCAGCTCGGCGCCGCCCGGCAGGACCTGGAAGAACTGCTTCATGGTCGCGACCGGAAGCGCCTCGCCGCTGGCGAAGACGTACCGCAGCGACGCGCAATCCGACGCCGCCCGGTCACGCAGGAACAGGCCGAGCACGGAGGGCACGAAGTGGGCGACCGTCACCCGCTCGTCGCGCAGCAGCCGGGCGAGATAGCCGGGGTCGACGTGGCCGCCGGGCCGGGCGACCACGATGGACGCCCCGGCCAGCAGCGGCCAGAAGAACTCCCAGGCCGAGACGTCGAAGCCGTACGGGGTCTTCTGGGCGACCCGGTCATCGGCGCCCAGCGGGAAGCGGTCCTGCATCCAGCGGACCCGGTTGACGAAGCCCCGGTGGGTGTTGCGGCAGCCCTTCGGCTTGCCGGTGGTGCCCGAGGTGTAGATCGTGTAGACGGGGTCGTCCGGGCCCACCTCCACCTGAGGTGGCGTCACCGGGCGGGACGCCAGCAGAGCCCGGTCCTCGTCGCGGTCCTGGCAAAGGACGACCGCGCCGGCGGCGGCCGGTACAGCTGCGAGCGCCGCGTCGGCGACCACCACGCGCGCGCCGCTGTCCTCCAGCAGGTAGCGCACCCGCTCCGGCGGGTTGGCCGGGTCGACGGGGACGTAGACGGCTCCGGCGCGCACGATGCCGACCAGCGCGACCACCAAGTCGTCGGAGCGGTTCATGTGCACGGCGACGTGGTCGCCCGGGCGGATCCCGGAGGCGATCAGCTGGTGGGCCAGCTGGGCCGTACGGTGGTCGAGCTCGCGGTAGTCGACGACGCGCCCGTCCCAGTGGACGGCCGGGCGGTCGGGGTGGCGGGACAGCGTCTCGGCGAGCAGTCCGGTCATGGTCGGCGACAGCGCGCCGGCGGACCCGGCAGATCCCGCGGACTCGACGGACTCGACGGACTCGACGAAGGAGCGGATACGGCGCGTGTAGCCCTCGAACATGGTGTCCAGCCGGTCGGCGGAGAGGCAGCCCTCGGCGGCGTCCCACTGGCCCACCAGGTCGTCGCCGACGAGCAGCGGGACGTGGTCCAGCGCGACCTGGGCGGTCTGCGACTGGCTCTCGCGTAGCCGTACGCCGCGCGGGTGCAGGGCGGGATCGATCTCGGGTACCCGGGTGAAGACCACCGGCAGCCGCAGCCTGCCGCCGGAGCGGAAGACCCGGCCTCGCAGCTCGGCCAGGCCGGGCCGGAGCTCGCCGCGCTCCAGGTCGGCGCGGACCCGGCCCCACAGCTCGCGGGCCCGCTGCGCGAAGTCGGCCGGCAGCGTGTCGTCAACCACCACCCAGGCCAGCTGGGTGAAGTCGGCAACCATGCGGTCCGCGTGAGCCAGGCCGGCGGGCCGGTCCCAGGAGACCACGGTCACGGTGAACGGCTCCGGGCCGAACGTGCGGCGCAGCTCGTCGGTGTAAGCCGTCAGCAGCACCATGTCGGCCGGGACGCCGATGGCGGCGGCCCGCTCGGTGAGGCGCCGCCAGGACCCGAGGTCCGTGCGGCGGTGCAGCCGGGCGGCCTGCGGGGCCGGGTCGGGGAGCGGGGGGCCTCCGGGCAGAGCGGCGAACTTCTCCCGCCAGGCGAGCCGGGCGGCCTCCGCCGGACCGTCCTGGCCGGGCGCGACGAGGCCGCGCAGGTACGGGCCCGGGTCGGCGGGCTCGTCCAGCACCGACGAGTCGCCGTCGTGCAGCGCGAACAGCTGGCCGAAGAGCATGGCGAAGGAGCGTGCGTCGGCGAGCAGCGCGTCCAGGACGACGTGCAGGACGGTGGTGCCGTCCGGGAGGATGCTGGCCTCCAGGGCGTACATCGGCCGGCTGCCCAGGGGGAAGGTCCCGCCGCGCAGCCGGGCGGCGGTGTCGGCGAGCGCCCGCTCGACCGGGGACCCGCCGTCGGCGGCCGGCCCTTCGGTGGGTCGCAGACCCGTCAGGTCGTGCCGGGTGATGCGGTAGTGGGGGACGGCCGGGACGACCTCCAGGGTGCCGTCCTGGTGGACGGCCGCGCGCAGCATCGGGTGGTGGGCGACCAGCCGGTTCCAGGCCGCCTCCAGGGTGTCCGCATCGTGGTTCTCCAGGAGGAACTCCTGGTAGACGCGGGTCTCCGTGGCGCCGCCGAGGGTGCCGAGCCGCCCGACCAGGTAGGCCGACTGCACCTCGGTCAGCGGCAGTCGCCCGGCGGTGCCGAAGGACGCCTGGCTGACGGTCTCGGTACCGGCGTCCGGCGCGATGGTGGTCGGCAGGTCGGTGTTCCACACGGCCGGGCCGAGCTCCGCGACCCGGCGCAGCAGGGCTCCGAGCCGCTCGAAGGCGGCCCGCACCTCGGCGCCGTCCAGCGCCCCGGGCAGGTAGTCCCAGGACACGTGGAGCTGCCCCGCACGCTCCTGGACGCACATCTCGAGCTGGACGCCGGGGGTGCGGGTGGCGGATTCGTCGACGTCGACCAGTGCGGCCCAGTTGCCGGGGTCGGCGGCGCGCTGGTCGGTGATGCTGCCGAGCAGGCTGGTGAAAACGACCGGCACCGGGACCGCCCGGCGGCCGGGCTCGATGCGGGCGCGTTCGCGCAGCGCGCGCACCCCGCTGACGTCGCCGTGCTCCAGGTCGCGCCAGAGCTGGCCGCTGACCTCGGAGACCAGCTCGCCCATGGTTCCGGCCGCCTCGGGGGCGACGAAGACGGAGGTGGACAGGAACGGGCCGACCAGGCGGGCCACGTCGGCGTGGAGCGGGAGGCGGTTGTAGGTGGTGAGGACCAGCGGGAGCGGTCCGCTGCCGGCTGTGCCAACAGCAGCGGCGTTCAGCGCCAGCAGCATCGCCGACGGGGTGGCCCGGGCCTCGCGGGCGGCCTCCTTGGCGCGCTCCCACTGCTCGCGGTCCAAGTGGAGCGTCATGCGCCGGTGCTCGCCGTCGGCGGCGGCCGCCGGATCGGCGTCCGGGCGGGCGAGCGGCAGCGGCCGGCCGAAGTCCACGGCCCCGAGCTTGTCCCGCCAGTACGCGAGGGACTCCTCGGAGGGGCGACGGCCGCCGGTGGCGAGCGCGTAGTCGCGGAAGGAGATCTCCGGGACGCCGGGCTCCTCACCGAACGCGTAGCGCGCGTACCAGTCCTGGACCAGCAGCGAAACGCTCGGGCCGTCGGCGATCAGCTCCTCGACGGTGAGCATCACCCTGGTGCGCCCGCCCGGCAGTTCGGCGGCGGCGACGGCGAACAGCGGCCAGCGGTGCGGGTCGATGGCGGCGGCGGACTGCCGGCGCATCTGCTCCAGTGAGGCGCGCTGCTCGTCGCGGCCGACTGCGGTGAGGTCGCGGATCTCGAACTGGTACTCGGGCGCCTGCTCCAGGACGGCCTGGCGGGCGTCGGGCAGCAGGTGGGCGCGGAGCATGTCGGTGTCGGCGACGCAGCGGTTCCAGCTCTCCCGCAGCCGCGCCGGGTCGAGGCGGTCTGCCTCGAACTCCAGGTGGATCTGGGTGCCGCCAGCGTGCCCGCCCGCCGTCCGGCCGACGTAGAAGGACTCCTGGACCTCGGTGAGGGAGAAGGGGTGGTATCGGTCGGCGGGGTTGCTCTGGATGGTCATGGCGTGGCACCAACTCTCTCGTTCAGGCCCGGTCGTGGGCACGGTCGGCGGACAGGTGGGCGGCGAGCGCGGGGACGGTCGACTCGCTGAGCAACTGGAGCGGCAGGGTCCGCCCGAACCGCTCGGTGATCTCGAAGCGCAGGTTCATCAGGTTGATCGAGTCGATGCCGTGTTCGAGCAGGGTGCGGTCGGGGTCGACCGGCCCCGCCGCGTCGGGTACGAAGCCCGCGACGAGGCGCGACAACTGCTCGGTCACCGCATCCTTGGAACTGGCCGGCGCTACGGCGGGCGCGGCTGCCGGGGTCGGGGTGGTGGTCGGCGCGGGCAGGGGGGCGGGAGCCGGTGCCGGAGCGGACACCGGTGTGGGCAGGGGGTCCGGTGTGGGCGTGGTGTCCGCCGTGACCGGGTCGGTGATCCAGAGCCGGCGCCGCAGGAACGCCGACGTCGGGAGCGGCACCAGCCGGGTGCCCGGCTCACGCGGCGCGGCACGCTCGATGTCGAGGCCCGACAGCCAGAGCTCGCCGAGCTGGTGCAGGCGCCGGTTGCGCCACAGGTCGGCGAGGAACGCGGTGGTCTCCGGCACCGTGTCCAGGTCCCGATGGGCGCGGCGGCCGTCCCGCAGGTCGGCGTACCGCACGGCGGACTCCCCGCCCTCGCCGGTGCCGGCCGAGCGGGCGAAGGCGCCGAGCGCGGCCGCCAGGCCGGCGGTGTCGGTCGCCACCACGGCGAGGCGACAATCCATGGCGGACCGGCCGGTGCGCAGGCTGTACGCCACCGCCCGCAGGTCGGCGGGCGCCTCCGGGCCCTCCAGCCGGCGCGCGAGGCGGTCGGCGGTGACCGCCAGGTGCTCCCGCGTCGGGGCGGAGAGCAGGACCAGTTCCGGGCGGCCCGGCTCGGCGGCGGCCGCGCGGCCGTGCGACTCGGGCAGGTACTCCTCGACGATGACGTGGGCGTTGACTCCGCCGGCGCCGAAGGAGCTGATGCCCGCCCGTCGCGGCAGCGGGCTGCCGTCCGCGCCGGTCAGTCGCTCCCAGCGGCCCGGGGTGTGCTGGAGGACGAAGCGGGTGTCCTCCAGGCGAAGGCCCGGGTTGACCGGGTCGGCGTGCAGGGTGGGGACCAGCTCGCCGTGGCGCAGTTGGAGGACCACCTTGGTCAGCGCGGCGATGCCGGCCGCCGACTCGCCGTGCCCCACCGCGGACTTGACCGACCCCAACGAGCAGGGCACGCGGCCGGAGCCGTACGCGTCCTGGAGGCCGGCCAGCTCGACCGGGTCGCCGAGTTCCGTCCCGGTGCCGTGCGCCTCGATCACGTTGACGGTCGCCGGGTCGGTGCCGGAGTCCCGCAGCGCGGCACGGAGCACCCTTGCCTGCGCCCACGGGCTCGGCGCGGTGAAGCCGTTGGTCCGCCCGCCGTGTGCGACCGCGCTGCCGCGGACCACCGCGTGCACGGTGTCACCGTCGGCCAGGGCGGCGGCGAGCGGTTTCACCAAAACGGCTCCGCCGCCCTCGCCCGGGCCGAAGCCGGCCCCGTCGGCGCCGAAGCTGCGGCACAGGCCGTCGTCGGCCAGGAAGCCGGACTGGCGCAGCATCCGGAACCGGGAGGGGTGGACGTACAGGTTGACCCCGCCGACCAGAGCGGCCGCGCACTCGCCGCGGCGGAGCGCGTCGAGCGCGAGGTGCAGTGCGACCAGGGAGGACGAGCAGGCGGTGTCGACCGGCTGGCTCGGACCGCGCAGGTCCAGCAGGTAGGACAGCCGGTTGGGCAGGCTCCAGTAGTGCCCGGAGGGCATCTCCCGGTGTCCGGCTGCCCAGCGCTCGGCACCCAGCAGCTTGTAGTCGCTGGAGGTGATCCCGGCGAAGACGCCGACGCTGCGGCGCTCGCCGTCCGGCGCGACGAGGTCGTGCAGACGCGAGCCGGTGTATCCGGCATCCTCCAGCGCCTCCCAGGCGACCTCCAGAAACAGCCGTTCCTGCGGGTCGAGCAGGGTGCCGTCGTGGGCGGACAGTCCGAAGAACGTCGGGTCGAACGCGTCTACGCCTTCGAGGAAGTGGCCCCGGGCGTTGACGCCGCCGGCGTCCGGCCAGCGGTCGGTGGGCAGGTCGGAGGCGGTGTCCTTGCCGTTCAGCAGGTTCTGCCAGAAGGCGTCCAGGTCGGGCGCCTGCGGGTAGCGGCCGCTGATGCCGATGATCGCGAAGCGGTCATCGGTGGACGGCGCCGGCCGCGTGCCGGCGGCGGATGCCGGCGCGGCGGCGGGGACGGCGAGGGCGGCTGACACGACGGCCGGGTCCGCCGGAGCCAACGGTGCGACGACCGTGGCCGCCATTGCGGCCGGTGCCGGCGGGACCGTCGGTGTGGCCGGTGCCGCTACGGGGACTGCCTGGGCGGCGACCAGGTGGTCGACCAGTTCGTCCAGGTCGCGCAGGCCGAAAAGCATCTCCGGCCCGACCGGTGCCACCTCGGCGCTGAGCCGGGAGGCGAGGGTGCGGATCATGACGGAGTCCAGCCCCATCGACTCCAGCGAGGTGTGACCGCCGATGCTGCCCGCGGGGCGGCCGATGGTGTCGGCCACCGTCCGGCTGACCCGGTCGGCCAGTTCGGCGCGCCGGCCGTCATCCGCCGCAGCGGGATCGGCCGACGCGACGACGGGGGCGACGGAAGCGGAGGGAGCGGCGGCCGTCACCTGGGCGGCCGCGGCCGGTCGCTCCAGGTGGAGGGCGGCCAGGTGGGCCCGCCACGTGGCCGCGTCGCCGTGGAAGAGCGAGACGACCTCGGGGCCGTCGACGGCCAGCAGGCGGTCCAGGGCCGCGAGCCCGACGGCGGCGGGCAGCGGCGCCATGCCGGTGTGTTGGGCCACCACTTCCAGGACCGGCTCGGGAATGCTCATCCCGGGGACGTCCCAGAGCGGCCACTGCACCGACAGCGTCCTGCCGTGCCGCTCGCCGCGCGCCACCTGCCCGGCGCGGTGGGTGGCGAAGCCGTCGAGGAAGCCGTTGGCGAACGCGTAGTCGCTCTGGCCGAGGTTGCCGGTCACCGCGGCCACCGAGGAGAACAGCACGAACGCGTCCAGCGGGAGGGCCGCGGTCGCCTCGTCCAGCGCCCGCGCACCGAGGATCTTGGGCGCCAGCACGTCGGCCACGTCCCGGGGGTCCTTGCGCACCAGGTAGCCGTCGCGCACCACGCCGGCAGCGTGGAAGACGCCGTGCAGGGCGCCCTCGGTCCGGACGATCTCCGCCACGAGCGCTGCGGCGGCCGCTGGGTCGGTGGCGTCGGCCCGGGCGTAGCGCAGGCGGTCGCTGCCGGAAACGGCGCTGCGGGTCGCTTCGGCGAGGTCGTCCCATGCGGTCCGTCCGCAGAGCACCACGCGAGTGCCCGGACGGTCCGTCAGGTGCCGGGCCAGTGCTAGGCCGATGCCGCCCGCACCGCCGCTGACCAGGTACACGCCGTCCTGGCGCACGGTGGGGCGGGTTGCGGGCAGCGGGAGCGGTACCAGCACCCGACGCAGCCGCCCGGCGGAGCGGAGGTCGGCCAAGTGCCCGTGCTCAGCGGCCGGCGCGGCGATCTCGGCGAGCAGCCGGCTCGCGTCCGGCGTGCCGTCGGAGGTCAGCACAGCGCGGCCGGAGAGCCGGGGGTTCTCCTGGCGGAGGGTCTGGACGAGCGCTCCGGCCGCGTCGGCGCGGGTGGGGTCCGCGGTGACGGCCAACAGGGTGAGCTGCTGGGTGCGCAGGACGGCCAGCGCCGAGCGGGCGGCCTCGAACGCCGCCAGGTCCGCGGCGGTCGCGGGGGCGCCGTCCGCGGGAGGGGTGAGCCGCAGCACGACGGTGACGGCCTGCGCGCCGGTGGCTCGCAGCGCCTCGGCGGCGGTCCGGTCCCCGCCCAGCTGGTGGACGTCGAGCCCGGTGGCGGCGAGAGCGGCCGCCAGGTCGCCGGCCGGGTCGTGCACGAGCACCGGGGCCGTGGGGGCAGGCGCGGTGGCCGGGAGCGAGGCGGGGATCCACTCCTGCCGGTGCAGCACCGGTTCGATGAGCGGCACGTCGGCCAGGACCTCCTGCGGGGTGCGGGCGCCGGCCGACTCGGCCGGAGTCACGTGCGAGGCCTCGGCGAGTGCCGAAGTGGCGGCAGGCGTCGGGGGTGTGACGGGGGCGGGGCGTTCGACGTAGTGGCGGTCCGGGGCGAAGGGGTAGGCCGGCAGGGAGAGCCGCCTGTGCCGGGCGGGCGGGCTGACCGCGGCCCAATCCACCGTGTGTCCCTGCGTGTACAGCTTGGCCAGGGCCGCCAGCTCGACCGGGCCGGGGTTCTCGCCCGCCCGCTCCACCAGCCGGGCCAGCAGTGCGGCCTGGGCGCGGCGGACGGCCGCGTCGGGCACGGCGGCGTCAGGCGCGGTGTCGGTGCGCCGCGGGTCGGCCGAACCGGCGGCGAGCAGGTCCAGCGACTCCAGCAGTTCGTCCCGGCCGGAGATCAGCAGCGCGGAGCGGTACGTGTGGTGGGTGCGGGCGACGGCCAGGGTGTGGGCGACATCGGCGGGCGACGCGTCGGAGCCCGGGCCGCGCAGCCAGCGGGCCAGGTCGGCGGCGTGGGCGGCGGGCGCGTCGGCGCGCCGGCCGGACAGCGGGACCAGGACGGGCGGGGCGCCGTCGTCGGTGGCGGGACGGGCGGCCGGCTCGGGGGCCTGCTCGACGACGACGTAGGCGTTGGTGCCGCTGAAGCCGAAGGAGCTGACGGTGGCCCGGCGGGGGCGGCCGCCGTCGGGGCGGGCCAGCTCGCGGCGCTCCCCCGCAACCGTGAACGGCCCCTGGTCGAACGGGATCTGCGGGTTGGCCCGGGTGTAGTGCAGCGACGGCGGGACCAGCCCGGTGCGCACCACGCCGGCCGCCTTCAGCAGCCCGGCCAGGCCGGCCGCGGCCGAGGTGTGGCCGATGTTGCCCTTGACCGATCCGATCGGCACGCTGGCGGGCGCCAGTCCGGCGCCGGCGAACGCCTCGTTGAGGGCGGTGACCTCGATCGGGTCGCCGAGCGGGGTGCCGGTGCCGTGGCACTCGACGTAGTCGATGCCGGCGGGGTCCACCGCGAAGCGCTGCAGCGTGTCGCGGACCAGGGCGGCCTGCGAGCGGGCGCTGGGTGCGGTGATGCCGTTGGTGCGCCCGTCCTGGTTGAGCCCCGACGCCCGGATCACCGCGTGCACAGGGTCGCCGTCGGCGAGCGCCTTCGAAAGCGGCTTGAGTACCACGACGGCGCAGCCCTCCCCCGGCACGATGCCGTCGGCGGCGGCGTCGAACGGTCGGCAGCGCCCGTTGGGGGACAGCATCCCGGCCGCGCTCATGAACACGTGCGGGAGTTCGGTCAGGTACAGCGTGACGCCGCCGACCACCGTCAGGTCGGTCTCGCCGAGCCACAGTGACTGGCAGGCCAGGTGCAGTGCGGTCAACGAGGACGAACAGGCGGTGTCCACCGTGACGGCGGGGCCCTTGAGGTCCAGGTGGTAGGCGATCCGGGCGGCGAGGATCGAGTTGGAGTTGCCCTGCATCACCTGGGGGAGCCGCTTGTACGGGCTCTCCCGCTCGACCAGGTCCTGGTAGTCGTTGAGCATGACCCCCGCGTAGACGCCGCAGCGGGTTCCGGCGAGCGAGCGGGCGTCCCGGCCTGCGTGCTCCAGCGCTCGCCACGCCTCCTGGAGGAAAAGGCGCGCTTGGGGGTCGGTCAGCTCGGCCTCGCGGGGAGTCATCCGGAAGAAGTCCGCGTCGAAGCGGTCGGCGTCCGCGACGTAGGCCCCCCAGCGGGAGACCGAACGGCCCTCGGCGGCCGGGTCCGGGTCGTAGAACTCCTCGGTGCGCCAGCGCTCCGGCGGCACTTCGGTGACCAGGTCGTCGCCGTCGAGGATCCGCTGCCAGAACGTGTCCGCGTCGGCGGCGCCGGGGAAGCGCGCGCTGTAGCCGATCACCGCGACGGGCTCGGGCCGGCCTGCCACGAGCCCGGCGGCGGGCGCGGTCGGCGCGGCTGTCCCGGCCGGGGGCTCGGCGGCGGGCCGGGAGGGAGCGGCTGCGGGCTCGGACGGGCGCGGTGCGGCCGCCGGGCTCCGGCCGGCGAGCAGCGCCTGGGCGGCGGCCCGGTCCAGGCCCCCGTCCTTGAATCGGGTCAGGATCTCTTTCGCGTCCATCAGTTCTCGCGGTCCTCGCGTCGGCGGTGTCGGTCTGGTCGGGCGGCGGTCCGGCTCTCGGCCGGCGGGGGGTCAGGGGTGTTGGCGGTCGGCGGCGCCGTAGCCGCCGACGATGCGGTCCATCACCTCGGGCAGCCGGAAGGTGGTGCGGTGCATGGCCGCCTCCCGCGCGATCGCCGCGTCGGTGGCGGCGAGCAGCGGTGCGGCCAGGTCCTGCTTGAGCAGTTCCAGCGAGGCGCGCGGCGCGTTCGCGATGCCGGCGGCCAGCGAGTGAGCGGTGGACGACACCTCGTCGTGCGCCACGACCCTGACCGGCGCCCCGCGTTCACGGAGCTCGGCGCCGCGGTGGTTGCGCGCGGTGTAGAGCATCTCGGTGCCGAGCTGGTGGCCGAAGCGGGCGGGCAGGAGGTGGGTCGCGCCCATGCCGGGGGTGAAGCCGTAGCGCATGAAGTTGGCTGCGTACACCGACCGCTCGCTGAACACCGCGAGGTCCGCGTAGAGCGCCAGCACCAGGCCGCCGCCGATCGCGTGCCCCTGGACCGCGGCCACCACCGGCAGCGGGCAGCGGGCGAAGACCCGGAAGAAGTCGTCGGTGTCGAAGCTGCCGTCGCCCCGGGCGAAGTGGACCAGCTCCCGCTGGGACCCGCCGGCACAGAACAGCTCGGGCATGCCCTCGACGACCAGGACCCGGGTGCGTTCCTCGGCGACCGCCCGGTCGACGGCGTCGGCCAGGCCGTGGCTGAGCGCCGGGCCGAAGGTGTTGCGGCCCTCGTGGTCGGCCATCCGGACCACGGCCACCGGTCCCTGCCAGGACAGGTGGACCACGTCGGCGGCGCCGTTGCTCGCCGTGACCGCGCTCATGCTGCCGCTCCGGCCTCGCGCAGCCGAGCCAGCAGCTGCCCGGTCCCCGGGGCGGCGAACCGCTCGATCAGCAGCCGCGAGGCGTCGTGGCCCAGGTGGGCGTCCCTGGGGAACAGCCGGGCGCGGTAGTCCTTGAGCGCTGCGGTGGTGCTCCGGTCGGTCCGGCCGAGCCCGGCGAGCACCGGGGGCAGCAGGTCCTCGGCGCGCGGGCCGGCCAGGTCGGCGAGGCCTGCCCGGTGTGCGGTGCCGGCGTCGAACTCCTCGGCGCGCAGGGTCGCGGCGAACGCCCGCTGCTCGCCGATGCGGCGGGCGACGAAGGGCAGGGCCATCGCCGGGACGAGCCCGGCCAGTACCTCGGTGAGCCGGAAGCGGGCCCGCTCCCCCGCCAGGACGAGGTCGCAGGCCGCGGCCAGGCCGGCCCCGCCCGCGGTGGCCCGGCCGTCGACGACCGCGACGGTGGCGAGCGGACTGCGGGTCAGCCGCTCCAGCAGGGTCCAGTAGGGCAGTTCGGCGCCGTCCGGCAGCGGCTCGGGAGCGGGGTCGCCGCCGGACAGGTCGGTGCCCGCACAGAAGTCCTCGCCCGTGGACGACAGAACGAACACCCGGCAGTCCGGGTCGCCCTCGGCCTGGTCGAGGGCCCGGGCGAGCGAGCTGAGCAGGTCGGCGTCGATCTGGTTGCGCCGCTCGGGGCGGTCGAGCACGGCCCGCAGCAGCCCGCGGCCGCGGACGACGCGTACGGCGTCCTGGCGGCTCATCGGCCGGCCCCCAGCCAGACGTACTCGCGGTGGTAGTTGCGCACGGCCTCCAGAACCAGCCGGGGGCGGTTCGTGCCGCCGTCGAAGCGAGCCTTGGTGATCTGCGGGAAGCGGTCCAGGTCGAAGGTGAAGTCGCGGGTGCCGAACTTGAGCTCGGCGGTGGCGGTGAGCAGCTCGTCGTACTCCGGCACGGACAGCTCGTAGCGGTTGTCCAAGGCCTGGCGGATGCCCATGGCGCGCACCGCGCGCTGCGACTCGGGGGTGACGACGGCGCTGTAGAACTCGGAACTGCACCCAGAGCCGTAGGAGAAGATCCCGACGCGCTGCTCCCGGTCGATGACGGCGTTGTCGATGGTGCTGGCCAGCGCCAGGAAGACGGTGCCCGCGTAGATGTTGCCGACCTGGCGCGGGTACTCGACGGCCGCGGACAGGCGGGCGGTGAAGTCGTCCTCGATGGCCTGCGGGGACATCCGCTTGAGCTTGCGCAGGACGGCCCGGTGCGCGCCCTTGACCATGCCGGGGAACGGCGTGTGCATGGCCAGCAGGTCGAAGCTGTCCACCAGGTCCGCGCCCTCGACCTTACGCGCGTAGTCGGTGAAGGAGCTCTTGAGGCAGTCGATGTAGGTGAGCAGCGACAGGTCGACGTCGCCGGCCTCCGCCTCCGGGTCGGGGCGGCAGGTGTCCATCACCTCGTAGCTGTGGAAGCCGTTGGCGCCCCGGTCGAAGGAGGCGACGACCGGCTGGTCGCTGATCAGCATGGCGACCGCGCCGGCGCCCTGGCTCGGCTCGACGTAGGTGTGCGGCACGGGGCGGGCGACGTCGCTGCTGATCACCAGGGCCTTGGCGCCGTCGAACGGGCTGGCGGCGACCACAGCCGCGGCCATCTGCGTCGCTGCCGTGCCGCTGTAGCAGGCCTGCTTGGTCTCGAACAGGCGGCAGGAGCGGGGCAGTCCGAGGTGGTCGTGGACGTAGGTGGCGAGCGACTTGCCGAAGTCGACGCCGGACTCCGTGCCGACGATCAGCAGTTCGATGCGGCCGCGCTCCTCCTCCGACAACGCGTCCACGATGGGCTTGGCGGCGTTGACCGCGAAGGAGACGGCGTCCTCGCAGTGCAGGGCGACGCTCTTGCGGGCCATCATCAGGTTGTCGATCCGGCTGTCGTCGAGCTGCCGGGCCGCGAACAGGGTCGGGACGTCGACGTAGGTCTCTCCGCAGTAGACGTTGATGGCTTCGATGCCGACCGGCTTCATGGGGTGGTCTCCCTAAGGTCAGGTGTGGTCAGGGTTCGGGTGGGCCGGCGCGGCCGTGCGCGCGGTGCCCGGCAGGCGCAGGACGACGGAGGCGTTGACGCCGCCGAACGCGAAGCTGTTGCTGAGGGCGGTGCGCATCGGGTGGCGTTCGGCGCGGGTGCCGACCAGCGGCAGTCCGGGGTCCAGCGGTTGGTCGAGGTTGGGGTTGGGGTGGGTGTGGCCGGCCCGCAGCTGGCCGATGACGGCGACGGCCTCGACCAGCCCGGCGGCGCTCAGGCAGTGCCCGGTCAGGGGCTTGGTGGAGTTGATCCGCAGTGACCGGCGCTCGCCGAACACCTCGCGCAGCGACGCGGCCTCCACCTCGTCGCCGAGGACCGAACCGGTGCCGTGCGCGTTGACGTAGTCGACGTCCTCCGCGGTCAGGCCGGCCGAGCGGAGCGCCGCCCGCATTGCCGCGGCCTGGCCCCGGGCGTCCGGCTCGGTGCCCCGGCGTGCGTCCAACCGCTGGCCGTGACCGGCGATCTCGGCGAGCACCTCGGTGCCGCGGGACCGGGCGACGGCCGCGGACTCCAGGACGACCGCCGCGGCGGCCTCGCCCCGGACGAACCCCTGGCGGGCGCGGTCGAACGGCCGGCACATCCGTTCCGGCGTACCGCGCAACGCCTCGTGGGCCATGGCCCCGGTCCGGCGGAACGCCTCCGCCTCGACCGGGGACAGCTCGGCGGCCGGCGCCACCACCACGACCCGCCTCGCCCATCCCGAGGCAACCATCCGGGCGCCCTGGATCAGTGCGATCGTGCCGCTGGCGGACGCGCCGCCCACCGTCCAGCCCTCTCCGCGGACGCCGGTGACCTCGCTGACGGTGCCGACCACGTCCACGTCGAGGTGGGTCAGCGCGTACGAGGCCCGTAGCCGCCCCGGCGAGCTGTGGTGGCCGAGCACGGTGGCGGCCTGGTGGGCGAGGGCGAGGTTGCTGCCGGCGACCAGCAGTGCGGTCTCCTCGCCCCACGCGCCGCCGGGTTCGAGTCCGGCATCCAGCACGGCTCGCAGCGCCACGCAGGCCGCGGTCCTCGCCGGCAGCGCGGCCCGGCCGGCGACCCGCCGCAGCAGGGCGGCGGTCCCGCCGTTGCCGGCGAGGTGGCGCTCGGCCCACGTCCCGAGGACGAAGTCGTCGAGGGCCGCGACGGGCAGTGGCCCGCCGTCCGGGGAGCCGTCCCCGGACGGCATCCGCACCGCACTGCGTCCCGCCAGCAGGGTGGCGGTGAAGCCGTCCAGCCGGTCGCCGAGCGGGCTGAGAACGGCCGCCGCGGTGACCGCCACCGGCTGCGCCGCGGCCTCGGGCGCGTCGTCACTCACACGTGCTCGCTGAGCACGGCGACCAGGGACCGCAGGTCGTTGGCGCGGGTCAGCTGCTCGGCGGGCACCCGGACGCCGAGGTCGTCCTGGGTAGCGATGACCACGTCCATCCGATCGATGGAGTTCGCGCCCAGCTCTCGCATGCTGTGGTCCAGCGTGATCTGCGACTCGGGCAGATCCGGAATCACGTCGATCAGGTTGCGGCGGACGACGGCGAAGATCTCGTCGGGGGTCATGGTGTCTGTTCCTCGGTTCTCGTACGGGTCGGGCGGTAGGGGTGGTGCGGGAGGGCGGGGTCAGCGCCGCGGGGTGAGCAGGGTGACCGCCTGCTCGATGGACAGCCGGTTGTCGCGGACGGCGCTGAGCAGCGCGTCCAGGTCCGCTTGGGAGGGCTCCCCGGCGCCGGGCACCGGCAGCGGGAGGGCGGCGGGCTCCGCAGCGGCGGCCGGGACCGGGGCGGCGCGTCCGGCGACGTGGCGGCTCAGCGCGGCCAGGCTGGGGTGGTCGTAGAGGATGCCGGCCTTCTCGTCCAGCCCGTAGGTCTGGTTGACGAACGCCACGAACTCCACGCCGAGGATCGAGTCCAGGCCGAGGGTGTTGAAACTCGTCTCGTCGTCGATGTCGCCGGGCTCGCAGTACAGCGTCCGCGCCAGCTCCTCGCGCAGTGCCTGGGCGACGGGGGCGGGGTCGACGGCCACGACCGTCACGGCCGGGGCGGCCGGAGCAGCCGGGGCGGCCGGAGCGGCCGGAGCGGCCGGAGCGGCCGGAGCGAAGGCCGGTGCCGGGGCGGGGGCGCCGAGCGACTCGGCAATGTGCCGAGCGAACGCGGCCGGCGTCGGGTGATCGTACAGGGCGGTCGCCTTGACGCCGACCGGGTAGGCGGCGTTGACGGCAGCGACGAACTCCACGCCGAGGATCGAGTCGACGCCCAGGGTCAGGAAGGTCTCCTCCGGGTCGAGTTGGCCCGGTTCGAGGTACAGCACACCGGCGAGCAGCCGGGCGATCTCCTCGGCGATCTCCTCTTGACGGCCCGCCGGAACGGCGGCAGGGGCCGGTGCGGCAGGCGGGGCGGGCACGGCGGCGGGAGCCGCCGGGGTCGCCGGTGCGGCGGGCCTCGTCGCGGCCGTGGCCGGAGCGAGCGGCCGGAGCGAGATCTTGCGGTCGCTGGTCATCTGTGGCTTCTCCATCGGGTCGGGTGCGGGCCGGCGGGCCGGCTCGGCCGCACCGCGCAGCGTCAGGGTGGGTACGGCAGCCGGCGCGGGTACGGCGGCGCGAACCGCTGCCCGGGCGGGTACGCGTGTGGGCGCGGAGGCCTGCGCGCGTTCGGCAGCCGACACGGGCACGGCGGCCGGCGCCGGCGCGGTACTCGGCATGGCCTGCGGCCGGTCGGACGGCGCCCGGCCGAAGTCGCGCAAGTGGTCCCGGGCGAACGCGGGTTCCTGCCCGGCACTGCCGAGGCCTTGCCGGTGCAGGTGGGCGATCTGCAGGTCGTACCAACAGCGGACACGTTCGAACGGGTAGTGCGGCAGGGGGATGCGGCGGCCGACGGGCGCGGCACCGCAGGCGGCCTCGCGATCGATGCGCCGGCCGGAGAGCCAGGCGGCGACCTCCTCGCCGGCCGGCGGGACGGGCTGCGGCCGGCCTTCGGCCAGGGCTTCCAGACCGGCGAGCAGCAGGTCGAGCGAGTCGGCCGGGAGGGCAACGCGGCGGGCCAGGTCGACGCGCCCGACCGCGAAGGTGAAGGCGACGTCCGTCGCCGAGGGCTCCTCGCCGGCGGAGCGAGCCCGGAGCAGATGGTCCCTCAGGTCCCGCGCGTAAGCGGCGAGCGCGGTGTCCGTCCGGGCCGAGAGGAACAGTACCTGCGGCTCCCGGCGGCCGGTTGCCGGACGCGGGGCGGGCGCGGGCGCCTCCTCGACGATCAGGTGGGCGTTGCCGCCGCCGGCACCGAACGAGCTGATCCCGGCCCGCAACGGGTGCGCGGCGCCGTCGTGGGTGCGCCACGGCGCGAGCTGCTGCTGCACGCTGAACGGGACCCCGTCGAAGTCGATCTCCGGGTTGGGCGGGGTGGCGTGCAGCGACGGCACCAGGGTGCGGTGGCGCAGCTGGAGCAGCACCTTGGCGAGCGCCACCGAACCGGCGGCCGACTCCAGGTGGCCGACGTTGGATTTGACCGAACCGATCGGGAGGCTGCCCGGGCCCTTGATGCCGTCCCGGGCGAAGGCCGAGGCAAGTCCGCGGATCTCGATCGGGTCGCCGAGCGCGGTGCCGGTGCCGTGCGCCTCGATGTAGTCGAGGTCGCGGGCGGTCAGGCCGGCGTCCCGCAGCGCCTTCGTCACCAGGTCCGCCTGGGCGCGGGGGTTGGGCACGGTGTAGCCGTTGGTACGGCCGCCGTGGTTGGCGGCGGTACCGCGGATCACGGCGTGGACGTGGTCGCCGTCGCGCAGCGCGTCCCGCAGGGGCTTGAGGAGCACTGCCCCGACGCCCTCGCCCGGCACATAGCCGTCGCCGCCGGCGCCGAAGCTGCGGCAGCGCCCGTCGCTGGAGGCGAATCTCCCCTGGCCGAGCATGAAGTACTTGTTGGGGTGGATGAGGACGTTGACGCCGCCCGCGATCGCCACCCGTGACGTGCCGGCCCGCAGCGACTCGACCGCCAGGTGGACGGCGGTGAGCGCGGAGGAGCAGGCCGTGTCGACGGCGACGCTCGGGCCCTGGAAGTCGAAGAAGTAGGACACCCGGTTGGCGATGGACCAGTAGGCGCTGTTGGCCAGCACGGGATTGCCCCTGAGCCGCTCCTCCGCCTCGTGGAGCTGGTACTCGCCGTACATCGCCCCGACGAACACGCCGACGTCGCGCCGGTGCACCGGGTCCTCCGCGGCGGACACCAGACGGTCCGGGGTGTAGCCGGCGTCGTCGAGGGCCGCCCAGCAGCTCTCCAGGAACAGTCTGGCCTGCGGGTCGACGATCCCCGCCTCCCGGGGCGAGATGTTGAAGAGGGCGGCGTCGAAGTTCTCCACCCCGTCGATGAATCCGCCCCACTTGGTGTGGGTGCGGCCGACGCGGGTCTTGTCTGCGTCGTAGAGGGCCTCGGCGTCCCAGCGGTCGGCCGGGACCTCCGTGATGCTGTCCCGGCCCTCCGCCAGGTTCCGCCACAGCCCGTCGAGGCCGTCGGCCTCGGGGAAGCGTCCGGCGACGCCGATGACGGCGACCGCCCGGGGGTCTACGAGTTCGTCGGCGGACGGCCCCGACGACGCGGCGGGAACGGCGGACACGGTCGGCGCGGCGGGAACGGCGGTCTCGGCCGGGGCGGTGGGCGCTGCTGGGGTGGGCTCCTTCGGTCCGCCCGCGAGCGCGGTGCACCGCTCGGGGTGCTCCTCCATCAGGTACTCGGCGAGCTCCGCCACCGAACGGCACTCGAAGAGCAGGGTCTTGGAGAGCCGCCCGAAGTCTTGTTCCAGTAGTTCGACGACCCGGATGGCCAGCAGGGAGTCGATCCCCAAGTCGTCGAAGAGGCGGTCGGCGGTGACGTCTGCGACGGGGGTGCGGGTCGCCTCGGCCACGACCTCCGCGAGCCGCCGGTGCAGGACGCCGGTCACCTCCTCGGCCGGCGCGTCGGCCGGGGCCGCCTGTTCCACGACCGGAGCCGAAGGCGGCGCCGGAGCGGCCGGGGCCGCTGGGGTCTCGGAGGTCAGCAGCGGGAAAGCGGCGAGGAGGGCCGCCCGGTCGCCGTACAGCACCACGGGCGCGGACGCGGGACCGGCGAGCAAGGATTCCAGTACGGCGAGCCCGGCCTCGGTGGGCAGGGCCCGCATGCCGAGGGTGGCCAGCTCCTCCTGGGCCGGCCCGTCCGGGCGCATCCCGCCGTCCGCCCAGAACGGCCAGGCGATCGAGACCGACCGGCCTCGTCCGGCCCGGTCCGCGCGGCGGCGGACCAGCTCGTCCGCGGCGGCGTTGGCGAAGGCGTAGTCGGCCTGGCCGGCGCTGCCGAGGGCGCCCGACACAGAGGAGAAGACGGCGAAGCAGTCCAGGTCCCAGTCGGCCGTGGCCGTGTCGAGCTCAGCCGCGCCCACCAGCTTGGGGACGATCACCTCGCGGGCGTCGGCGACCGTCTTGCGCAGGACGTACCCGTCGCGCAGGACCCCGGCGCAGTGGAAGACGCCGTTCACGGCGGGGCCGTCGGCCGCGATCCGCCGGGCGGTGTCGCCGAGGGCTGCCGGGTCGGCCGGGTCCAGCCGCAGGTACTCGACGGAGCCGCCGGTCCGTGCCGCCCGGTCGGCGAGCCGGCGCAGCTCCTCGCCGCGGGCGCCGTCGGCGGCGGACCGGCCGGTGAGCACGATCCGTGCGGCGTGACGGTCGAGCAGGTGCTCGGCGAGGAGGGCGGCGAGGCGTCCCATCCCGTGGATCCAGTAGCGCCCGCCGTGGCGCAGGACGGGCCGGGAACCTGCGGCGGGGGTGAGCGGTGCCAAAACGGTGGTCCTCAGCCCGCCGTCAGCCGCGACGGTCAGCACACGGGAGAGCGGCACGCGCACGGTCAGGGCTTCGAGCGCGCGGCGCAGCCGGGCCGGCCCGGCGCCGTCCTCGACGGCGAGGGCGGTGAGGTCGAAGCGGGGGTTCTCACCGGTCAGTGAGCGCCCCAGGGCCGCGAGGCCAGCGCCGGTCACCGCGCCCGCCGGGGAGCTGGCCGGGTAGGGGACGACCAGGTGTGCGCCACGTCGGCCGAGCGGGCGCAGCAGGGCGCGCAGCAGGGCCAGGACGCGCAGGGCGCCGTCGGTGGCGGTGGCCGCGGGGTCGGTGTGCGGGTCGTCGGCGGCGGCCGGCCACACGATGGTCGGCCGTCCACCGCTGGCGGGCAGCCGCGCGGCCAGCTCGGCGCCAGCCGCCGCAGCGGCGTCGGGGTCGGTGGGCGCCGGGAGCACCAGGTCGGCGCCGTCGAGGGCCGTGTCGCCGATCAGCACCAGGGGTCCGGCCGTGGCGGCGTCCCGGCCGGGCAGGGCGAACTCCTCTTCGATGGAGGCGAACAGGTGGACGTCCTGCGGCATGGCGGGCGCACCGGCCGCAGCGGGGGCGGTGACCGGGCGCAGGGCGAGGCCGCGCAGCGTCAGCAGTACGGCGCCGTCCTCCGCCGCGACGGCCACGTCGTACCGGCGCACCCGCCGGCCGCCGCCGGCGAGCCGCTGCGGGCTGACCGTGACCCACACCTGGCCGGGCAACGGAGCGTGCACCGTCAGCTCGTCGATGGCGAACGGGATGAAGGTCTCGCCGGCCAGGTCCTCGCGCAGGACGCAGCCGATGACGGACTGGAGGGCGCCGTCCAGGACACAGGGCGAGACCGTCTCGCCGGGCACGGACTCCGGTGCGGCGGTCACCCGGGCCAGCACCCCGGCGGGACCGTGGTGCAGCTCGCGCAGGACCCGGAAGGCCGGGCCGTAGCCGACGCCGTTGTCCGCGAAGTAGCGGTAGAGGGCTTCAGGTTCCGCCGATTCGGGGTACGCGCGGCGCAGGGCGGCGAGGTCGAGCGGGGCGGGCCGCTCCGGTGCGCCGGCCGGCAGCAGCCGGGCCTGGGAGTGGATGTCCGCGGAAGCCACTCGGACCTGTCCGTCCTCGATCTCCACCCGCAGCTCGACCGGGTCCACCACCTCGACCGTGCGGCGGAACGCCAGGTCGGCGAGGCCGGCCGCCGGTCCGCCGGCGAGTCGGCCAGCGGCGGTCAGTGCGAGGTCGATCTGGGCGGCGGCCGGGAAGACCGGCAGCCCACCGACGAGGTGGTCGGCCACCAGCGGGTCAAAGGGGCGCACCGTGCGGACCGGGAGCGCGCCAGTGGCCGCCTCGGGCGACCGGCTGTCCGGCGCGAGGGCCGGGGCGTCGGGGCGAGGCCACCGGCGGCGGGCGAAGGGGTAGCCGGGCAGCCGGACGCGCCGGCCGGTCCGGCCGGCGGCGGGCTCCGGTTCGGGCAGCTCGCCGGTGCCTTCGATCCACGCCTGGTAGGGGCCGACCAGGGTAGCGGCTGCCGCGGTGCCCTCCCGGGCGAGCTTGCGCAGTTGCTCCGCCAGTTCGGCCGTGGTGCGCGCGGTCAGCACGGCGCGGACGGCGCGGTGGCTGCGGCCGGTGCGCAGGGTGTGCGCGACGTCGGCCAGCTCCGGGGCGCCGGGGCCGCCCAGGGCGTCCGCCAAGGAGGCGGCGAGCTGCTGCAGGGCCTCTTCGGTACGGGCGGACACAGGCACCTGGTGCTCGTCGCGGCCGTTACCGGCGGGCAGGGCCGGCAGGTCGGGCGCCTGCTCCAGCACCACGTGGGCGTTCGTGCCGCCGATGCCGAAGGAGCTGACCGCGGCCCGGCGCGGGCCGTCCGGTACGGGCCAGCCGTCGCCGCCAGCGGCGATCCGCAGGCCGCCGGTCCCGGCGAGCCGGCGGTTGGGCTTCTCGAACGGGGCCTGCGGCGGCACGGCGGCGTGCTCCAGCGCGAGGATCGCCTTGGCCAGGCCGGCGAGTCCGGCCGCAGTGTTGAGGTGGCCGACGACGCTCTTGACCGAGCCGATGGTGGCTGGGTGCGGCCGGTCGCCGCCGTAGACGCGGTCGAGGGCCGCGTATTCGATCGGGTCGCCCAGGTGGGTGCCGGTGCCGTGGGTCTCCAGGTAGCCAACGGTGTGCGCGTCGATCCCGGCTACGGCCAGCGCCTCGCGCAGGACTGCCTCCTGTCCCTCCGGGGACGGGGCGTGGTAGTCCATCTTGCGGGCGCCGTCGTTGTTGACGGCGCTGCCGCGGATCACAGCGCGGATCGGGTCGCCGTCGCGGACGGCGTCGGCCAGCCGGCGCAGTACGAGCGCGCCGGCACCGTTGCCGAAGACCGTGCCGTCGGCGCCGTCGTCGAACGGCCGGCACTCGCCGCTCGGCGAGAGGATCATGTCCGGTGCGGCGAGGTAGCCCGCCTGCGGGAAGTGCAGCGAGGCGGCGCCGACCACGGCCAGGTCGCACTCCTCGCCGAGCAGGCTCTCCACCGCGAGGTGGACGGCGACCAGTCCGCTGGAGCAGGCGGACTGCACGGTCAGGCTGGGACCGGTGAGGCCGAGCTTGTACGAGATCCGGCTTGCGGCGAAGTCCTTGTCGGAGGAGGAGAAGCGGATCATGCCGGCCGCGTCCAGCTCGGTGATGCCGACCTGCGGCATCGTGGACTGGCCGACCGAGACGTACGCGGCGGTGCGCAGCCCCGTGCGGTCAGGTGCGAAGCCTGCGTCCTCCAGGGCGTGCCAGGCCGTCTCCAGCAGGACTCGCTGCTGCGGGTCCAGCCACTCGGCGTGCACCGGGCTGTAGCCGAAGAACTCGTTGTCGAAGGCGTCGGCGTCCTCCATGACGACGCCGGCGGGGACGAAGCCGGGGCGTCGGACCAGTTCCGGCCGATGGCCCAGCCGGACGAGCTCCTCGGTGGAGTGGTGGCGGATCCCGCTGCGGCCCTGCTCCAGCAGCTCCCAGAGCTGGTCCGCGGACGTGGCGGGGCCGAAGCGGCAGGACATGCCGACGACGGCCACCGCGTTCGGGTCGTCGACCGAGTCGTACGGGTGGTGGTCGTGGTTCATCGGTGGTCGTCTCCGAGTCGAAGGGCGCGCCGCGCCTCGCGGCGGGACGGGCGGGCGGCGGGAGCGGGCAGCGCGGTCCGGCCGGCGGATTCGGCCGGGACTGCGGATACGGCGGGTACGACCGGGGCGAGCCGTTCGGTGAGCAGCGCCACCTGGTCGTCGAGGGTGGGGCGGGCGAAGAGGTCAGCGACCTCCAGACCGGTGTCGGGGAAGCGGTCCTCCAATCGGGCGAACAGCCGGCCCAGCAGCAGCGAGTTGCCGCCGAGGTCGAAGAACCGCCGGTCACCGGGGACGCGGTCGAGTTCGAGCAGCTCGGCCCAGAAGGAGGTGACGCCCTGTCGGATCTCCGCCGGGTCGGCCTGCGCCGGCGCGTGGGCCGCAGGCGGCATCGGGACCGGCGCGGGCGCCGGATCTGCGGACCGGACCGGATCGGTGGCGGCCTCCCGCTCCGCTGCGGGCTGGGCCAGCAGTGCGGCGGCCTTGCGGTCCACCTTGCCGTTGGGCGTGAGCGCCAGCTCCGGGGTGGTGACCAGCCGGTCCGGCAACATCCAGGCCGGGAGGCTCGCCGCCGCGAACGCGCGGAGCTCATCGAGGCCGGGCGCGGCGGCGCCGCGCGCCGGGACGGCGACGGCCACCAGCCGGACCAGCGCCCCGGTGCCGCGGAGCACGACCACGACCCGGGCCAGGCCCGGATGGGTGCCGAGCACGGCCTCGATCTCGCCCAGCTCGACGCGGTGTCCGCGGATCTTGACCTGGCTGTCGGCCCGGCCGAGGAAGACCAGCCGGCCCTGCTCATCGCGACGCACCAGGTCGCCGGTGCGGAACCAGCGTCCGCCGCCCTCGGGCCGGGCCGGGTGGGCCGTGAACCGCTCGGCCGTCAGGTCCGGCCTGTGCCAGTAGCCCTGGGCGACAGCGGGGCCACCGATCCACAGCTCGCCGGGCTCGCCCGGGGCGGGCGCGGCGGTGCCGTCGACCTCGGTGACGGTCAGGCCGGTCGCGCCGATCGGACCGCCGAGGTGCACGGTCGCACCGTCCACGCGGCCGATCGTCGACCAGATGGTGGCCTCGGTGGGCCCGTAGACGTTCCACAGGCTGCCGGTGCGGGAGACCAGCTCGGCGGCCAGGTTCGGCGGCAGCGCCTCGCCGCCGCACAGCGCGGTCAGCCCCGCGCGGCCCCGCCAGCCGCCGTCCAGCAGCAGCTGCCAGCCGGCCGGGGTGGCCTGGAGGACAGTGACGTCCCGGCTCTCGATCAGGCCGGCCAGCCGCCCGGCGTCGACGACGTCGGTGCGGCGGGCCACCACCACGGTGCCGCCGGTCAGCAGCGGCATGAACAGCTCCAGGACGGAGATGTCGAAGCACACCGTCGTGACGGCGAGCAGCCGGTCCTGCGGGCCGGTTCCGGTGGTGGCCGCGATGGCCTCCAGGGTGTGGACGACGTTCCCGTGGGTGACGCCGACCCCCTTCGGCCGGCCCGTGCTGCCCGAGGTGAACATCAGGTAGGCCAGGTCGCCGGGGAGGGGTGCGGTGCCCTGCCCGGAGCCCGGTTGCGGCGCGGCGTCCGGGTCGAGGGCCTCGGCCGCGGGCAGCACCCGCAGGGTGGGGGGCAGCAGTGCGGCCAGGTCCGGGTCGGCGACCGCGAGCCGGCACTCCGCTCCCTCGACCACCATCCGCAGGCGGTCGGCGGGGTAGGAGTCGTCGAGCGGGACGTAGGGGCGGCCGCTCTTGAGGATGCCGAGCAGGACGGCCGCGAGCCGGGCCGAGCGGTGCATCAGCACCGCGACCGGCTCGCCGGGCCCGACGGCCCGCGACACCTGCCGGGCGACGGCGTCGGAAAGCTCATCCAGCGCGGCGTAGCTGAGCGTCCCGTCCCGGTCCTCGACCGCGGGGCGGTCCGGGGAGCGGCGGACCGAGTCGGCGAACCGGCTGACCAGGGTGGACCCGGCGGGGTCGAGCAGCTGGCCGACCCGGCCGCCGTCCGTGTCCCGTGCCAGTTCGACCACCATGCGCCGCAGGTCCTCGACGAGGCCGTCGACGGCCGTGCCGTCGAGCGCATCCGTGCGGTGGTTGGCGAGCACTTCCACCCCGTCGGGGCCGTCGGTGACCTCGAACCCGAGGTCGAAGTGGCCGCGCTGGCCGCGCCGGTGGAACGGCAGGCCGATCTCGGTGTGTCCGGCCGCAGGGGCGGAGCCATCGGTCTCACGGCGCCAGTTCTGGTAGGCGACGGTCACGGTGGGGACGGTGTGTTCCCCGGCGGCCCGGCACAGCTCGGCGAGCCGTGGGTAGGGCAGTCCGGCGTGGCCGATCGCGCCGCGCACCTCGTCGTGGAGCACGGCCAGCCAGTCCGCGACCGGGCGTGCCGGGTCCAGGTCGATGCGCAGCGGCACGGAGTTGACGAAGCAGCCGACCGCTTCGTCCTCGCTCGCCGAGGCCCGGCCGTAGGCGGGTACCGCGAGGAGGAACGAGCGGCGTCCGGTCAGCCGGCCGAGGGAGGCGGCGAAGGCGGCCAGCAGCACGGTGAACGGGGTCACCCCGGCGGTGCGGGCGGTGCCCAAGAGCAGTTTCGACAGGTCCGCGCCCAGTCCGTACTCGCGCTGCGCGGAGGCCGCGCCGGCGCCCGTGTCCGGGAAGAGCGGCTCGGCCGTGGGCCCCGCCAGCCGGCCGGCCCAGAAGGACTCGTCCGCAGCACGGGTCCGGGCGGCGTCCTCGCGTTCGCGGCGGAGGACGTCGGCGAAGGAGGGCGCCGGGGCGAGGGCCGGGCCCCCGCCGGTCCGTGCCGCGTAGAGGGCGGTGAGGTCGCGGCCGATCAGCTCGGCCGACCGGCCGTCGGCGGCGAGGTGGTGCGTGGTCAGCTGGACGACGGTGTCGGTGCCGTCCCGCCAGAGCACGGCCCGCAGCAGTGGCTCGGTCGCGAGCGCGAAGCGGCGGTCGGCCTCCTGCCGTACGGCGGCGGCGAGGTCCATGCCGGCCTCGGGCGAGCGGTCCACCAGGGCGGCCGCCGTCTGCGCCGGGACGAACGACGGCTCGCCGCGGTGCGGACGAACGCAGCAGCCGAGCACCGGGTGACGACGCACCAGGTCGTCCACTGCGGCGGCGAGCGCGGCGCGGTCGACGCCGGCCGACTGCCAGGACAGGGAGACGTTGTACGGAGCCAGCGGAGCCGCTGCCTGGTCGGAGGTCCACATCCCGATCAGGCGGTCGGGCAGCGGTACGGCCGCGGCGCGTCCGGCGCCGTCTGCGGGGACGGCCTCGGCGGCCGGGGTGGGGGCCGTCGCCGTGGCCGAGGCAACCGTACGGGCCTCAGCAGCTTCGCGGGCGGCCGGTGCGGGCTCTGCGGCGACCGCCGCGGTGAGCTGGGCTCCGTGGTCGCGCAGCAGGCGGTCGGTCAGCTCGCCGAGGGTGGAGCTGTCGAGGAACAGGGCGACCGGCAGCCGGCCGAGGTCGTCCTCCAGCAGTCGGCTGAGGCGCATGACCGCGATGGAGTCGACGCCGTAGTCCAGCATCGGGCGGTCGGCGGCGATCATCGCCGCAGGGACGCCGATCGCTCGGCTCACCCGCTCGGCCAGCCACCGCAGCGCTGCGGGGCGGCCGTCTGCGGGGGCGGCCGGCGACCGGTCCACGGCAGCGTCGGCATCAGCGGCAGCGGCCGGTACCTCGGGGGTGTCCGCGGTGCCGTCGGCGACAACTCCCAGTGCCCGGGACCACATGTCCTGGTCGCCGGCGACCAGGGCGGCGTGCGCCTGCCCGGGTCCGGTGGCCAGGTCGAGCAGCGGCCACATGCGGCGTACGGCCTCGCGCACCGGCAGTGGGCGCAGCCCGAAGGTGTCGGACAGGTAGCCCAGGGCGGCGGGCTCGGGCGCCATGCCGGCGCCCTCCAGCACCGGCCAGCCCACGGAGAGGCTGCGCCCGGACCGGAGGCCCAGTTCCGTCCAACGGGTCCGGGCGGCCGCGAAGCCGTCCAGGAAGCCGTTGGCGAAGGCGTAGTCGGACTGCCCCTGGTTGCCGACCAGGGCGGCCAGCGAGGAGGCGACGACGAAGAAGTCCAGCGGGTGGTCGTGGAAGGCCGCGTCCACCGCGATCGCGGCCAGCACCTTGGCCCGGCAGACCTCCTCGATCACCTCGGGGGTCTTGCCCCGCAGGAAGCCGTCCCGCAGGACGCCGGCGGTGTGCACGATGCCGTGCAGCTCGGTGCCGGAGCGCTGCAACTCCGCGGCCAGCTCGGCGAGCTGGGCGAGGTCGGTGACGTCGCACCGGCGGTAGTCCACCGGTCCGGTGCCGGCCGGCCCGCGGAGCTCGGCCAGGGCGGCCTCGTCGGGGGCCGAGCGCCCGACCAGGACGAGCCGTGCGGTCGGCCGGGCGGCCCGGACGGCGGCGGCGATCTCGCTGCCCAGGCCGCCCTGCCCGCCGATCACGAGGTAGGTTCCGTCCGCGCGAAGAAGGCCGGCCGGGTCGGCCGTACCTGTGTCCCGGACGGGGGCCAGGGCAGCACGCCGGCGGCGGTCGCCGGGGCCGATCCGCACCCAGTCCTCGCCGTCGGCCGGTTCGGCCGAGAGCTCGGCCCGGACGGCGGCGACGGCGTCCGGCAGTACGGTGCCGGCCGTGCCGGCGGCGACGGAGGCCATCCGCAGCCGCAGCCTGCCGGTCTCACCGGCCACCGTGCGCACCAGGCTGTGCAGGGCGCGCTGGAAGGGCGACGGTCCGGTGGCGGAGTCGTCGGTGACGAACAGCACCAGGACGCCGTCCAGGGCGCGGGAGCAGACCAGGGCCCGGAGCAGGCCGAAGACCTGTGCGATCGGGCCGGTCCTGAAGTCCGTCCAGTCGGCCGCGATCTGCCCTGCGGGCAGCGGGTCGGCGCCGAACCCCAGGCCGCGCAGGCCGCCGGTGAGGTCGACCAGGACAGTCGCGGGGGCTCCGGTGCGCCCGGCGGTCTCCTCCAGGGCGGCAACGTCGCAGGCTCGGTCGAACGAGAGGCGGGCGGCGGCCTGCGGGGCCAGGCCGTCGGCGAGGGCGCCGTCGCCCACCGTCCAGAGGGTGCCGATCGGGCGCCCTGCGGCGGGCCGGGGGGCGTCCGGCCAGCCGAGCCGGTAGGTGGCGACGGCCGGGGCGCGGTCGCCGTCCGCCGGAGCGAACGCGGCAGCCGTGGCCGTGTCGGCGGTACGGGCCGGGGCCGCCGGGGCGTCACGGTCCTCCACCCTGATGCGGAAGCCCTCGGCCTCGGCGAGCACCTCGCCGGAGCCGGCGTCGACCAGGCGCACGTCGAAGACGTGCGTGCCGGACGCCTCCTCGGCGCGGACCCGGCGCGCGTGGACGTACGCCTCGCCGGTCACCGGGGCGTGCACAGCCAGCCGGTTCACGGACAGCGGCCGGTAGCGGCGCCGGGCGGCAGGATCCTCGCAGAGCAGCAGGAAGGCCGCAGTCTGGCAGGCGCCGTCGAACAGCGCCGGGTGCAGCACCTGCCTGCCGTCACGATCCTCGCCGTCAGGCAGCCGGAGCCGGGCGGTGGTCTCCTCGCCGTCGCGCAGCGCACGGCGCACGGTCCGGTAGAGCGGACCGTAGGCGAAGCCGTGGGCGGCGAAGACCTGGTAGAAGTCCTCGGCGTCGACGCCTTCGGCGAGGTGCCGGGCCAGGTCCTCCGGCCGGTACCGCAGGGAGGGCTGGACCCGGTCGGCGACGGCGGCTTCGGTCCAGCCACGTGCCGCGGTCCGCTCGCCGTCTGCGGCGGTGACCGCCTCGACGGTGAAGCTACGCGCACCGTCGGCGTCGGGTTCGGCCAGCTCCGCTCGGACCGTCATGGGGAGCCCGGCGGCGGGGGCGGGCCACATCAGGTCGCGGATGACCTGGCGGTACGGGGACTCGCCGGCGGTCAGGAGCGCCTCGTGGACGAGTTCGGGGTGGAAGGCTCCGGGCAGCAGCGCGGTGCCGTCGACGACGTGATCGGCCACCCAGCGGGACGCGCCGCCGAGGCGGGCCGTCACCGTCCGGCTCGCAGGGATCCGTACGGAGTCGGCCAGCGGCAGGTCGATCGGGGCGCCCAGCCGTGGGTCGTGCCCCTCGGGCGCGGTCAGGGTGCAGCGGCGGCGGGTGAACGGCGTGGTGGGCAGCGCCACGCGGCGGCCGGGCAGGTCCTGCGCGGGCAGTCGGCCTTCGACGACCCAGGCCCGGGCATCGGCCTCGGCGTGGTCGGCGGTGTCGGCGGTGGCCACGTCCGGGTGGGGGCGGCTCTCGGCGAGGGCGGTGAGCGCCTCGCGCAGCCGCCTCGGGTCGGAGGCGGTGACCGCGGCGCGGTGCGGCCAGGTCTCGCGGCCCACCCGCAGGGTGTGCGCGATGTCGGTCGGCGTGGCCGTGGCGGCCAGCAGCGTCTCGCTGCCGGGAGCATGGGCGATCAGGCCGGCGAGCCGGGCGGCGAGGGTGCGCAGCCGCTCGGGGTCGGGGGCCGACAGCGGAAGGACCACCGGCGTGCGGTTGGCCTCGAACCGGGCGGGCGCGGGCTGTGCGGTCTGCGGGTACTCCTCCAGCAGGACGTGGGCGTTGGTCCCGCCGGCGCCGAAGGAGCTGACGGCGGCCAGCCGCGGCAGGGGCCGGCCTTCGGCGTCGGCGGGCTGCGGCCAGGCCTCGGCGCGGCGCTGGATGTGCAGGGAGGTGCCGTCCAGGTCGAGCTTGGGGTTGAGCTGCTCGGCGTGCAGGGTGGGGACGAGTTGGCCGTGGCGCAGTTGGAGGACGGCCTTGGTGAGGCCGGCGATGCCTGCGGCGGCCTCGCCGTGTCCGATGTTGGACTTGACCGAGCCGATCCGCAGGTTGGCCGTGGCGGGGCGGTCGCCGTCGAAGGCGAGGGCCAGTGCCCGGAGTTCGATCGGGTCGCCGAGTTCGGTTCCGGTGCCGTGGGCCTCCAGGTAGCCGACTGCGGCGGGGTCGATCCCGGCGGCGTCGAGGGTGGTGCCGATCACGGCGGCTTGGGCGAGCGGGTTGGGCACGGTGTATCCGCCGGTGCCGCCGCCGTGGTTGAGGCCGGTGCCGCGAATCACTGCGTAGACGGTGTCGCCGTCTGCCTCGGCCCGGTCCAGGCGCTTGAGGACGACGGCTCCGACGCCCTCACCGGGGACGAAGCCGTCGCCGCCCGCCCCGAAGGCGCGGGTGCGGTCGCCGCGCGAGGGCATGCCGAGCGCGCAGAGGCCGGCGAATCGGTCCGGGTGCAGGTAGAGGTTGACGCCGCCGGCGAGGGCGAGGTCCGCCTCACCGTCCTGGACGGCGCGGCAGGCCAGGTGAAGGGCGGTCAGTGAGGAGGAGCACATGGTGTCGACCGTCAGGCTGGGGCCGCTGAGGTCGAACGCGTGGGAGACCCGGTTGGCGACGGAGGCCGCCGCGGTGACGGCGTACTCCGGGTTGTCGGCGCCTGCCAGCCGCGCCTGGTGCTGGGCGATCAGGTGGCTGTTGGAGGTGACGCCTGCGAAGACGCCGACCTTCGGCCCGCCGGCACTGCCGGACAGGGTGCGGCGGCTGTAGCCGGCGGTCTCGAACGCCTCCCAGGAAACCTCCAGGAAGAGCCGTTCCTGGGGGTCCATCACGGCGGCGTCGCGGGGGGTGATGCGGAACAGCTCGGGGTCGAAACGGTCCCAGCCGTCGAGGAAGCAGCCCCAGCGGGCGTAGCCGCCGCCGAGGGTGCGGGCGGTGCGCCAATCCCAGCGTTCGGCCGGGACCTCGGTGACCGGGGTCCGGCCCTCGGACAGCAGCCGCCAGAAGGCGTCGATGTCCTCGGCGCCCGGGTAGCGTCCGGCCAGGCCGACGATGGCGACCGGTGCACGGTGCCCGCTCGGCGCGGCCGGCACCGCCCGGCGGGCCGGGCGCAGGTCGGCACCGCTGCGGGCCGCGGCGTTCGGGGAGACGGCCGAGGTGGCCGGGACGGTGACGGGTGCGGGCGGTGTCGCGGCCGCACCCGTGACCGTGTGCGGGCGGGCCTGGCGCGTGGGGGCCGCCAGCCAGGCGGCCAGGGAGCGCAGCGAGGTGTGCTCGAACAGCACCGTGGAGGGGATCGCCCGGGCAGGGAAGCGCTGCCGCAGGGCGGCGGTGAACTCGCCGTTGAGCAGTGAGTCCACCCCGATGCTGGGGAAGTCGGAGTCCTGGTCGATGAGTGCGTGGTCCTGGCCGGTCACGTCGGCGGCCAGCCCGGTCAGTTCGGCGAGCAGGTCCGCGGCGCCCGCGCCGTCGCCGGTGGCGTCGCCGTTGCCGGCGGCCGGGGCCTCGGCCGGGGCGAAGGCGGTGGCCGGAGCGGTGGCGCCGGCCGGGCGGGCCTGTCCGCCGAGTGCCCGGGCCAGTTCGTCGAGCGTCCGGTGCTCGAACAGCGCGGTACTGGAGATCTCGCCGAACGCCTTCGACACGGCGGTGACGAGCTCCAGGTTGAGCAGCGAGTCGATGCCCAGCTCCTGCCACGGCCGGTCGCCGGGGATATCGGCCCGCGGGTCGCCCAGCAGCTCCCGGACGATCTCCCGGAGCCGGTCGCGGGTGCCGTCCGTGCCGTCGGCGGCCGGCACGTCTGCGGCGGGGGCGGACGGGGCGCGGCAGTCCAGCAGCGCCACACAACCGGGTACGTCGCGCAGGTGCCCGATCCCGGCGAGCGTCCAGCCCCCAGCCTCAAGGAGGGCCTGCCAGCGGGCGCCGTCGAGCAGCGGCCCGTGCGGCAGGCGGTACTGGGTGTCGACGTAGCGCCACCAGCCGTCCGTCAGGCCGAAGGTGAGGGTGTAGACCGCGGCCGGGACGGTGATCTCGACGAGCAGCAGCCGTCCGCCCGGGGCGAGCAGCTCGGACACGTGGCGCAGCACCAGGGTCAGGTCGCGGGTGGCGTGCAGCACGTTGCTGGCGACGACCAGGTCGTAGTGACCGGTGGCGAAACCCTGCCCGGCGGGGCTCTTCTCGATGTCGAGCAGCTGCGGGCTGACCCGCTCGCCGAACCGACGCCGGGCGTGCTGGAGGAACGCGCGGGACACGTCGGTGTAGGCGTACTCGGCGTCGGTGACGCCGAGGGCGTCCATCGCGGCCAGCGCGGAGGCGGTGGTGCCGCCCACGCCCGCACCGATCTCCAGGACCCGAGGGCGCCGGCCCTCGCGGGCGATCCGGGCAGCGTCGGCGGCGAGCTCACGGGCAACGGCCGCGTTGACCGGGTCGAAGAGCTGGTTGTCGCTGTAGATGGCGGACACCGCGCCGAGGTCGCCGCGCGGGAAGAGCACCGCGGTGGCGGGCTGCTCGCCCCGCAGCACCGGGCCGTACGAGGCGAGGGCGCGGTCAAGCAGCTCGACGTGACCGAGCAGGTCGGGGTGGCCGGCCAGCAGGGCGGCACGGTCGGCGGCCAGGTGCGCGGCTGACGGGGCGTCGGGGCCCTCGCCCTCCAGCAGGTCGAGGACGGCGGCGAGCAGGCGGTGGTGCTCGGGGACGACGCCCAGCAGGTCGGCGGCGGCGGTGCAGCCCGCCTGGGCGGTGCCGTGGTCGAGGCCGAGGTCGGCCATGGTCCGGGCCAGGGCGCCGCGTGCGTAGCGCTCCAGCAGGTGCGCCGGGTCGGCGGCGGCCGGACGGGTCAGGGCCCGCAGCGGCTCCGGATCGCCACTGATGGCGACGGTCTGCGGATCGGTGCCGGACATGCCCGCTTCCAAGGCGGCCACCCCTCTCTCTGGTTCGAAGTCGGTCAGTCCCGGGTACTGGCGCCGGACGTGTGCGGTGTACTGGCGTGCGAGGCCGGTACCACGCCACAGGCCCCAGTCGAAGGTGCGGACCACCAGCCCGCCGTCGCCGTCGACGGCGGCCGCGTAGTGGTCGAGGAAGGCGTTGGCCGCCGCGTAGTTGAGGCCGCCGACGCTGCCGAACAGGCCGGCGACGGAGGAGAACAGGACGAGGGCGGTGCCCGGCCGGCCCGCCAAGGCTCGGCGCAGCGTCAGGACGGCCGTGACCTTGGTTTCGAGCACGTGGTCGATGTCGGTGGCGGTGAGCCCGGTCAGCAGGCCGTCGCTCACGGAGCCGACGCTGTGCAGCAGGCCGTCGGGCTCGCCGAAGGCGGTGCGGCAGCGGGCGAGTGCGGCGGCGACGTCGCCGGCGTCGGTGACGTCGCCGCGGTGGTAGTGGGCCTGCCCGCCGGCTGCCCGCAGGTCGTCCAGCAGGTTCCGGACGTCCTCGCCCTCGGCCGAGCGGCCGACGAGCAGCAGCGAGGCGCGGTAGCGGGCGGCGAGATGGCGGGCGACCTCGCCGCCGATTCCTCCGGCGCCGCCGAACACGACGTACACCCCGCCGGTGCGAAAACCCTGGGCGTCGGGCAGCGGGCGCTCGGCGAGCACCTGGCGCAAGCGGCGGGCGCCGCGCAGCGCGACCAGGGGGACGGCCCGCCCGCAAGGCTCGGCCACGGCGGCGGCGATCAGTTCGACGGCGGCGCGGTGCAGCGCGTCGGCGGGCAGGTCGACGGCGGCGGCGGTGACGGCCGGCACCTCCAAAGGCAGGGTGCGCAGCGCTCCGAGGAGCGCGCCTTGGAGCGAGGCGCCGGCGGCCGGGGACTCGCCGTCGGGGGCTCCGAGGCCGGTGGTCAGCAGCCGCACCTCGGCGGGTGTGCCGCTTTCCGCGAGGACCTGGGCGGTCGTCAGCAGTGCGGTGAGCCAGTGGCGGAGCGCCGTGACGCCGGCGGTGTCCTCCGTCCACCGGCAGCCGCCGACGAGGAGGGTCACGGCGAGGGGGGATCCGGCTGCGGCGCGAACGGCCGTGCCGAGGCGGTCGCGGTCGACGCCGTCCGGGCCGACCGGGAGCAGGGTCGCGACGCCTCCGCGCAGGCCGTCGGCGGCCCGCTCGGTGTGCCGGTCGTACAGCGCGACGGTATGGGTTGCGGTGTCGGCCGGGGCGGGGCGGGGGGTGCTCTCCTCGGCCCAGACCGGCGACAGCACGCGGATCGGGGCGCTGTCCTGCGCGGCCTGTGCGGGTGCGGTCGACGCGGGTGCGGCCGACGCGGGTGCGGCCGGTGCCTGAACCAAGCGGAGGCCGCGTACCCGCAGGACGGCCCGGCCGTCCTCGGTGACGGCGTCCAGGTCCACCAGGAGGTGTCCGGGGGAGTCCTCCACGAGGTGCAGCAGCAGGTCCGCGCGGTCGGGCAGTTCGCCGCTCCAGGACACCCGGCCGATGGCGCCGGCCATCAGGGTGCTGCCGGGGGCGGTCAGTGCGCAGGCTGCCTGCAGGGCGGCGTCGAGCCAGCCGACCCGGCGGGTCAGCGGGTCGCCGGCCGGCGGGGTCAGCAGGCCGGCTGCCCGGCTGCCGGACCTCACCAGGGCGGTGACGGCGTGGTAGGCGGTGCCTACGTGGATGCCGGCCCGGTGCAGTACACCGGCGAGGTCGACGGGGGTGCCGTCGGCAAGGGTGCGGTCGCCGGCCGCCAGCGGCTCCGGGGTCCCAGGGTCGGCGACGGCCCTGGCGTGGACGTGGCCGTCGTGGGTGACCGTGAGGGCCGTCCGGCCGTGGCCGTCGTCCGTGCCGCGTTCCAGTCGCAGGCCGTCGCCGAACGGGACGGGGCGCAGGAAGCGGACGCCGCGCAGGGCGACGGGTCCGCCGCCGGCGAGAGCGTCGATCAGCAGGGCGCCGGGGGCGACGGCCCGGCCGGCCACGCGGTGCTCGGCCAGCGGGTGGCCGGCGGGCAGCACGAGTGCGTCCGTGCGACCGCCGGTCACGGCGGCAGCGGTCGCCACGACGGCCGTCGACGCGGGGCGGGCCGCGGGCTCGCCGGGCAGCCAGTACGGCTCGCGCTCGAACGGGTAGGGCACCAGCGGGACGCGCCGGGGCGGCTGCCCGCCGGTCCACAGGGCCGCCCAGTCGGCGGTACCGCTGGAGAGCCACTCGAGCAGGGCGGTGCGGGCCCGGTCGTCGGCCAGGGCGGCGAGGGCGTCCGGGCACCCGAGGGTGGCGATCGCCGGGTGGGTCTCCCCTGCGGCGAACGCCTTCGCGGCGTCGGCCAGTTCACCGGTGTCGCGGGTGACGACGAGCATCCGCTCGGCCAGGGCGCGCCGGCCGCTCTGCAGGGACCAGGCGATCTGCTGCAGGTCGAGGTCGGACGGTTCCCTTCCGATCCGGTCGGCGAGGCGGCCGGCCAGCCGGGCGAGCGACCGCGCGGTGGCGGCCGACAGGGGGACGGCCAGCGGTACGCCGTTCCCGTTCGCCGCGCCTGGGCCGTCGAGGGCCGGGGCTTCCTCCAGGACGGCGTGCGCGTTGCTGCCGCCGAAACCGAAGGCGCTGACCGCGGCTCGACGCGGGGACCCGTCCACCCGCGGCCAGCGGACCGGGCGGTCGGCCACCGTGAGCGGGGTGCCCTCGAGGTCGATGTGCGGGTTGAGCTCGGTGAAGTTCGGTGTTCCGGGGATCAGTTCGTTGCGCAGCACGTGGACGGCCTTGATCAGGCCGGCGAGGCCGGACGCGCCCTCCAGGTGCCCGATGTTCGCCTTGGCGGAGCCGACCCACAGCCGGTCCAGCGGGCCGGCGGCCCGGGTGACCGGTCCCCCGGCGCCACCCTCCAGCACCTCCCGGACGGCGTCGATCTCGATCGGGTCGCCGAGCGGGGTGGCGGTGCCGTGAGCCTCCAGGAAACCCAGGTCTTCGGCGTGCAGACCGGCCCGGTCCAGGGCGGTGCGCACCAGGGCGGCCTGCGCGCGGGGGTTGGGGGCGGTCAGGGCGGCGGCGCGACCGCCATGGTTGACGGCGGTCGCCCGCAGGACGGCCAGCACCGGGTCGCCGTCCTCGATCGCCCGGTCGAGCCGCTTGAGCACCACCCAGCCGGCGCCCTCGCCGCGGACGAACCCATCGGCTCCTCGGTCGAACACCAGACTGGTCCCCTGCGGGGAGAGCATGCCGGCGCGGCGGTAGGCCTCGTTGTTGAAGCCGTTGCTCAGCAGGTTGGCGGCGCCTGCGAGCGCGATCTCGCAGTCTCCGGAGAGGATCGCCCGCTCGGCGAGCGAGAGCGCGGTGAGCGCGCCGGAGCAGGCGGTGTCGACGGTGATGCTCGGTCCGGTGAAGTCGTAGGTGTGGGAGATCCGGTTGGCGAGGAAGGCGGGGAAGGTCCCGACGGTGGCGTACCCGTCGGCGGCGTCCCGCTCCACCAGCTGCTCGCGGTAGTCGTAGCTGCAGGCGGCGGCGAACACGCCGACCGGCGTGCCCGCCAGGTCGTCCGGGTCGAGGGCCGCGTGTTCCAGGGCATGCCAGCTCAGTTCGAGCAGCGCGCGCTGCTGCGGGTCCATCGAGGCGGCCTGGCGCGGGGTGACGGAGAAGAAGCGGGCGTCGAACAGGTCGATCCGGTCCAGCAGGCCGGCCCGCGGCGCGGTGGCCGGGTCCCCGGCCGGGGACCCCGCGAAACGACCCGCGGGAACCGGCTCGATCCGGCAGTGACCCTCGGCCAGCAGGGACCAGAACGCGTCCACGTCGTCGGCGCCGGGGACACGGCAGGCCATTCCGATGACGGCGACGGCGCCCCGGACATCGTCCTCGGCCGGCCCGTGGGCACCCGGAACAGCCACCGGAACCGGCACGGACATGGCCGCCGCGGACGCGACCGGCGCAGACGCAACCGGCGCAGACGGCGTGGGCAGGGTCGGGGGTGTCTCGCCGGGTGCGGTCTGCGGGAGCAGCTCGGCGAGGGCCCGCAGGGTCGGGTACTTCCAGATCGCGGTGGCGGGCAGCTTGGTCCCGAAGATCCGGCCCGCTTCGCGGGTCAGACGCAGGGCCTTGGCGGAGTCGATGCCCTGCTCGCCGAGTGGGCGGTCGGGGTTCACCGCGTGGTCGGCCACCTCGCTCGCGAGAGCCGTGAGCCGCTCCAGCGCGCTCTCCCGGACCTCCCGGGCCTGCTGTCCGTCGACCCGGGTCCGGTCGGTCGTCGCGGCCGGGACGGGTGCCTCCGGTTCACCGGCCTGCGCGAGCTCGGCCCGCAGGGCGTCCAGGAAGCGGGCGGCCTCTTGGCCGTTGAACACGGTGTGGTCGAATGCCAGAACGATCCGGCGGACCGCCTTGGGCCCGCTGCCGGACGGCGCTCCGAGGAACAGCGTGGCGGCGGCGGGCGGCACGACGACGGGGACGGCGAAGGTCGCGCCTTGGTCTCCGAGGTGGGAGAGCATCAGGGTGACCCGGCCGTCGGCCTGGGACTCGCCGCCGAGGGCGCGCTCGACGGCGTCGGCGTAGCGCTCATCGAACCGGTCGGCGTCCAGCAGGTCGGAGCCGCGCACCACGCCGATCGTCAGATCACCGTCCTCACCGGCACAGGCGATGCCGAGGTCTACGTGCTCGAAGACGCGCAGGTGGTCCTCGCCCAGGCGGCGCGACCTCAGGAACGGGAAGTCGGCGGCGACACGGGCGGCCAGGTGTGCGAAGACCTGGAAGGCGGTGGTGAAGCTCTGGCCGTCGCCGGCGGCGCGGCGGGCGCGCAGCGCGCTCGCGAGGAGTTCTTCCCGGACCTCGGTGGCCACAACGGCAGGCACCACGTCACCGGTGCCGGAACGCAGCGCCCGGTTGAGCTCTTTCTGGCGACGGCTGACGGGCAGGTCGGTGAAGTCGTGGCCGGCGCCGGTGAGCGGCGCCGCGGCGACGGGCTTCGCAGCCTCGACCGGGTCCTGGGACCGGTCCTGAGGCCGGACCTGCTGCGGCTCGGGGGCGGCGCAGGCGCGGTCGGCGACGTGGCGTTCCAGGTCGGCCGGCATCAGGCTGCGCCCCCGGGCGGGAACCAGTGTCGCCAGGACCGTCTCGTCCAGGCCCAGCCTGCGGGCGTGGGCCCGGGTGCGGGGCGGGATGCGGACGGTGCCGGTCCGGGGCTGTCCGGGCGGTCCGGCGGGGGACGCGCCCTGCGCGGGTGCGGGAGCCGGGCCGGCGCCGTCGGCGGCTGCGCCCGGCTCGGCGGGTGCTCCGGTCTCGGCGACTGGCTCGATCTCGGCGACGGCTCCGCCGATCGGCACCCGCCGGCCCTCTTCGACCAGCCAGGCGGTCAGCCTACCGGCCGTCGGCGACTCGATCTCCAGGGATGCCTTGTCGTGCTCCATCTCGTAGAGCAGTTCGTCCTTGGCGACGAGGTCGCCGGGCTGCTTCAGCAAACGCAGGATCAGGACCTCGACGATCCCCTCCCCCAGTCGCGGGACGGTCAAGGTGGTCGTCGTCTTCTTCTCGCTCATGCCAGCACCGATCGGATGGCCGCGACCACGTCGTCCGCCGCGGGCAGCACGGCGCTCTCCAGGTCGGGGTGGAAGGGGATGTGGACGTCCCGGCGGGATACGAGCCGGGGCGGCGCGAGCAGCGAGTAGAACTCGTCGTCACTACCGAGGAGGTCGGCAAGGACGGTGGCGCCGAAACTGCTGGTGCGGTTGTCCTCCTGGACCACCACCAGACGGCCGGTCCGCCGGACGGAGGCGGCGACCGCCTCCCGGTCGAGTGGGGTCAACCAGCGCAGGTCGATCACCTCGGTGCCGACGCCCTCGGCGGCCAGCCGGTCCGCCGCCTCCGTGGCCAGTTCGGTGCCATTGCCCCAGGTGGCGATTGTGACGTCGGCTCCGGTACGCAGCAGCCGGGCGCCCCGGGCGGGTGCCGGTCCGGGCTGCGGCGGGTGCTGGCGGCGCATCAGGTGCTTGGGGAGCAGGATCAGCGTCGGGTCGGGCGATGCGAAGGACTCCAGGAAGACCGCCTCGGTGTCCTCGGGGGTGGAGGGCACCACGACCCGCAGCCCGGGCAGGTGGGTGAACAGGCTCTCGTTGCTCTGGCTGTGCCAGATTCCGCCGCCCGGCAGGTAGCCGCCCCAGGGTGCGTAGATCACGACGGGGCAGCGCCAGGCGGAGGCGGTCCGCCAGCGCAGGGTGGTCAGCTGGGAGGCGATCTGGTTCCAGGCCGGTCCGGCGAAGTCGACGAACTGGAGCTCGACCACCGGCCGCATGCCGGCGGCAGCGAGCCCGACGGCGGCGCCGACGATGGTGGCCTCGGCGAGCGGGGAGTTGGTCATCCGGGGGCCGGCGAGGGTGCCGAGGCCCTTGGTGAATCCGAAGACGCCGCCCTTCGGGTCCTCGATGTCCTCGCCGAACAGCACCAGCGTCGGGTCGCTTTCCAGCCCGGTGCGCAGGGCTCGGTTCACCGCCTCGACCATCGTTCCACCGCAGGGCCGGGTGTCTGCGGGGGCGGTCGGCTGCTCGTCGGCCGCGGCGAACAGGTGGTCCATCACCTGGCCGGGGTGGGCGGAGGGTTCCTCAGCCACACGGTCGAAGACCTCCTCGACGTCGTCGGCGAGCCGGGCCCGGACCTGGTCCGCCCAGCCGGGGATGATCGTCCCCTCGGCTTCCAGTCGGTCGGTGAAGAGGGCCACCGGGTCGCGCATGGCGGCGAGTTCGTCCTTGGTGCGGTAGAGCCGCTGGTCGTCGGAAGAGGTGTGCGAGTCGAGCCTGTCCAGCCGGCACCACAGCACGGCCGGGCCCCGGCCGGCACGGACGTCCGGCAGCACGGCCGCGGCCGCGGCATGGACGGCGTCCGGGTCCGACCCGTCGACGACCTTGGTGATCGCGTCCGGCATCAGGCCGAGCCGCTGCGGCGAGAGGCCGTCGGTCGGGGTGCTGATGCCGTAGCGGTTGTCAGAGACGAGGAAGACGACCGGGAGTTTCCGTTCGACCGCGAAGGCGACTGCTTCGAAGAATTCGCCCTGTCGCGTCGAGGCGTCGCCGATGGAGCAGACAACGACCTGCTTCTCGCCGCGCAGTACGGACGCCCACGCGGCGCCGGCCGCAGGCAGGCACTGGCTTCCGGTCGGGCTGGCGAGGGAGAAGACATTTCCCGGACGGTGGCTGAAGTGCGAACTCATATTACGTCCGGCGGAATGCGATCCGCCCTTGGCCATGAGGTCACGGGCCTGTCCTTCGGCGTCCATTCCACGCGCCAGCATCAGGGTGCGGTCGCGGTAGTGGGGGAAGATCAGATCCTCGGGTTCCAGCAATTCACACAGGGCTGCGAGGGCCTCGTGGCCGGCCGATGAGATGTGGAACCACGCCTGGCCCTGCCGCAGAACGATCCCGGAACGCCGGTCGCATTCGCGGGAGAGCATCATCTGCTCGAGAAAGGCCGCTCGCCGGTCCCGGGGAATCATGTCCCCGGTTCCGCCGGCGCGCGACAGCACATTCTCGGAACTCTTGGCCTTCTTCGTCTTCGCAACCGGAGCAGCGTCGGGCACAGCAGGTCTCCACGGTCTTCAGGATTCCAACCCGGTTTGGGTACAAGGGAATTCTGGTGGCGCCCCGGGTTCCGAACCATCGCTCGCGGTGAGGAATTCGCGGGTGGTCCCAAAGGACCATCCGGGGGATCTCCCCTCGTTCCCGCTCCCCCAGAATGAGGACCGGCCGGGACCTGCTCCCTCGAAAGGACCAGATGCGGGAGGGGAACCCCTCTCAGCGGGGAGTCGTCCGATAATCGGTCCGTCCGGACGGCCCGGCCAGGCCGGGCAGAACGAGGTCCCACAGGGCGGCGACCCGAGCGGTGAGTTCCTCGTCCGGCATGTCGGTGGCAGCAAGCAGTTCGATGCCGGCCACCGCCGAGGCGAGCAGCGTCTGCGGTCCCGCGCGGTCGGCGCCGTTCCGTAGTTCCCCGGCCGCGCCAGCCCGGTCGAGCAGCGACCAGGCGGTGGTCATCCACGCCTCGGTGAAGCCGCCGCCGGCCGCCTCCTCGCCGCGCAGTTCCCTGCTGAGGCGGAAGTTGGCGCGCAGCGCGGCTTCCTCGCGTAGCCCCCGGGCCAGCCAGTGGGTGAAGTCGATCAGGGTCTGCAGCGGTGAGCTGCTGCCGGCGGCGAGCCGGTCGACCGACTGGGCGAGCAGGGTGCAGCCGTGCTCCTGTACGGCGTGGGCCAGTTCGCCTTTGGAGGCGTAGTGGAAGTACAGGGCCCCCTTGGTGACCCGTGCCGCACCGGTGATCTCCCCCAGGGTCGCGTTCACGTACCCCTTGCGGTCGAACAGTTCCGCTGCAGCGGTCACCAGCCTCCGGCAGGTGATCATCGATCTCTCCTGCATCGCAGGTTTCCCTTCTCATGGTCGGGGATCCGATCCGTTTCCCTTGGTCGGGGATCCGGTCCGTTTCCTTCGGTCCGGGATCCGGTTCCCTTCGGGGACCGGATCCGCTCAGCCGGCGTGGGCGAGCCGTCCCCAGGCCGGTTCGACGGCCTCCTGCTCCGGGCCGGACGCGAGCATCGAGTGCTGGAGGCGGCGCAGGGCCGGTGAGGGCTCCAGGCCCAGGTCGCGAACGAGCGTCGCACGCAGCCGCTGGTAGGCGGCGAGTGCCTCGGCGCGCCGGCCCGAGCGGTGGAGCGCGATCATCAGCTGGCGGTGCAGCGACTCGTGCATGCGGTGGCGGGACGTCAGAACGGTCAGCTCGCCGACCAGTTCCCGGTGCCGGCCGAGCCGCAGATCGGCCTCGATCCGCTGGTCGAGGGCGCACAGCCGGGCCTCCTCGAGGCGGCGGATCTCCATCTCGAGCAGCGCGCCGGTGCGTATGCCCGCGAAGGCCGGCCCTTGCCACAGGGCAAGCGCGTCGTGCAGGCGGCGGGAGGCGGCGGCGAAGTCCTCCTGGGCCATGGCCCGGTAGCCGGATGCGGCCCGACGCTCGAACTCGTGGGTGTCGATGGCGCCGCCTCTGGTGTCGAGGCGGTAGCCGTCGGGTTCAGTGGCGAGGACCCGCTTGGCGTCGTGCGGGTCGCCGGCGAGCCGCAGTGCCTGGCCGATCAGTTCGCGGAGCTGGAGGATGTAGGTCTGGAGGGTGTTGCGGGCCGATCGCGGGGGCCGGCCGTCCCACAGTTCCTCGATCAGGAGCGGCACCGGCACCGTACGGTCCGCGTGCATCGCCAGGACGGCGAGCAGTTGGCGCGGCTTGGGGGCAGTCAGAGCCACGGGCGCCCCGCCCTCTCGTACGGTCAGCGATCCCAGCACGTCGATGTCCACGCTGTCTCCCCTGTTCTTCTGCCCAGCATGGGGCCCTGGGGCCGACGAGTGCGCCGCCCCCACAATGAAAACAGACTATACGGTTTGTAAGTCAGAGACCAGTCGGTCTGTTTTAGAGTGGCGTCCGGGATGCCGGGGCCGCACACAACCCCAACCACCGCCCACCGGGCCGTCAGTTGACGGTGCATCCGAACGGTGGAGCGCTCGGGTGCCGATAGGTATACGCTGTAGAAGAACTGCTGCCGTCCATAGGAGAAGGCCGTTGCTCTTCTGAAGTCATGTGGTGCCCGCGCCCCCAAAGGGGTGGTGCGTGCAGCGCTCCCGACGGCGAGCCGCTTGCGGCCCGCCACCAGACGATCCGTCACCCGCATGCCGCGGGGCCGACGGCGTCCGACCGCGACCGCCGTCCCGCCGTCCCGGGACAGACATGACTTCAGGAGGACTCATGACCTTGACCAACACATCCGTCGTCTGCGCCAACCTCTCCTTCGCCTGGCCCGACGGGACCCCGGTGTTCACCGACTTCTCCCTGGTCGTAGGCACCGGCCGGACCGGGCTGATCGGCGTCAACGGCTCGGGCAAATCCACCCTGCTCCGGCTGATGGCCGGAGCGCTCAAGCCGAGCGGCGGCTCGGTCAAGGTGACCGGCGAACTCGGCTACCTGCCGCAGAACGTCGCGCTGGAGCCGGAAGTCCGCGTCGAGCAGGCGCTGGGCATCGCGGAGATCCGCGCCGCCATCGACGCGATCGAGGGCGGCGACACCTCCGAGGAGCTGTACGCCGTGATCGGTGACAACTGGGACGTCGAGGAGCGTGCCCGGGCGACGCTGGACAAGCTGGGGCTGACGCACGTGACGCTGGACCGCCGGATCGGCGAACTGTCCGGCGGGGAGTCCGTCATGCTCTGCCTGGCGGCCCAGTTCCTGCTCCGTCCCGATGTCCTGCTGCTCGACGAGCCGACCAACAACCTCGACCTGGAGGCACGCCGCCGGCTGTACGAGGCGGTCGGCTCCTGGAAGGGCTCGATCGTGATCGTCAGCCACGACCGGGAACTGCTCGACCTGGTAGACCAGATCGCCGACCTGCGCAGCGGCGAAGTGCGCTGGTACGGCGGCAACTTCAGCGACTACGAGGAGGCCCTGGCCGTGGAGCAGGAGGCGGCCGAGCGCATGGTGCGCGTGGCCGAGTCCGACGTCCACCGCCAGAAGCGGGAGCTGGCCGACGCACGGATCAAGCTGGACCGCCGCGTCCGCTACGGCAACAAGATGTACGAGACCAAGCGCGAGCCCAAGGTGGTGATGAAGGAGCGCAAGCGCCAGGCCCAAGTGGCCGCGGGCAAGCACCGCAACATGCACCTGGAGCGGCTGGAGGAGGCCAAGGAGCGGCTGACCGAGGCCGAGGAGGCGGTGCGCGACGACCGGGAGATCCGGGTCGACCTGCCCGAGACCTCGGTACCTGCGGGCCGCACCGTCCTCACCCTGCGCGACGTCGAGCTCCGCTTCGGCAGCCGGGCCCACTTCGAGGTGCGAGGGCCGGAGCGGATTGCCCTGGTGGGACGCAACGGAGCGGGCAAGAGCACGCTGCTGCGCACCGTCGTCGGCGAGATCCCGCCGGTGGCGGGCGAGGTGAAGGCTGCCGTCCCGATGCGCTACCTCCCGCAGCGGCTCGACCTGCTCGACGAGGAGCTGACGGTGGCGCAGAATGTCGGCCGGTTCGCTCCCGGCGCCACCGACAACCTCATCCGCTCCCGCCTGGCCCGCTTCCTCTTCCGTGGTCGGAAAGCGGACCAACTGGTTGGTACTCTTTCGGGTGGCGAGCGGTTCCGGGCGACGCTGGCGGCGCTGCTGCTGGCCGACCCCGCGCCGCAGCTGCTGATGC
The DNA here is from genome assembly GCF_035917235.1 of Streptomyces sp. NBC_01294. NCBI lineage: Bacteria > Bacillati > Actinomycetota > Actinomycetes > Kitasatosporales > Streptomycetaceae > Streptomyces > Streptomyces sp. NBC_01294. Next base: position 137,145 of record NZ_CP108424.1, read on the forward strand.
TCGACGAGCCGACCAACAACCTGGACCTGGCGAGCGTGCAGCAGCTCACCCAGGCGCTGCAGTCCTACCAGGGCGCGCTCATCGTGGTCAGCCACGACCTGGCGTTCCTGCGGGACCTCCAGATCACCCGGTGGATCCGGGTGGACGGCGGGACGGCGGACATCGATCCGATGTGATCGGTGCCGCCGCCCGCAGCCGCCGGCACCCGGCCGTACGCCCTAACCCCCGGGGGCGAGGTCGGGTGCCGGTCTTTTCCGGCGGGGGTGGTTCCCGGCCCACTGCGCCGGGAACCACGCCCGCCAACACCCGCCTGCCGGAGCGTGATCATCGGATGAAAGACTCCGGAAATGACTGATCGACAAGGGCTTCTGACAGACAGGACCGTACTGATCACGGGAGCCAGCAGCGGCATCGGCGCCGCCGCGGCACGGGTGTTCGCCAGGGAGGGCGCGGCAGTGGTGGTCACCGCCCGCCGCGAGGAGCGGCTGGCCGGGCTGGTGGACGAGTTGCGGGCGCAGGGCGCCCGGGCCGCATACGTGGTCGCCGACGTGACCCGGTCCGAGGACGCGGTACGTGCCGTGGAGTTCACGGTGGAACGTTTCGGCAGGCTCGATGCCGCGTTCAACAACGCCGGCTACGGGGCCGGCCGCACACCGCTGCACCTGATGGACGACCGCGTCTACGACGACATCATGGACACCAACGTGCGCGGGGTGTTCAACTGCCTGCGCCCGGAGATCGCGGCGATGCTCGAATCCGGAGCAGGCGGTTCGATCGTCAACACCAGCAGCACCGGCGGCCTGGTCGCCACTCCGGTCGCCGCGCCATACGTGGTGTCCAAGCACGCGGTGATCGGTCTGACCAAGGCGGCTGCCGCCGAGTACGGCGCCCAAGGCATTCGGGTCAACGCGATAGCCCCCGGCACGACCCGCAGCGAGATGGTGGCGGACTGGTTCGCGCAGAACCCGGACGCCGAGGAGATGCTGCACCGGGCCACGCCGCAGCCCCGTACCGCCGAGCCCGAGGAGATCGCCGAGGCCGCTGCATGGCTGTGCAGCGAGCGGGCGTCCTTCGTCACCGGGTCGACCCTGGTGGTCGACGGCGGGTTCACCATCCTCTAATTCACGATCCGCTGGAAGACCGTCCGGATTCCGGCATACCCGTCCGGCCCGGCCGGCCTCTGGTGTCCGTCACGAGGTGCTCCCGGTACCACGGGGCGTGGCGGGCGAGGCTCTCCTCGAACGCGCCCCCGGCCGGGCAACCGGTCTCCCGCCAGAGCCGGGAGCTGGCGAACCAGTGGTCGGTGGTCAGCATGGCGAGGTGGTGCAGCAGGACCGGGTGCTCGGCGAGGCGGCGACGGGCCTCACCGGCTTCGATGTCGCCGGTGCCCGCGGGCAGGCCGAGCAGGCGTACCAGCGCGTCGAAGATGCGGGCGCAGTCGACCGGTTCGGGGTGGTTGGGGTGCCAGACGCCGGAGGTGTCCTGGGGGGCGACGGCGACGGCGGTCACAGCACGGGCGAGGTCGTCGACGTCGACCACCGACATCCGGGCCTGCCAGCCGTCGACGGAAGCCGCGAGCCGCTGGTGGAGGCGGACCAGACCCGGGACCACCCAGCGGTCGCCGGCGCCGATGACCAGGTGCGGGCGCAGCACCGTCCCGCCGGCCGCGAGCACGAGCCTCTCGGCGGCGGCACGGGTCCGGCTGGTGGGCGAATGCGGCGCGACGGGGAGGTGCTCGGGTCCGGCGTTCCGGAATACCCCCCGGCCGTACACGGAAGCGGTGCCGACCTGAACGAAGCGGCGGACTCCGGCGCGTTCGGCCTCGGCCAGCAGTGCCCGGGTGCCCTCCTCGTTGACCGCCTGGGCCGAGTGCTCCGGGCCGCCGACCAGCGCTGCGCAGTGGAGCACGATGTCTATGCCCTCGCACACGCCGTACAGGCTTGCCGAGTCGGTGAGGTCGGCGTGGACGTACCGGACCGCAGGATCTTTTTCGTCGGGACCGGTCGAGCGTCTCGCCACGACCAGTCGGGCGCCCGGGAGCGTACGGGCGGCGGCGGCGACCCGGCCGCCGATGAAGCCGGTCGATCCGGTGACCAGGATCCGCCGGGTGACCGGGGGGCCGTACGGGGCGGCCCCGGCTGTCGAAAGCCGCTCGGGGGCGGGTGCGACGGGGGCTGGGCGGCTCACTCGGCTGCGCCTCGGGTCCCGATCAGGCAGCTGAAGACGGTGTTGCCGTCCTGGTGGCCGGTGACGCGGACCTGCCGGTCGCCGTTGTCGGCCGCAGGCAGCTGCTCCGCCTGTATCCAGCAGGGCCTGTCGAGCTCCGCGTACCGGCTGAACTCGGAGCGCATCGTGGTCGGCAGGAACGGCCGGGACGGGTCGATGGCCTGGGCGGCCTGGCGGGCGGACTCCATCAGCACCATGCCGGGAACGTGGTCGACAGGGTGGTCGAAGAGCACGGGATGCTGTTCGTCCACCCGCAGCTGCCACTCCAGCGGACGCTCGGTGGCGGACAGGACGACGTCCGTGGTGAGGAAGCGGCCGACCGACGCGGGGGCGAGCGGCTGCGGCAGGGGCCGCATGCCCGTGGCACCGACCCGGTCGCCGCGGAGCCGCTGGTAGACGGCGGGGCTGGTGCAGTCGAAGGCGGCGCCGCCGGTGGCGATCACCTGGCCGCCGCAGTAGAGGGTGACCTCGTAGCGCATGCCCGCCAGGCGGCGGCCGCGGCGGCGGATGTCGGAACAGATGACGTCCAGTTCGAGGTCGGCCGGCGCGGCACCGACGCCCGCCTGCTCGGGCCTGACGCTGTGGTGCAGGTCCCACATCAGGAACTGCTCCCCGAACGGGACGCCGAACTCCGCGTGGGAGAGAAGGGTACCGACCTGTCGGATGGTTTCGGAGGCCAGCAGCGGGTCGTAGCAACCGTTCACCGGGGTGAAGTAGCTGTGCGCCCTGGGCCACTGCGCGGTCAGGGCGAAGCGGTTCTCCGCGGTCCGGCTCCAGCCCGTCAGAAACACTTCGGCGACCGCCGCCCGGTGGACCAGCTCCCGCGGAACCGTGCTGGTCATGGCCGATGCGCGGGCCGGTCGGCCGGTCTGGAACGCCGTTCGCCTGGCCGGGATCGCCGCAGGCAGGGTTTCGTGTTCAACCAACACAACAGACATGGAATCCCCCATAGAAGCCGATGTCACGGAACGGGCACCTCCCCGTCTCCCCTGCCGATAAGATACATACCAACCGGTTCTTTTGATAGCCGATGTTGATCTATCTAGGCTGACTGGCCGGGTCGCCCGACAGCGGCGGATGCATGACAGGAGTAGCCCCTATGGCAGTGCGACACGAACGGGTGGCAGTGCGACAGGAACGGGCCGTCCGCACGCGGCAGGCGATCGTGCGGGCAGCCGCCTCGGTCTTCGACGAGTACGGGTTCGAGGCCGCCTCAGTGGCAGAGATCCTCTCGCGGGCCTCGGTCACCAAGGGCGCGATGTACTTCCACTTCGCCTCCAAGGAAGAGCTGGCCCGCGGCGTGCTGGCCGAGCAGACCCTGCACGTGGCGGTGCCGGAATCCAGCTCCAAGGCTCAGGAACTGGTCGACCTCACCATGCTGGTCGCCCACGGCATGGTGCACGATCCGATCCTGCGGGCGGGCACGCGGCTCGCACTGGACCAGGGGGCGGTGGACTTCTCCGACGCCAACCCGTTCGGCGCGTGGGGCGACATCTGCGCCCGGCTTCTGGCGGAGGCACAGGAGCGGGGGGAGGTGCTTCCGCACGTGAACCCGCAGAAGACCGGCGACTTCATCGTCGGCTGCTTCACCGGACTCCAGGCGGTCTCCCGGGTTACCTCGGACCGCCGGGACCTCGGCCACCGGATCTCGGTGATGTGGAACCACGTGCTGCCCAGCATCGTGCCGGCGTCCATGCTGACCTGGATCGAAACCGGCGAGGAGCGGATCGAGAAGGTCGCGGCGGCAGCCGCGGCTGCGGAGGCCGCCGAGGCTGCTGCGGCCACTGAGGCCGCCTCCGACAAATAGGAACACCGACATCAGGTCATGCCGGGCACCCAGGGGGCGCCCGGCATGCCTGCGTCCGCCGTCCCACCCGCCCACAAACGGACCGCCGGACGACAGGGCAGCAAGAACTTCGGCCAAAAACAAGGCAAGTGGTCTGCTTTGACTTGGCAATCGGGTCTGACGGTTTGTATCGTGATGCCGCAGCGCCGCAACTCGCACCGGGTGCCCGCTCGGCGTCACGTGCGGGCAGCGGCCGCCTTCCCTTCATCCGGGGGCTCGGTCGCCCTGCGCGCGGCCTTGACCTGCCCGCATCCGAATCACGCCCGCCGGCAGCACACGAGCCGTTCAGCAAACCGAGCGGTTCGTTTGCCTCAGCCGGACGGTGCACGCCAGGAGTTTCCTTGACACCCAAACAGGAACGCGCCTTCCGCACCCGCACCCAGCTGGTGCTCTCGGCGGCCGAGGCCTTCGATCGGCAGGGCTTCGCGGTGGCCTCGCTCACCGCCATCAGCAACAGCGCTGGTGTCAGCAACGGGGCCCTGCACTTCCACTTCGAGAGCAAGGAAGCGCTCGCCGCCGCAGTCGAAGCGGAGGCGGCCGAGCGGATGCGTACGATTGTCGACGGAGCGGCCCGGAAGGGCGCTTCCGCGCTCCAGGCCCTGGTCGACACCAGCCACGCCATCATGCTCCGGCTGCGCCAGGACGTGGTGGTGCGCGCCGGGTTCCGGCTCAGCGGCGACGCGGCCCGACAGGCCACTCACGACCTCCCGGAGCAGTGGCGCCAGAGTGTCGTGCGGCTGCTGGCGCGGGCTGGCCGGGACGGCTCGCTGACCTCGGCCGTGACGCCCTCCGACGTCGCCGGGGTCGTAACGGCCACCGTCCTCGGATTCGGCGTGCTGGCGAGGTTCGACTCCGCCTGGCTCGCCTCCGGACCCCTCTGCGGATTCTGGAAGCTGATGCTCCCGCTGATCGCGGCCGGTCCGGTCGAGCGCGGCGAGCTGGACTGCGAGCCCGCCGTCCCGGCCGACGCCCGGCGCGCGACCGCCGTCTGAGAACCGGCCCTCGTCCCTGCCGTCCCCGACCGGACGGCTCCTTTCCGTGTCCGGGTCGCACTTCACGCGCCCCGGGCAGGCTTCACCCGTAATTCACTTGTACATCGTATAGCTCTCATATACGTTGTAGAACAGTTCCTCACTCACTCCTGGGAGGTCTCCTTGCAAGACACACAGATCACGGCGGCGCCTGTAACGGCCCGCAACCCCAGGCGCTGGGTGATCCTCGGCGTCATCTGCCTCGCCCAACTCGTCGTCCTCCTGGACAACACGGTCCTGAACCTCGCGATCCCCGCGCTCACCGAAGACCTGGGCGCGAGCACGTCGGACATCCAGTGGATGATCAACGCCTATGCGCTGGTCCAGTCCGGCCTGCTGCTCACCGCCGGAAGCCTCAGCGACCGGTACGGCCGCAAGAAGGCGCTGATCACGGGTCTGGTCGTATTCGGCCTGTGCTCGACGGCCGCGGCCTTCAGCGCGTCGTCCGGCCAGCTGATCGCCGCCCGTGCGGGCATGGGCGTCGGCGGCGCCCTGCTGATGACCACCACCCTGGCGGTGATCATGCAGGTGTTCGACGGCGAGGAACTGCCGAAGGCGATCGGTCTGTGGGGTGCCGTCAGCTCGCTCGGCTTCGCAGGCGGCCCCCTGGTGGGCGGCGTTCTGCTGGCCCACTTCTGGTGGGGCTCGATCTTTCTGATCAACATCCCGGTGGCGCTGATCGGCGGGCTGGCCGTCGCCAAGCTCGTCCCGGAGACCAAGAACCCGCTGGGCAAGCGCCCGGACCTGGTCGGCGCCGTACTTTCCACGGTCGGCATGGTCGGCGTGGTCTTCGCGATCATCTCCGGCCCGGAGCACGGCTGGACGTCCGTCATCGTGCTGGTGCCGGCCCTGGTCGGCCTGGCAGGCCTCACTGCCTTCGTCCGCTGGGAGTTGCACGTCCCGGCGCCGATGCTCGACATGAGCTTCTTCCGCAACCGGCGCTTCAACGGCGCCGTGGCCGGCGGCATCCTCGTCGCGTTCGGCATGGCGGGCTCGCTGTTCCTGCTCACGCAGCACCTGCAGCTCGTCCTGAACTACAGCCCGTTGGAAGCCGGCCTGCGGATGGCTCCGCTCGCCCTGACCATCGTCGGACTCAACCTGGCGGGTGTCGGCGCGAAGGTGCTGCCGAAGCTCGGTGCCGCCGGGACCATCGCCTCCGGCATGACCCTGCTCGCCGGCGGGCTCGCGGCCGTGGCCACCGTCGGCGGCAGCCTCGGCTACAGCGGCATGCTGGTCGGCCTGGTGCTGATGGGCTCCGGCATCGCCCTGGCGATGCCGGCGATGGCCAACGCCATCATGGGCTCCATCCCGCCGGAGAAGGCCGGTGTCGGAGCAGGCGTCCAGGGGACGATCACCGAATTCGGCGGCGGCCTCGGCGTCGCGGTCCTCGGTGCCGTGCTGAACTCCCGCTTCGCGGCCCTGCTCCCGGCCTCCGTGGCGGCCGGCACGGCCGGGTCGCTGCACGAGGCACTCGCCGCCGACCCCTCCGGGGACGTGCAGGAACAGATCCGGGACGCGTTCGCTTCCGGGGTCGGCACCAGCCAGCTGATCGGCGCCGCGGCAGTGTTCGCGGGCGGCCTGCTGGCCGGCCTGCTGCTTCACCGCGCGGCGCGTGCCGAGGCCGCCGCGGCGGAAACCTCCGCGGCCCCCGCCGGGGACCCCGCTGCCGCCTGATCCCCACGCGGCCGGGTGCGAGCCTGCTCGCACCCGGCCGCGTACCTTTGTACAGCCCGTAGCCGAAGGACGACCCCAGGGAGGACGAACGTGGCCGCCAAGCGCGCCTCGCAACCGAGAAGCAGCGTGTGGCTCACTCCGGAGCCGACGACCCGCGGCCGCCGGGGTCCCGAACGCGGTTCGGGAGCGGGCAGCCTGGACCGGGAAAGAATCGTCGCCGCCGCGGTGCGACTGCTCGACGATCAGGGCGACGCGAAGTTCACGATGCGCGTGCTGGCCACCGAACTGGGGGTCACCCCGATGTCGGTCTACTGGTACATCGCGAATAAGGACGACCTGATGGAGCTGGCCCTCGACGCCGTGGCGGCGGAGATAAAGCTCCCCGACCCGGCGGCCGGCCGGGACTGGCGAGAGGACCTGCGTGCACTGGCGCTCTCTTGGCGGCGCACCATGGTCGGCCACCCTTGGGCTATCCGCTCGTACGGCGAGTACCTCAACATCGGCCCCCACAGCATGCGGTTCTCCGCCTGCGCTCAGGCGGTCATCGCCCGGTCGCCGCTGCCCGAGGCCGAACGACCCGCCGCGCTGTCGGCCGTGTTCCAGTACGTGTACGGCTTCACCTCGATGGAGAGTCGCTGGCTGGAGTACGGCAAGGAAGTGGGCCGTACGGCCGACGAGTTCCTGGAGGAGGTCGCCGGCAGCATCGCGCAGGCCCCCCAGATCGAGGCCGGCGGCGGACTGATCGAACGCCGCTCCGGCCTCAGCCTCGACGAGATGCGCGACAGCGACTTCGACCGCGCCCTCGACTGGCTGATCGCCGGCATGTGTGCGGGCCTGTCGGACTGAGTCCCACAGGCCCGCACGGGTAGGAGCCGGTCAGCTGCCGGTGACACCGCCGATCCCCCAGCGGCGCGGCTCGACGCCCGTCAGCGCCACCCAGGTCTGCGGCCGGATGGACTCGTCGAAGACGTCCACCACGGCCTGGGTGATCCGCTCGACGAGCTCGCGCTCGGTCCGCTCGTCCAGGCGGCGCTCGTAGATCTTCACGTCGATGAAGGGCACGTCAGGAGCCTTTCTCGGGTCCGTTTCGGGTTGGTCTGTGAAAAAGGGGATGCCGCCGGCGGGTCGTCATCGGACCGCCAGCCGCCGGCCCGTCCCGGCGAGGGCCGTGGCCTCGTGCATCGCAGCGGTGACCGACTCGACAAGGTGGTCGACCTGCTCGTCGGTAAGCCCCGGGTGGCAGGGCAGGTTCAGGTGCTCGTCGAACCAGACCCGCTCGGCCTGCGGGCACTCGCCCGGACCGTGGCCGCGCAGCCGCCACTCGGGCAGCAGGTGCAGCGGGAAGTACCGCAGCTGGACCTCCACGCCCATGCGGTCCAGGGCGCGCACGAAGTGCTCGCGCACCTCACGCCCGGCCGTGACGAAGAACGTGTACAGGTGGTAGGCGTGGGTGCTGCCCTCCGGCGTGCGCTGGAGGCGGGTGCCGGGGAACGCCGAGACGGCGGCGTCCAGCCGGGCCGCGATCCACCGGCGGCGCTCGGTGAAGCGCTCCAGCGCATCCAGCTGGACCAGCCCGACCGCCGCGGCGGCCTCGGACATGGTGGCGTTGGTGCCCGCTCCCCGGATACCGACGGCCTGGCGGCGGTAGACGTCGGCGGAGAAACGCATCCACGGCAGCAGCGCCGGCTCGTCGTCCGCGAAGCCGGGCACCGGGGCGAACACCCCGTCCACCTCGTTGCCCCGCAGCCGCTCGACCCGCTCGGCCCAGTCGGCCCGGTTCAGCGTGATCATGCCGCCCTCGCCGAGCGTGGTGATGTTCTTCGTCGAGTGGAAGCTGAAGCACCCGATGTCGCCGAGCGCGCCGGGGCTGCCCCCGCGGTAGGAAGCGCCCAGCGCGTGCGCGCAGTCCTCCACCACCACGACGCCCGCGCGGCGAGCCCGGGCCAGGATGGCCGCCATGTCCGCCGGAAGGCCGCCGTAGTGCACCAGCAGGATGGCCTTCGTCCGGTCGGTGATCAGCGAATCCAGAACCTGCGGGTCCATGTTCAGGGTATCCGGGTCGACGTCGCAGAACCGGACGGTGACGTCGTGGTCGAGCAACGGCTGCACCGTCGCCTGGAACGTCTGCGGGGTGGCGATCACCTCGTCGCCGGGCTGCAGGTCGAGCAGCCGGACGGCCAGCTCCAGAGCCACCGTCCCGCTGGTCACCGTCAGCGCGTGGCGGGCACCGGTGACCTCCCGGAAGCGCTGCTCGAACCGATCGCGCCACACCCCCGCCGACAGCGGCTCCGCCGAGTGCACGACCGAGGCGAGCGCCGCCAGGTCGGCCTGGCCCACGATGCTCCCCCGGCGCTGGAACGGCACCAGGTAGCGCTGCGCCGCCGTCACCGCGCATCTCCTCGGCCCGCACCGCCACCGCTCGGCAGGAGCCCGGCCAGGGCCGCGGCCCGGGCCGCCAGGACCTTCTTGTCCACCTTGTTGAGACCGGTCAGCGGGAAGTCCTCCACCACCTCCAGCCGGTCCGGCAGTTTGAAGTCGGCCAAGCCGCGGGCGCGCAGAAGCCGGCGCAGCTCCGGCAGAGTGGGCGCCGGCCCGTCCCGGTCGGCGACCACGTAGGCGCATGTCTTCTCGCCCAGCATGCGGTCGGGCATCGCGACCACTGCGGCCTGCTGCACGCCCGGGTGCGCCGTCAGATGGCCCTCGACCTCCGTCGCGGACACCTTGTCGCCGCCGCGGATCACCACGTCCTTGACCCGGCCCTCGACCACGATCTCACCGGTGGGGGTCCTGCGGACCAGGTCACCGCTGCGGTAGAAGCCGTCCGTGGTGAATGCCGAGGCGTTGTGCTCCGGAGCACGGTAGTAGCCGCGCAGCGTGTACGGGCCGCGGGTCAGCAGCTCGCCGACCGTACCGTCCGGCACCTCGCGGTCGTCGCCGTCCACCACCCGGATCTCGTCGGCCGGCGACACCGGCCGGCCCTGGGTGGTCAGGACGACCTGCCGCGGGTCGTCGTAGCGGGTGAAGGTCAGCAGCCCCTCCGCCATGCCGAACACCTGCTGGAGCCGCACCCCGAGTTCAGGCTCGATCCGGGCGGCGACCTCGTCGTGCAGCTTGGAACTGCCGACCTGTACGACGTCCAGGCTGGACAGGTCGTGGCCGGTGCGCCCGGCTGCGTCCAGCCACAGGTGCACGATGGTCGGGATGACCGAGGTCATGGTGACCCGCTCCCGCTCGATCAGCGGGAAGCAGGTCTGCGGGGTCGGGTCCGGGGCGAACACCACCCGGCCGCCGACGCCCAGTACGCCGATGATGCCGGGACAGCCCCACGGGAAGTTGAACTCCACCGGCAGCACCGCCAGGTAAACGGTGTCCTCGCCGAGTTCGCAGATCCCGGCGGTGATCCGGGTCTGGTACGCGTAGTCGTCGTGGGTGCGGGGGATCATCTTCGGCAGCGCGGTCGTTCCGCCGGACAGCAGGAAGAACGCGACGTCGGAGGCGTCCGGCTCGGGCAGTGCGACCGGATCCTGCTCCAGGGCCGCCAGGGCGACCAGGCCGTCCTCCTCTCCGCCCGGATCGCCCGCCACGAAGACCCGGGCCACGCGCGGGAGTTCCGGCAGCAGGTCGCGCACGAGCGCACGGTGGTCGAACCCCCTGACCTCGTCCGGGATCACCATCGCGACTGCACCGGACAGCTCCGCCAGGTGCCGTAGCTCCGCACTGCGGTACGACGGCAGCGCGAAGACCGGCACCGCGCCCACCCGGAACAGGGCGAAACAGACCGCCACGAACGTCGGGGTGTTCGGCAGCTGCACCAGCACCCGCTCACGCGGCGCCACACCCTGCCCGGCGAAACCGGCGGCCAGCCGGTCGCACCACATGTCCAGTTCGCGGTACGTCACCCGGGTGCCGTCGTCACCCACCAAGGCGACCCGGTCCCCGTACCTCGCGGCCCAGCCGCGCAGCAGGGCACCGAGCGTCTCACCGCGCCAATACCCGGCCTCGCGGTAGCGCTCGGCGGCCTCAGGGGGCCACGGCACGCATCCATCCAGCATCGCTTGTCCTTCCGTCGTGCTCACCAAGGGTCCGGCGCCCTCGGGCGGGCGCCGGCATGGGTGCCCGGCGAGTCTCGGCAGGCCCGTTGACACGGCGCTGAGCCGGCTGACGGCGTCGCGGGGGCTCCCAGCCCCGTCAGTGGTGTCAGGCGCGTGTCAACAGGCCCTCCGACGATGTCCGCTCAGCCTCCGGCCGGGGCCCGAAGCGCCGGCCGACGAGAAACTCTGGGAGCGTTTGATGGAGACCTGGGTCCTGAGCGAGCGCGACGTGACACGAGCTGTGGAGAGCGTGGGCCGCGACGCCCTGATGGACCGCGTCATCGACCGCCTCACCGAGGGCCTCGCCGAGGTCGGCCGGGGCCGCCGCGCGCTCTCCCCGCAGCGCGGCGGATTCAACCGCGAGGAACCGGTCCCGGGTATCTGGGAGTGGATGCCGCACCGCGAAGCCGGCGACAGCATCACCCTGAAGGCCGTCGGCTACAGCCCCGCCAACCCGGGGCGGTTCGGCCTGCCGACCATCATCGGCACGGTCGCCCGCTTCGACGACACGACCGGCTCGCTGACCGCGCTGATCGACGGCGTGCTGCTCACCGCGATCCGTACGGGCGCGGCGAGCGCCGTCGCCAGCCGGCTGCTGGCCGCACCGGACAGCCGCGTGGTCGGACTCATAGGGTCCGGCGCCCAGTCGGTGACCCAGCTCCACGCCCTCACCCGCGTCTTTCCCATCGAGCGGGTGCTCACCTGGGACACCGACCCATCGCATGCTGCGAGCCTCGCCGACCGGGTGGCGTTCCTCGGACTCGACGTGCAGGTCGCCGAACCGCACCGGATCGCGGCCGAGGCCGACATCATCTGCACCGCCACCACCGTCCCGGTCGGCGGCGGGCCCGTCCTCCCGGCCGACGCCGTGTTCCGCCCCCACCTGCACGTCAACGCCATCGGCGCCGACCTGGTCGGCAAGACCGAGCTGCCGCTCGACCTGCTGCGGCGGGCCTACGTCAGCCCCGACCACCCCGAGCAGGCCCGCCACGAGGGCGAGTGCCAGCAGTTGGAGCCGCACGAGATCGGGCTCGGCCTCGGCGAGCTCTGCGCCGATCCGGCGGCCGCCGACGCTCTGCGCAGCCGACTGACGGTCTTCGACTCGACCGGCTTCGCGCTGGAGGACCACCTGGCGATGGAGGTGCTGCTGGAGATCGCGGCCGAGCACGACCTCGGCCTGCGGCTCCAGATCGAGCACCACCCCGCCGACGCCCTCGACCCGTATGCCCTGACCGGCGCGCACACGGACGCCGACACCGCGGCGAACACGGCCGCCATGGCCGTCGACCGCACCTGAGCAGCCGCGGGACCGCACCCGCACACTGTGCCCCGCGCATGTGACCCGTGCCCGTGCCCGAGGCCGCCCTGCCCCGGCCCCCGTACCGGACATCTCCCACCCCCAGCGCACCGCCAGCCCCCTGCACCGAAGGAGCCGACAATGGCCCAGCAGACCCCTCCCGCACCACCGTCCATGGCGGACGGCGGCAAGGCGATGCTCGCCTGGCTGCGGACGATGCGTGACGAACACCCCGTCCACGAGGACCAGTACGGTGTGTTTCACGTCTACCGCCACAGCGACGTCCTGGCGGTGACCTCCGACCCCGCCGTCTTCTCCTCCGACCTGAGCCGACTGCGCCCGGACTCCAGCGCGCTCAGTGAGGAGATCCTCTCCGTCATCGACCCGCCGCTCCACCGCAAACTGCGCGGCCTCGTCAGCCAGGCGTTCACCCTGCGCACGGTGGCCGACCTGGAGCCTCGCGTCACCGAACTCGCCGGCCAGCTGCTGGAGAAGGTCGAGGGCAGCGAGTTCGACCTGGTCGGCGACTTCGCCTACCCGCTCCCCGTGATCGTGATCGCCGAGCTGCTGGGCGTCCCGGCCGAGGACCGCGAGCTGTTCCGCGGTTGGTCCGACCGGATGCTCTCGATGCAGGTCGACGACGCCGTCGAGATGCAGTTCGGGGACGAGGCGGGCGAGGACTACGAGCGGCTGGTCAAGGAGCCGCTCAAGGAGATGCACGCCTACCTCCAACGGCACGTCGACGCCCGCCGCGAGACGCCGGGCGACGACCTGCTGTCCCGACTGGTGACCGCGGAGATCGCCGGCGAGAAGCTGACGGACCGCCAGATCGTCGAGTTCGGCGCGCTGCTGCTGATGGCCGGGCACGTTTCCACGTCGATGCTGCTCGGCAACACGGTGCTCTGCCTGGAGGAGAACCCCGAGACCGCCGCCGCGCTGCGGGCCGACCGCGCCCTGCTCTCGGGCGTCATCGAGGAGGTCCTGCGGATGCGGCCCCCGATCACGGTCGCGGCCCGGGTCACCACCGGGGAGGTCGTCGTCGGCGGGGTGACCATCCCGAAGGACCGGATGGTCATGGCGTCCCTGCTCTCGGCCAATCACGACGAGCGGCACGTCCCGGACCCGGAGGTCTTCGACCCCAAGCGCAGCCCCAACCCGCAGTTGGCCTTCGGCCACGGCATCCACTACTGCCTCGGCGGCCCGCTGGCCCGCCTGGAGGGTCGGATCGCCCTGGAGATGCTGCTGGACCGGTTCGAGGACATCAGGGTCACTCCGGGCGCGCCGTACGACTTCCACCGCGAGGGGCTGTTCGGCGCCCGCTCGCTCCCCCTGACCGTCCGTCGCGGGTGACCGTCGTGGCACGCGCGGACACCGGCTGGGCCTCCGAGGTGAGTGACGCTCCGATGCACACGCCGTGGGGGGTGCTGGCGCAGATCTACCAGATCGCCCTGACCGGCAAGAGCCAGGCAATGACGGCCGAACCGCTCCCGGGTGCCGCCGGCAACGCCGGTGCGGGCGGCGGCGCTACGGTGCGGAGGCTGCACCACCCACTGCGCTGAGCCGAGGCCCCGCCGCCATGATCCCGGTGGCCCGTGCCCTCGCCGAGGAAACGGGCCACCGGTACTCGCTAGATCGAGCCGCGCCCACCGAAGCGTGCCGCGTACGCCCGGCTGCTCGAGGGTCCGGTCGAGCGCTTGCCCGAGCCGGAAGGCTCTGCCTCTGCCCCCTCCCCGGCCGACGTTCCGGGGGCTGCTGTCGCCCCGGCCGCGGAAGTGGCACCGCCGACGCCGCTGGTGTCCCCGGTGACGGCCGACCTCCGCTCCGCACCTCCTGCTGGCTGCCCGGCTCCTGGCGTGCCTCCCGCAGTGCTCTCTCCCCCATCATCGAGGGGCGCACCGGGCGGCTGCCGGACGACGACAAGGCCGTCACGTAACGGACGGATGCGCGCAGTGGCAGCTGACGCGTCGCGGGCTCGGACGGTGGGCGTGGATCTACCGGTCCGACGCCACCCTGCGCCACCCCACCGCCCTCCGGCAGGAGTTCATCGGCCGTCTCTTCGACGCCCAAGGGGTCAGGACCACCGAGCGGCGAACCCTGCCGGACGGGCCGGACGTCCCGGGGCTCGTCCGGCAGGACGAAATAGGGGCCCGGCTCTGTCGCGGTCAGCGCCTGCGGTTTCCTGCAGCGGGCACGCTCGAACTCCCGGCAGGGCGGGTGGCCCTGGACAGGAAGAGATGATCTTGGTCCCCTCCAGGTGTTTGTGAGCGACGGTCCCGATTCCGGCCCGCGTCGAATACTGCGGAGGAATGCGTGACGGTCATTCAGGCCCTGTTCCTACTTTCAGGAACCTGGGCCGCCCCCTCCCTCGGTACTCCCTCCCCGGCTCGGGGGGACTGAAGCCCGGTGGGCACCCTTGAGTCCCTGCGCCTTCGGTCACTGAAGAAACCTGCAGGTCAGCGGCTCCGGCAGGGACCGAGAGGGACCGAAGGGACTCAAATCTCTAGTTATGAGCTGCCCACGCTACTTGCAGTAATACCTACTGACTACTTACGTGCGCGCATACACGCACACACGTAAAGGCTGGAATAGTGATTCCAAGTCCCTTCAGTCCCTGAGGCTCGATACGCAGGGCTGTGACCTGCGGTTTTCTCCAGGGACTCAACGACCAGGGACTGAACGCGAATCCGGCAGATTCAGACCCTGGAGCGGAAGGGACCGAGTCATAGCGCGCGAGACCGACGGACTGTCGTTCCGACTGCTGGGGGGGACCCGACGCGGGAGGGGGACGGCCACCGCCTGGCGGGTTCGTCTCAGAGGGGCTGCGGCGACCTTGAGGCGACGGGCGGCGCAGGGCCCCGAACCTTGCCCGGTACCGGATGCCGCTGCGACACGCCCGGGTGCGAACGGACCTCAGAGAAGGGCCTACCCGGACGAACCTGTTGGAAAAAGATCAGGGACCGAGGGACTGAAGGGACTGAACTTCTGATACAGCGGAGATTGCATCCCTGCCTGTGGCGGTCTCTGGGGTAGCCTCCGGCATAGTGAATCTTCAGTCCCTCTGGTCCCTGAGGCACAGGTCAAGGTGCTCCGTGGAGAACCGCCCCGGGACCGAAGCAGCCGCCGCTCACGATGCGTCAAGGAAGAGCCAGTGCCCGTCCATTCCCAGAGCCTGCCACATCGTGAAAGTGGCAGGACGGCGCGGGACGTGGCCATCTGGCTGGCCCGGAAGGGCCACCCCGTGCACCCGCTGGCGCCGGGGACAAAGACTCCCGCCCCGAACTGCCCCAAATGCCGCGACGGCCGGCACCCCCCGCAAGAATGCCCCTGCCACGCCCTGGGCCGCTGGTGCCACGGCTTCCACGCCGCCACCACGGACGTGCCCACGGTGCTGCGATGGTGGGAGTCGGAGCCCGGGTTCGGTGCGGGTGTCTCCTGTGGCCCGGCCCGGCTCGTGGCCATCGACGTCGACAACCACCCGGGCCCGCTGCCCGACCGCAGGCGGCTGCTGCCGGGCATCCCCGTCGACGACAGGGTGGACCTGACCGGACTGCAGAGCGGCTTCGACACCCTCGCGCTGCTGGCGGCGTACCGTTCGCGGCCCAATCCGTGCGAGGACAGGTCGACCCTGCGCGTCCGTACGCCCTCCGGAGGCATGCACGTCTGGTATCGGGCGCCCAAGGACGGTCCGCGCTTCCGGTCCTCCAGCGGATCGAGCCCCAAGGTCGCGCTCGCCTGGCAGGTCGACGTCCGTGCGGTCGGCGGATACATCGTGGCGCCCGCGACACGCACGGCCGCCGGTGTGTACGAGGCGCTGCCCGGAGCGCGGCTCCCCGCCCCCCTGCCGCTGTGGCTGACGACCGAACTCGCCCGCACCGGGCACTTGGTCGAGGACTCCCCCGCAATGCCCCCCGGCGGCCCTGTGGCGGCCCGTCAGCTCCCGCGCGTTCGGTCTCAGGGGCGCACGCAGGCCGCAGAACGCATCCTGACCCCGCTCGTCGACGAGGTGCGAGCCTGCGCCACCAGACCTGCCGGGGCGGCGTTCAGCGAGAAGCTCAACCGAGCGGCGTTCACCGCAGGAGGACTGGCGGCCACGGGCCACTTCGACCCGGAGGAGTGCCGCCGGCTGCTCCTCGAAGCCGCCGACCACGCACGCCCCCACCAGCCGCGCCGGAACCGCCTCATCGTCGAAACAGGGCTGTGCGCCGGAAGAAACCGACCCATCCACACCGAGGAACGCCCATGAGCAATGCCGGAAGCAGGGGGTTCAACGCCCAGGCCGCGGCGGAACAGCTCGCCGCGTTCACCACGGACAGCTCCGCCGACACCCCCGCGGTCGCCCCGCCCACCGACACGGCCAAGCCCGGCCGACGGGGCGACCAGCGCCGCCTGCCCGCGCAGCAGACCGCGACCCCGGCAGCGACCGCCGCAGGCGACTTCATCTCCGTCGGACTGCTGCGCAACCTCACCGACCGCGGCAACGCCAAGCTGTTCGCGCACCTCCACCATGACCGGTTCCGCCACGTCGAGGGACTGGGCTGGTACGTGTGGAACGAGTACCGGTGGAAGCGCACCGGTGGCGAGAAGGCCGCGATCTGGGCCGCCGGCGAGATGGCAGAGGAACTACCCGGCCACGACCCGCGCGGCGTCTTCACCGACCGGGAACTGGCCCAGCACCGCAGGCGCGCCATGTCCACCTCGGGCGTGAAGGCGATGCTCGCCCAGGCCAAGGCCTCCCCCGAACTCGCCCTGGACCCAGACTCCCTCGACGGCGACAAGTACGCCCTGTGCACCCCTGCGGGCGTCGTGGACCTGCGCACCGGCGACCTGCACAAGCCCGACCCCACCCGGGACCTACACTCCCGCGCCACGTACCTGGCCCCCGAGGCCATGCACACCCCGAGGTTCCACGACTTCCTCCACCAGACCTTCGGCGACGACGGCAAGGGCAAGGAGATGATCAACTTCCTTCATCTCCTGCTCGGCTACTCCATCACCGGCGACGTCGGCGGCCAGGTCCTGCCCTTCCTGTATGGCGTCGGCGCCAACGGCAAGTCGGCCCTCCTCGACGTCGTCATCAAGATCCTCGGCGACTACGCGGACGTCGCCCCGCCCGGATTCCTCATGGAGCGCGGCAAGTTCAACGAGCACTCCACCGAGCTGACGGAGCTCCACGGGCGCCGCCTGTTCGTGTGCAGCGAGCTCAAGCCGCACGACAAGTTCGACGAGGCCCGCGTCAAGCTCCTCACCGGCGGTGACCGCCTCAAGGCGCGCCGCATGCGGCAGGACTTCTTCAGCTTCGAGCCCACCCACAAGCTGTGGCTGCTCGGCAACCACCGCCCGGAGGTCGGCACCGGCGGCCACGCCTTCTGGCGGCGGATCCGGCTGATCCCCTTCGAGCGGGTCGTACCCGACCACCGTAAGATCGACAACCTGGCGGAAGCACTCGTCCAGGAGGAGGGCCCGGGCATTCTGCACTGGATGATCCAGGGAGCCAAGGCCTACCTCGCGACCAAGCCGGCCCTGACCGGGCCCAGCGTTGTCCGCACCGCCACCCAGGCCTACGCCACCACCGAGGACCACATCGGACGGTTCCTTGTGGAATGCTGCACCACTGGGGCGGACCTGCCCGATTCACGAGATCTGAAAGTGGAGCAGGGAGCCCTCTACCGGGCTTACAGTGCCTGGTGCCAGGACGGCGAGGGCCTGCGCCCGGCCACGACCCGCGCGTTCGCCACACGCATCCGCGCGGAGGTCGGTGTGGCCTCACCCGGTGAGATGCTGCGCTCGAACGGGCAGAAGTTCTACCCCGGTCTGGCTCTCTTGGCCGACGAGGAGTAGACACCGCACCACGCAACCGGGCAAACGCGACGTGATCGGCCGATGTGTGCTGCCGCCCCGGGGTAGGCACGCCTACGATGGACAAGGAAGATGAACAGACCCACCATCCGGCGGTGGCCCACCGAGCGCTGCCGCATATCGCCATCGGCATCGGCGCCGCTCGCGGCGTGGAGGAATCGAGGGCCCGTAAGGGCCGACGTGAACGAGGAAGGATCCAGGCCATGAGCTCGCTACTGACGGCAAGCGATCTCACCCACGAGGACAAAGTGGTGTGGCTAGAGGACCCCGCAGAACTCGATTACGTCCGCCAGGCCCTGGACAAGACCCCCCGGCGCCGAGGGAAGCCGCGTTACCACCGTGACGGGCGCATGATCGGCTTCGCCGAGCTCGGCGACACCGCGGAGGCGGACCCCGACAGCGGCCTGCAGAAGCGGCGGGTGTTCTACCTGCTGCCGCACGACCGGGATGCCGAGCCGCACGGCCTGTACAAGGAAGGCGCGCCGGGCGAGGCAGTGGACCCCCGCACGATCGCGCCGCGGCAGGTCGGCAGGAAGACCGTCCGCTCGCAGCGCGGGCTGTCGGCGTCCGCGCCGACGGTTGCCTGATTCGGTCCCTTCGGACCCTCTCGCGAGACGCAGTGGCCCGACGCGAAGGGCGAGCCGTACCAGCTGGCGAACCGCTGCCTCTCTCGCCTAGAAGGCTGCGACCGGCCTGCGGATAGGCCCTCGGGACTGGTAAGGGCGCATGTTGAAGTGTCGCGTATTCGTGGCTGATGCCCACGAGTCATGACGCTGGGTAAGCAGTCGGGCCGGTTGGCTGAGGTCTGGCATGATCACGCGGTGAGTGATGCGAGGCTGCTGGCCGCGGAGGCCGTTGAGTCACATGTCCGGGCGTTTTTCGAGGGGCATTCCGTGGAGGTCGTCGTCTACGACCTTGGGCCGGAACGGCGCGAGGTCGTGCCCGAACTGCGAGTGCTCGTTGTGAGCCCCGGTCCCCGCAGCGACAGCTGGGCTTACGTAACCGCCGGGTGCTGGGCCGCGATGGAGAAGGACGGCCACGGGCTTGAGTTCGTCATGACTGCCCACGTTCGCGACCAGCGGTTCATCGACCTCATGGCCATGATCGCCTACTACCACTGCGGTGGGCATCAACTCGATCTGGAGCACAGCATGCCGATCGGTGAACCATGGGTTCCGGGCTCGACCTGCGACCACCTGCTGATCAGCCTGCCCTATCACCACGGACCGGACCTTGAGCACTGTCCGCTGCCCGGGGGCCACGCCCGCATCCTGTGGACCTTGCCCGTGACAGCCGCCGAAATCGAGTTTCGCAGGCACCAGGGTCATGAAGCGTTGGAGCAACTCTTCGACGAGGCGGGGATCATTCCCACTGACCCTTTCCGGGCATCGGTGGTGTGAGGCGTGGGCCGAACCTCTTCCGGCGATCACCGCTTGTGATCACCAGGGGCGTATCGGCTCCAGGTTCCACCGGCTTCGGTGACCAGATGCGTGGTGGTCTTGTCGTGGTATCCGAACGCCTTCGCGATGACGGGGGCGGGGGCCTGGAGGACGAGCTGGCGGATCGAGGAGGCGCGGCCCCGCTGGGGTGGGATGCCGATGTCACGAAGGCGGTCCTGCAGGCTCGTCTGGTGCATGGGCTGTCCGGCTTGGCGGCCGGGGAACAGCCAACCGGAACTCCGGCTGCTCGCGTAGGCGAGGTTCGGGTGTTCTGCGAGGTAGCAACGCATGAGGTCGGCAACGGGAGCTGGCAGCGGGGATGGTGGATCGCCGAGCCGAACTGTGACTGTGGTGCCGTCGTCGACGATGTCTTCGGTGGTGAGGCGGACGATCCGGCTGACTGGTTGGGCGTAGAGCAGGACGAGTGCGGCGGCGACTCGGCTCCGCAGCGGGGGGGGGGGCTGTCATCGTTCAGGACACGCCGGAGCAAGGTGAGACGCCGGTGCTGGTGCATCGGGGTTTGGTCCTGCTTGACGATGTGGGTTGGCAGGACGAGTCGTGGCATCGTGCCGGCTTCCATGCACCAGCGGAGGAAGACCTGGGCCGGGCGTCGGGTGGCGTACTTCTCGGTGTGCCAGGCGTCGAGATCGGCTTGCTGGCAGTGATCGAGAGTCCTGCCGCGGTCGAGGAGCCAGATGAGGAAAGCGCCGGCCTGGGTGACCTGCTGTTTGGCCTCGTGGGTCGGTGAGCGTCCCAATGGTCCCTTCTCTGCCTTGGCTCGAAGGCGCCGCATCTGGTGCCAGGTGGCGAACCGGTGCAGAAGTCGGTGAACCTCCGGATCGGGCCTTGACCCCGGATTTTGGACACCGGAGAGACTTGGATCTTGATGGTCCAGGAGAACGGAGTCCCCGTGGGGATGAAGCACTACCCCGCCGAGTTCAAGGCGGACGCGGTCGCGTTGTACCGGTCACGGCCAGGAGCGACGATCAAGTCCGTCGCCGGCGATCTCGGGGTGAACACCGAGACGCTGCGGAACTGGATCCGGGCCGCCGACAGGCGCCGCCCCGGCTCCCACTCGACACAGCCGGCCGCTTCGCAAGCCAGCGGTGACGACGTGCAGGCGGAGTTGGCCGCAGCTCTGAAGAGGATCCGCGAGCTGGAGGAAGAGCGCGACATTCTCCGCAAGGCGGCCCGGTATTTCGCGACGGAGACGCGCTGGTGAACCGCTGCCAGTTCGTTGAAGATCACCAGCGCCGGTTCGGCGTCACGCGGCTGTGCTCACTGCTGGGAATCTCTCGCTCGAGCTTCTACTACTGGCGCCGCACCGCAGCGGCAAGGGCGGCCCGGCAGATTGCCGAGGCCGGGCTCGCAGCCTGGATGCGCAAGGTCCACCAGGACTCCGACGGCACCTACGGAGCCCCCAGGATCACAGCCGAACTCCGCGACGAGGGCGGCCCGGTGGTCAACCACAAACGCGTCGCGAGGATCATGCGGACCATCGGGCTCGAGGGAGTCCGTCTGCTCCGCCGGCACCGCACCACCCTCGCGGACCAGACAGCGCCGAAGACGCCGGATCTGATCGGCCGTGACTTCACCGCGGCCGCGGTGAACACGAAGTACGTCGGCGACATCACATACCTGCCGGTCAGCGGCGCGAAACCGCTCTATCTCGCGACCGTAATCGACCTCGCCTCCCGCCGGCTGGCCGGGTGGGCGATCGCCGATCACATGCGAACCGAGCTCGTCATCGACGCCCTGGCGGCCGCCGAGCGAACCCGCGGCAGTCTCGATGGAGCGATCATGCACACGGACCACGGGTCTCAATATACGAGTCGGGCCTTCGCCGAAATCTGCAGGTCAGCAGGGGTTCGGCAGAGCATGGGCGCGGTCGGGTCCAGCGCGGACAACGCCGCCGCGGAAAGCTTCAACGCCGCCCTCAAGAGGGAGACTCTCAAAGGCCGCAAAGGCTGGTCCAGCGAGCGCGAGGCCCGGCTCGACGCCTTCTGCTGGCTGACCCGATACAACACCCGACGCCGGCACTCCCGCCTCGGTCAGCGGTCCCCGATCGCCTACGAGAACGACTCCCAACCAACAGCAACTACCCTGGCCCAAGCCGCATAGACGTGTTCAAAATCCGGGGTCAAGGCCCGTGACAACCTTCACCAAGAGTTGTCACGCGGCCGGGCCGTTGCGGATCTGGAGTTCGTGCAGCCACTCCTGGGCCGCTGCGAGGTTGGGGGCGGTCCCGACGGGTTCGTATGCGAACACGCTCCACTCCTCCAGGACCCGGGTTTCGCCGGGACGGAGGTGGGTGGAGCCGCCGTTGACGGGCCGGTGGCGGCGGTGGATGTCCATCGGCGGGCGGCGGCGTTTGTTGTACGCGGCGAGGGCGGCATCGGCGTCCAGGCGGCCACCGTCGTCGGGCGCGAGGCGGCGAGCTCGCGCGCCCTGCTCCGTACGTCCTCGACCGAGGCGGTCTCGTACGGGCGGGGACTGCAGCAGGGGCGCGACTCCCACTGCTCGGTCCAGATCCGTTTCAGCCGCTACCAGAGGTTGGGCATACGGGCCCTCGGCTTGGATGGTATGCCTCTCGTTCCTCTGGGGTGAAGTCGCGTTTGACTGTGCGGCAGATCTGCTGGATTGCCGCGGAGGAGGAGAGAACGACCACGCCCCGCAGTTGTACGGTGCGATCGGCGCTGGCGGTGGCGAGGCTGCGCCCGTCAGGGCTGAACGCCACCGACCAGACTGCGGCCGTGTGCCCAACGAGGGTTGCGCGGGACGTGCCGGTGGGCACGTCCCATAGCCGGGCAGTCTTGTCGGTGCTGGCGGTGGCGAGGGATTTTCCATCGGGGCTGAACGCCACGGACTGGACTGCGTCCGTGTGCCCGGTCAGGGCGAAGCGGGTCCGGGACCTGCCTGTGGCGACCTCCCACAGTCGTACCGTGCTGTCGGTGCTTCCGGTAGCGAGGGTGCGTCCGTCGGGGCTGAACGCCACGGACTGCACCGCGTCCGTATGCCCGGTAAGGGTGGCGCGGATCTCGGCTGTGGCACGGTCCCACAGTCGTACCGTGCTGTCGGTGCTTCCGGTAGCGAGGGTGCGTCCGTCGGGGCTGAACGCCACGGACTGCACCGCGTCCGTATGCCCGGTAAGGGTGGCGCGGATCTTGCCTGTGGCACGGTCCCACAGTCGTACCGTGCTGTCGGCGCTTCCGGTAGCGAGGGTCGATCCATCAGGGCTGAACGCCACTGCCAGCACCGCAACTGCTTGTTTGGGCAGGACAGCGCGGGACTTGACTGGGTCCACGTCCCACAGCTGTACGGTGCCGTCCTTGCCGGCAGTGGCGAGGGTTCCATCACGGCTGAAGGCCACTGACAGCACCGCACCTGCTTGTTTGGGCAGGACACCGTGGGTCTTGCCTGTGTCCCCGTCCCACAGCCGTACGGTGCGGTCGCTGCTGGCGGTGGCGAAGGTCTGACCCTTTTTCGGGCTGAACATCACCGAATTCACTGCGCCGGAGTGCCCGGTCAAAGGGCGGCGCCGTGAGGGACCTGCAGCGGTTTGCAGGCTTGCGATGGACTCTGCAGTGCTGCTGGTTCGATATGCCTCGATGGCCAGCAGCGAGGCGAGTTCAGGGTTGGTATCAATGAGAGTGTCAGCCTGGATGGCAAATTGCCGGGACTGTGCTGCTTGGCGCTGGACGGCCGCCGTCCGCCACTGCCACACGGCGGCCCCTCCGGCGAGGAGTGCCAGGAGCATGACGACCACCAGCGTCGCCAGCGCTGTGTTGAGGCGCCTGGTACGTCGGATAGCCGCCTGTTGTCGCTGCTTGCTGCCCATGATGAAGGCTGAGATTTCGCCCGGCAGCCGGCGTTGCCGCGCCCATTCCAGCCCTTCCGCGAGCGCTGTTCCCCCGAGCAGGTCTCCTGGATCTCCCTTCTCGGCGTAGCTGGCATGCCGTTCACGGGTCCGTTCGAGCCAGTCGTGGAAACGGTGATCCTGCCTGACCCACTCGCTTAATGTTCCCCAGTCACGGATGAGCGCATCATGGATCAGTTCGGCTACCGGCTCCCCGGGAGGCGCATCGGGGCGTTGGGGGTCGCGCAGCGTCTGTGTAGTGATGATGCGATGACGGGCGAGGGCGGCCAGGACGGTGTCGACGTCGCCATCGGGTGCACCGTCGGGGCCCGCCGCCAGGTCGCGCAGTTCGTCGAGGGGGACTTGGGCACGGACGGCCGGGACACGGCGTCTGCGGTCGGCGGGTCTCACCAGTGAGGTCAGGATGCGTCGCGCGATGAGCTGCTGATCGGGCGGTAGTTCGTTGAGGGCGCTGTCGCACCAGGTGGTCAGGCTCCCGCTGACCGCTCCGAGGCGACGGTAGGACTCATGGGTGAGGTGGCCGTTCTGGCGCCGGACCCACAGCTGGCTGAGTGTCAGCTCCAGCAGGGGGAGCACCGTAACGGGTGCCTGTTGGGTGGGCGCTTCCTCGGGATTGGTGGCCAGGACGTCGGAGACGATCCGCTCAGGCAGTCCTGGTTGGAAATGGAGACCCACGTCCCGGGCCGGGAGGGTGATGATGTCGTTCAGGTCCCGCTGGTTCAAGGTGCCCGGAACATTGAGGAGCCCCGAGGTCGCTGCTTTCAGCAGCCCTGGTGCCAGGGCGGCCAGCTGGGGATAGAAGTCGTCCCGCATGACCAGGATCACGCTGAGCGCGGTATGTGAGTCGACCGCTGCGGCGATCTGGTCCGCGACGGACTGCTGGTTCCGCCGGTGGCCGTCGGCTGTCTGGATGAAGAGCTCTTCGAACTGGTCGATGATCAGCAGGATGCGCTGATGGTCGGGCTCGGCTGCCAGCCGACGGGTGACCGCCCCGGCGATGCCCTCGGTGATGGCTCCCGGCAGCCCTGCACGTTCGATCTCTGCCGCCAGGTCCTGCCTCGGCCGTGCGATCAGCACCAGCCACCGATCACTCCCCGGCAGTTCCCCCTCCGTCAGCTCCCGCAGAACCCCCGCTTGGATCAGCGACGATTTGCCCGACCCCGACGGCCCCAGCAGCAGCGTCAGCCGCCGCTGCTGTGCCAGGTTCGTCACGACCTGCCGTACCGCCTCCTGCCGGCCCTGGAACCACCGGGCGTGCTCCGCGGTGAACGGCTCCAGTCCCCGGTACGGGCATACTTCCCGCTCCACCAGCTCGGGCAGGATCCCCCGCAGTACCTGTGTCGGAGTGACATACGCGACGCCCTGCCCCTTTCCGAACTCGTCGGGCGCGGCGATCTCCGTGAGCATGCCGATGACCAGGCCGGTCACCTCGTCGAGCACGGGCCCGCCGCTGAACCCGGTGGTGAGATCGTTGGCTGCGGTGAGCTGCAGGTGCGCACTCCGGCTGCCCGAGCCCGGCAGTAGATCGCCGGCCACGCCGAAGCCGAAGTGTCCTTCCGGCGGGGCCTGCGCGGGGAATCCGAACGAGCGCACCTGGTGACCCCGGCACCCCTCCGCGGAGCCCAACGGCAGCACCCGCGCCCCAGCCGGCATGCTACTCAGACGGATGAAGGCCACGTCCTCGTCTTGGGTGGCTCGCCACAGCTCGCCCGGGACCTGGCCCTCCACCTGACCCACACCCCTCACATGAGGGAAGGCCACCTGCACCGCAGCCCCCGGCCGGCCTCCGGCCGCTTCGACGACGTGCGCGCAGGTGACCACGACCTTGTCGGACACCAGGAACCCCGCCCCGGCCACCGCTCCATCCGGCCGGAGCACCTGGACCATGGCGGTGAGCAGGTCTGATGCAGTGCCGTCAGCCGGTTCCTTCTCCGTGCCAGTCACCGGGATCAGTCCGTACCCGTGCCTGCGCGAGGGTGACCGGAGCCGTCACCCTGCCAGGAAACGGTCACCTTCAGGTGACAGCCGGCCTGGCTCTTGGTGATCACGGCCCCGGCCTCGACCGCCAGGTCGACGCCGAACTCGACAGTGACCTGATCTGGGCCGGCCCTGCGTAGCTGGCCGAGGGTGGCGCGGACAGCCTCCGTGACCGGCTCCAGGGCCCCTTCCAGAGTCACCGGCAACTCGCGTACGGCGTCACCGATACGGCCAGCTTTCACCGGCCCGTCCCACTCGGCTGGCTGCTCGACCAGAATGCAACCCCCGCCGTCCAACGGAATCCGGGTCAGAGCTGCCAACGCGCCTCCGTCGTCGATCGTGGCCCCGCACCCGGGATCTTGGCCAGTGTGCTCTGCATAGCCGCACGTTAGAGCGACGCCTACGCCGAAGGCTGTGCTTGCCCCGACTATTGGCCCTGACATCACC
Organism: Streptomyces sp. NBC_01294; assembly: GCF_035917235.1. NCBI lineage: Bacteria > Bacillati > Actinomycetota > Actinomycetes > Kitasatosporales > Streptomycetaceae > Streptomyces > Streptomyces sp. NBC_01294. Next base: position 162,906 of record NZ_CP108424.1, read on the forward strand.
CGGAAGGACGAGGCATACCTTGGACTGACCGCTGTGAGCTGGCCTGAGTACCGCGCCTGAGCCGTTCATGACATTTACGAGGATGTGGCGGTGGCTCTCAGGTGTATTCAGTCCTCCACGCCGTCCTCGTCGTCATCGAGACCGGCCGTGTCTGGGTCACGCAACGGCCGCAGGCTGCCGCCGGCTGGGACGGATGCGGTGAAGCTGTAGCGGCCCAGCACGTTGAGATTGCGGTGCTTCAGCGGGGACAGCCGTGCGATGTCCTCGTCGCGGATCTCGTGGCCTTCGGCGCGCAGCTGCGCAACGGCGGCGTCGATGTACCGGGTCGTCCACAGCACCACGGCGTTCAGGACCAGGCCGAGCGCGCCGATCTGGTCCTCCATGCCGTCCTGGTAGCGCTGGTAGAGCTGCCCGGCCCGGCCGTGGAAGATCTTCCGCGCGAGCGCGTGACGGCCCTCCTGGAGGTTGGCCTGCACCTTGATCTAGCGGCGGTAGCCGGGCTCGTCGGCCAGGCGCAGGATGTGCAGGGTCTTCACGATCCGCCCGTAGTGCGCGATCGCGTCGCGAGCGGGGTCGGGCGGCCCTCGCGTGACAGCATCCGGATCACGTCGTGGGCGCGGACGGCGCCGGTGTGGATGGAGCCGATGATCCGCAGGATGTCTTTCGGATCTTGCCGGTCGAGCCCATGTCTCCCCCAGCTACCGCTGGGAGAGACCGGATCGAGCCGCTGATGCCGGCCGATCCGGTCCGTGGACGATGGTGGGCCGACCGCCGCCGCACCCTTGAGGCCATCGCCTGGTCGCTGGAGCACCCGACCACCCTGGGGCGGGGTCCGCTTTACGGCCACCTGGGGCAGTCAAAACGCACTGGACGCTGTACTCGTAACGCCCGATCTCGCGGTTGAATTCGAGGGAGACACCACCGTCGATCACGTCTGCTGGCGGCACCCCGTCCGCCTCGTACGGACGCGGGAGCATCTCGCACCGGGAGACGTTGAGCTAATGACGGGCGGGCGAGCAGGCGCCGAGTCGCCCAACACGGGACCGGCGCTTGCATGTCACTGGTGCGAGGACTCAATCGGACGTGGCCTGCCGGTCGGGGGCCCGAAGGATCAGTCCAGCCTGCTGCGCTGCCTCATCAAGACGGACCTCTTTCAAGCTCAGCGTGACACTCTTGTCCAATTCCATTGCTGGGACGGCGACCTCAGCTGTACTCACGGAAGCGAAGAGTCTTCCCAGCGAGGCCAGGTCCGCACCCTTCACCGTCAGGTCAATCAGTGCGTCAGGATTCAGCTTCTGTTCTACCGCCATAAGCAAGTGAACCCCGGTGGCGTTGCAGTCACAGGTGCAGACCCCTGATTTGAGATCTTTGATGCATGCGCAGTGATCCGACCCGGGGCACTTACTTGCACAGTCGCAGCCCATACTGCCCTCCTCAGTGTTGAGTGGCCTTGGATCCGTAGATGGGCGCACGAGGCCAAGGCGCCATCATTTGGCCATCTTGCGGGCGTGGAGGAACGCAGCGGGGCCGGGTCCGTCATGCGGGGGTCGTTCGCAAACCCCTCTGGCACCTACCAAGCTCCACCTACACTCGATCCTGATGTCAATCGTGCAGAGTCCACGACTGCGCAAGTCAGAATTAGGTGCGTGGCGGATTTTATGTCAACTATTTGGAGTACGTTTCGCAGCATGTTGAGCTGCATCGGCTGGCACCTTGACCACGTCGGCCACGTAATCGACCGCGGCCACTCCTCCACGAACTGGGGGAACCGGCCCGCTAAGGGATTGCAGATCATTAACACGTTGTTTTGATCTTGTTGTCTTCGCAGGTCTGTGCCTGGACCCGGGCCTGAAGGGCGGCGAGGGCCGTGGGTGGGGTTGTCGCCGGTGGGATGGTGATGCCGTGTGTCTCGAGCAGGCGCCGGTTCTTCAGGAGGGTGCGGTGCATCGCGGTGCGGCTGGTGGCGAACAGCACGGCGAGGGGTTCCGCGGCCAGGGCGGCCCGTAGGTGAAGCACGGTGGCCAGGATCTGGTCGGGGAAGGTCAGCCGGGGCGGGCGGCCGCGCCGGATATCCCCGTCCGGGGCCAGGGTCTCGGTGAGGTCGTTCAGTTGCCGGCGGGTCATCCCGGTCAGTGCGGGATCGGAGAGCAAGGCCTGGTCCCACTCCGGATCCGGCGTCTGCGGGGTCCGGGCCGCCGGGATTACGGGTGATGGCTGGGGGTGCAGTGCATAGTTCCAGGCGCCCTGGAACGCGTGCCGGGTCAGCGGCAGGGCGGCCATCTCCGCGTCTTTGATGCGGACTCCGGTCGGGTAGGTGTTGGTGTCGAGTTCGGCCCTCACGCGCAGTCCGGTGCGGGTGGTGGTCGCGGCGATCGACTGCACGATGACTTCGTGGCTGGTCAGCGGGCGGCCACTCCAGTTCATGGTGATGTGCGAGAACAGCCTGTGTTCGATCTTGTTCCACTTCGATGTGCCTGGTGGTAGGTGACACACGGTGATCGTCAGTCCGGTTTCAGCGGCGAGTTGGGCCAGCTCGAGCTTCCAGGCCCGGGTGCGGTAGCCGTTGGATCCGCCGGCGTCGGCGGTGATCAGCAGCTGTGTCGCCTGCGGGTAGGCAGCCTGGCCCTGGCCGAGCCACCAGCGGCGGATCGATTCCACGGCGAACGCGGCGGTGTCGTGATCGGTGCCGACGTTGACCCAGCCGGTGTTCGCGGTCAGATCGTAGATCCCGTAGGGGACGGCTTTGCCCAACTGTGGGTCGGCGAAGTCGTGGACGCTGACCGGGACAGGCTCGCTGGCGGGACGCCACTGGCGGCCGCTGTTCTTGAACTCGCCGACGAGTTCCTTCTTCTTGGTGTCGACGCTGATGACCGGCTGGCCGGTGTCCCGGTGGTTGCGGGCCTGCTCGTTGAGGTAGCGGAACTGGGTGTCCCGGTCCGGATGCTGACTGCCCTCGAGCGTCTTCGCGTTGGCCTGAAGACTGAAGCCTTCCTCCCGCAGCAGATCGCCCACGGTATCGGCGCTGATCCGGTGCCCGGCCCGGGCCAGCTCCGCCGCGATCGTACGGGTCGATTTCACAGTCCACCGCAGAGGCGACATCGGGTCGCCTCTCTCATCGGGCTCGACCAGCGCCAGCAGTGCCGGCCGCACACCCGGATCCAGATCGGCGACCCGTTTGCGTCCTCCGCCGGGACGCCGGACCCGCCCCAACGGCTCCTCTCCGGATTCCAGCTCGAACACGCCATTGCGGACCGTCGTCTCACTGACCTGGGCCGCCCGAGCGACAGCGCGGATGCCGCCATGCCCCAGCAGCCGGGCCTCGGTTCCCATCAACAGCCGTCGCTGCCGCTCGTCCAGATGCGGGAACAACACCGCGAACTTCGCGGAGAGTTGGTCACGGGTCTCGTCCGGGATGCGCATACCAGACCAACGAGCCCCAGGTCGGGAAGCAACACCTTGATGATCTGCAATCCCTAAGGGCTGTCCCGCAAGTGATCTCAGACGTGCTCCTCATCAGCCGTCGGCATAGATCCGCTATCCGGTCAGGGCGAGGTTGTGGAGGCGGGCGATGCCGAGCATGTGGACGCACGTCGCCTTTCAGGCGGCAGTCGCGGAGGATCTTCCAGGTCTTCATGCGGGCGAAGGTGTGCTCGGCCGTAGAGTGCCAGGTCAGACAGCCTGCTCCCCGCACACGCGGGGATGAACCCTGCTCCGGGCACATGAGGCGGTGTAGCGTCAGCTGCTCCCCGCGCAAGCGGAGATGGCCCCGCAGGAGATCGCGGTTCACCTCGTGCCACCACGGGCAGGGCCGCTCCGGCCCGTGTACGTTCTCCGGCAGACCGCCGGTCCGTGATTCGCCTTTGATCTGGTTGAGGTGTTTCTGGATTGCAGGCTTCGACGGGATCGGGATCCGCACCTTCTTGCGGGCCTCCGCCTCTTCGGTGCCGACCGCGACGAGCTGCTGGACTTCATACCGCCACCGCTCGTGCGCGGTCCTCTTCATCCCGAGCGCGTGGTTGAACGCCCACCGCGCCGCTCCCGCATGCCGCTGCAGCACCTTCACCTGCCCGGCAGTGGGATCCAGCGCGAACCGGAACGCCCGAAGAACCTCGGTCTGCACGCTGAACCTCCCTCAACTACCCATGGATAAAGGGGCGTCGCCGACTGTGGGACACCCCACTGAAATGCGGCTCGAACGGGGTTAGGCCGAGGACCGCAACGGAACGTCCTGCGGGAGCAGGACCGCCGCACCGGACCGCTGGGCGCGTTCGGCTCGGGCCCGATGCAGGGCAGCGGCCTCGGTGGCGGCGAACTCGTGGCGACGCTGCAGGACGGCAGAGTCGATCGGCGCCGGCTGCTCGTCGGCTAGCTCCTGCGGATTGGGAAAGGCCCACTGGCTGAGCTCCCGCATCACGGCGTTCTGTCGCTCCACCGCTGCCGCGATGGCCGTGTCAACCCCCGGCGCGGTCCCAAGGCCTTCTGGTGTGCGGCGAGTGCGCGGCGTTAGCCCTCGCACGTCGTCTCCCGTGTCTTCACCGGATCCGTGGGATACCGGCCGGGGCTGCCGGGGCGACGTCGGCCGGATCGGGCGCGGGCACGGTGCCGGGCGGCAGGATCCGCAGGGCGCGCACCACCGTACGACCCGCCGCAGCGTTGGCGGCCGCGATGACCCGGGCCTGCTCCAGGCGTGCCTTCGTCGCCCATGCCGACGATTCCGGGCATACGGTGAGCTGGCCGGAGTCCGGGTCGAAGCCCACGGCGGTGACATGCCTGGTGAGGTCGGGGCGATGGCCGCCCACCGCTCGCACAGGGAAGCGCCGGCGGCCGGGAGCGTCCAGGCCCGCTCGGTGACCAGCGCGCCGAGCGCGGCGCCGAGGCCCATCGGCTCGCGCCCGTCCCGCCGCACGGTACGCACCGGCCGCGGCTTCGACTTCGCCTTCTGGCCGCTGCCGTTCTTCCGCGCCGCCTCCATCGCGGCCCGCAGAGCGACCCGCGCCAGGTCCACGCCGGACACCTCGCTGCTGCTCATGCCTGCCCCCACGGCGTGTAGCCGAGGTCCAGGTGCCCAAGGCCGGACAGGCGTTGCACGGTCGCGACGAACGCCCGGGTGAACAGGCGCTGTGCCGAGTGCTCGCCGTACCGGGCTATGTGGTCGTGGACGATCTGGTGGTCGGCGGCCGCGCGGGCGCGCCAGTCCAGGACCTGCTCCCGTGTGAGGTCCTCGAGGACCAGCTCATGGTCTTCGTCGACGCCGGCACGCTCCGGGACGGGAGCCGGGGTGTCGGCGGCCGGGCGCGGCGCGGGCACCACGACCGGGGCCACCGGCGCGGCTGGGACATCGAAGTCCGGCTGCGCGGCTGCGGCTTCGGCACGGGCCTGGGCGGCCGCCTGCTGCTCGCGGACCTGCGCCCACCGGTGCTCACGCATCCACGCCTCGGCGGTCACCGTCTCGTGCAGCTGCCGGTCGGTGGCCGCCCGGCGCGCCGCCTCCGAAGTACCGGGCATCGAGGCGTCGACAGCGGCCGCGACCGCGTGGCGGGTGGCCCGGCGGTCGGCCTGCCGGTCCTCGCACCACGGGCAGTCCTGGCCGGAGTCCAGCAGCACCCGGTCGTCACACCTGGCGTCGCCGCACTGCTGCCGCTGGGGCAGGGCCCGCCCGATCAGCCAGCCCACCGGGTCCGCGATCGGGCCGCCCAGCCGCATCTGGTCCTCCAGGCGGCGGCCGATCCGGTCAGCGAGGACCTGCGGCGCATCGGCGCGACCAGCGAACCCGACCAACCGAGCGAGCTCGCTGCGGGCAGCAGCCTCCACCAGGCGACGGGCAGCCGGACGGTCCAGGCGCGCCCAGACAAGGTCGACCGGAGCGGCGCGATCCGCTGCGGGGCCCCCGGCCGAGCGCGGTGCGCGCGCGAGACAGCAGTCCAGTGATCATCGGTCTCCTTCGAGCGGGGAAGAAGCCCGGTGGACCCTTGCCACCCGCTACGACGTGGGCAGCATCGCGAGACGCCTCGTCGGAGCGTGAGGCTCTACCGGCGGCGGCCGCCAACGCGGTTGAGGTGGCGGTTGAGGATGTCGCGCCGCGCCTGGTGGGAGCCGGCGGGCAGGGCGCACTCGGCGTCGGCCATGGCGGGGCGTACCGGGCGGGAGAAGGCGCCTGGGCCCGCTCAGTGTGGCGGGGTGCTCAGCCAGGACTTGATGACTTCGGCCGGCACCGGCACCGGTACATACGGGGTCAGGGCCTCGGCGATGGCCGCCGCGAGTTCGTCGACGGTGCGGACCTGGTACCTGGGCGGGGTGATCCAGATGCGGGGCGCGGCATCGGGGTCGTCCTGGTTCGCGAAGAGCTGGGCGTACAGGCGGCCCAGTCCTTCGTCGTAGCCCCAGGTGCTGTAGTGGTCCCAGCCCGGCATCCAGAACGCCTGCGGACCGGCCCGGAGCGCGTCCGGGGTCACCGGTCGGGACCGGGGAGGCTGGGTGTACGTCGGCCCGTAAACGATCTCCCACAGGCCGTCGGAGTGTTCGAGGACGTCCATCCGCACGTGCTGCTTGAGGGTGCGCAGCTGGCGGCGGAACTCGTCCGCCTCGAGGCCGGCCCGCTGGGCGAGCACGGGAATGTCGGCGTCCCACAGGTTCAGGCCGAGGATGTCGCCCTCCCCCTTGCTCTGCTCGGCCACGGCCAGGAACACCCGCCGGGCCGTCTCGTCGGCGATGTTCCTGCTGTGTACGTACGCGATGGCGTGCTGGCTCACGTGGACGTTCCTTTCTGTCAGCGTTCGACGATGCGGTCAGCGGGAGGAGAACCGGCGTCGGAACTGTGCCACGCGGGGGTGGTGCGGGTTGCCGTCCGGTGTCGTGCAACGTGCGCCGGGCCGGGCCCCGCAGGTAGGACAGGCAATGTCCGTGACGCGCGGGGACGGCGAACTTGGCTGTGATCGCCGCGAACGCCCCTCCGGCCGTTCGGTGCGTTTGTTCTCTGCGGCTCGGGAGTTCCGCTCGCGGATGATGAGCCGAAGTCGCTCGTCATGGGGGATCTGCCACCGGCCCTAGTTTCTCGCGGCATCGTCGTTGAGGCACTTCATGCCCCTGGCGGCGTCGCAGACCGGGCAGGGTTTGCTGAGCCACAGGCCGCGGCTCAGTTGCTCGTGCAGCGGCACGTTCTGCTTTGGCCGGGGTGCACGCGGAGTCGGCACCGGTGTCGCCCGAGCGGTCTGCACCGGCGGCTTTCCGGCGTCCGCCTTCGTCTTCCAGTAGTCGATCTTCCACTGCTGAGCGGCATCAACCTGATCACCGGCCAGTGCTGCCGCATGCACGAGCTCGTTCACCAGCCTGCGCCTCGTCTGCCGCGACAGGTTGGCCTCATTCCGCTGCAGATCGCCCAGCAGTTTCCGGACCCGGTCTGCGGCCTGCTGAGCCCGAAGGACCTCCTGCTCAGCCCGCACGGCTGAGGCGTCGGCCTGCCTCTGCCGTGCCAGGGCGGTCAGGTACGCGGCCGCCGCGTCCGCAACGGCGTCCTCGGCCGCAGTGCGGTCATGACCCGCCGCGGCGTTGACACGCACCAGGAGCTGGCCGGTCTCCTCGGGGTTCCGTGAGGCGACGGCCCCCTCCAAGCGGGCGAACAGGTCCCCTCTCACCTCGGCCTGACCTGTGAGCCAACGCGCAGCATCCGCGACGGCAGCCTTCAACTGACTCCGAATCTCACCCGGAACGCCGGTCATCGCTGAGATCTCGCGCGATACCTGGGTCACGAGGAGCACGGATTCCACCCTGCGGGCGTCGGCCAGCTTGCGAAGCAGCAGCTGCGCACGCGCCAGCGCGTCCGGGACCTTCCGGCCAGCCCCTCCCACCGCCCACGTCGAGCTGGGGCGGGTACCGCGGGAACGGACGATCCGTTCCACCGCCGGCGTCGACAGCCCACGCTCGGTCATCTCGCACTCGTCCAGCCCGAACCACTCGTTGTCCCGCGCGAACGCCTCGGTGCCGATGTGGACCCGCCGGCTGGTGCCCTCGCTGTCCAGACGGATGCGGTGGACATACCAGCGGCTGATCAGCGTGTCCTGGTCCACCGGCACCGATACCCCCAGCACCGGCTCCCTGCCGTCCTCATCCCACACGGGTGCCACCGCTGCGTCCAGGTGCACACGCAGCCCTCTGGACTGGAACCGGATGTCGAGCACCGAGCCGATCGGGCGGCCGAAGTCGAAGTCGGCCTGCACACCGCCGCCACGCAGCCACGCGGCGGCTGCGGACTTCACGTACAGGTGATCAGCGCTGGCCACGCCCCGGGCGCTGCGCCCGCAGTGCGGCAATCCGTCCGGGCCGGGGTGGTGAGCGAAGTGGCAGACCCGGTCGGTGTAGAGCTTCGTCGTCAGCTGGACGCCGCAGCCACCAAGGAGCAGCCCGCACCAGAACGTGTCGTGCTCGTGCCGCTGGCGGAAGGCGTCCAGCTCGATCGCCTCCAGCGGCAGCATCAGCGGCTCCTCCGAATCCGCACCGCCCAGAACCGCCGTCTGTATCTGCCGCCTGTCACCCCGCACGGATCCCACCTTTCATCCCAACTCATCGTGCCACCAGCAACGTTGAGGCCGCAGGCCATCGCGTGATCAAGCCGTCGTCCGCGGGGCGCAGCCTGAGGCAGCAGAACTGCCGCTCCGGAGCGCTGGGCACCCTCGGCGCGGGCCCGGCGGAGGGCGGTGGCCTTGATGGCCGCGGCTTGGAGGCACCGCTGCGCGCGGGCGTCGCGGCGCACCGGATCCGGTCCCCTCGCCGAGACGCCCTCTGGGCATGAAGCCTGGGCCTGGTACGCCTGAAACTCTGCCGGCCACGGCGCCGAGTCGGGCGGCTGGTGCTGCTCAGAAGGCGTCCCGGGGGCCATGGGTATGGAGGAACAGAACAGGCCCGGTGCCCAGACGGCCGTCGGCTGCCATGGCGAGCAGGGCGGCTAACGCCTTCGCCGTATAGACCGGATCGAGCTCCGTCAGCCCGCTCTCCGAGGCAAGGCGCTGCGCCCTCACGCCCGCCGGTGTGGTGTGCCCGTAGCCCGGTCCCAGCCAGTCCCGCACCATCGTCACCGCGTCCGGCACGAAAGGGGTCCGAGGATGGTTCGCGCCTCGCCTGCGCAGCAGACTCTCCGCCCGGTCGGTCGGCGCGACCACGGCCCGGTCATCCAGCCGCAGCGTGTCGTTGACGACCACGCCCACGACACGGGTACGCAGCCCGGCCAGCCTGAGGCCAAGAGTCAGCCCTGCAGCGGTACCCCCTGAGCCGACGGCGGTGACGATGTGCGAGGTTCCGGCAGGGTTCCGTCCGCGACCTGTGCCGCGAGCTCGAGGGCCACCTCTGCGTAGCCGAGCGTGCCGATCGGCGCGGAACCGCCCGCCGGCAGGAAGTACGGCAGCTGCCGTCCCGTGGTGTGGCGGAGGAAGAGCCACGGTGCGGATGCGATGGTCCGGGCCTTTGTCCGGGTGAGGTGGAGGGTGGCGCCGGACCGCCGCAGCCGCTCCAAGTGCGCCCGGACGTGGTCGTTGAGCCGGGGGCCCATGCGATGGTCGACCGTCGTCCGCATGACCCGCCTGGGCCGCCCGCCCGTCATGTGGCCACGAAGATCAAGAAGGCCATGGCCGAGCTCGAGGAGATCCGGCTCGCCGAGCGGGAGATGGTCGAGGCCGGAGCACGGCCGGTGTCGCTGCGCGGCGGTCAGCGAAGCGATCTGCTCCGTGAGACCTGCGTCCTTGCCGTCTCCGCCAGGACCATCCCCGAGGCCCAGCCGCCAGCTGTCTCGACGTCGTCCAGGAATACTCCCGTCGCTGCGGCGATAGCGCGCTGCGCGAGATCGTTGTACGCACGGTCGGCGATCTCCGTGGAGATGCCCTGGCCATCGGGAAGGAACCCGGCCGCGGTGAGTGCAGCCGAGACGGGCGGGCTCATCTCGCCCCATCGGATCCCGCTGTCGAGCGCCATGCCGCCCCACCTGTCGTCGAGGTCCGCGTAGAGCAGCTCGAGACGGTTGGGATTCTTGAAGACGGTCATCGCGGGATGCTCGGCGCTGCACAGCTCGAGGAGAACGGACCGTTCGGCTCCCACGAGTCCCGTGTAGCCGCTGGTCTCGACGATGATGCTCCAGCCAGGGTGCACGCGGCCGGCGACGAGAAGAACACCGTCTTCAGCAAGGCCTTCGTCTTCTTCTTCGCGGAGCGCTTCGAGCGGGTTCTCGATGGGGCGGATGGAGACGGCTTCCATGGCCTGCAGCGCCTCGAGCGGGGGCAGCGTGGTGAAGGTGAAGGACCAGCCGCCGAAGTAGCTGTCGAGGGTCTGCATCAGGTCCACGAGGCCTCCGGCGAGAACGGGAGCGGCGCTCCTCGATGTTCGAGGAGCGCCGCTCATCATACGTTCCGGGTGTGACAGTCCTGTGGGTTAGAAGTCCACGATCTGCACGTAGTACCGGTCGTTGCTGTCGTTCGGGGACGGGAGGGTGTCATCCCACGCGAGGATGCGGTGATTGCGCACGTAGTTCATCAGCGTGTTTCCGCCAGACCGGTTCTGGCTGAAGTCGACGGGATACACGGAGAAGTCCCAGGCCTGGCTTGCAGCGCCCTCGAGCGTGGAGCGGAACGGGTACTCGTCGCAGTCCTCGACGCCTGGCTCAGGCCGCAGGGAGAGCGGCAGGCCGGTGGTGGAGTAGTCGCCGGTCGCGGTGCACGCCTGGTCCTTGTGGGAGGTGTTGGCGTTCATCGTCGTCAGGTGGAAGTTCTCGTGAAGACGGTGCAGTCCGGCCGCAGAGTAGTCGCCGGCTACGTACTTACCGGGGATGCTCTTCGAAGCGGCGCTCGTCGGGTACGTCGAGTCAGGCTGGTTCTGCGCCTTGTAGATATGGTCGGCCACCCCCTTGTGGGGGGAGTCTGCGGCGCGCGAATACATCATCCGCGGGATGGTCTCGAGGAATACGCAGCCCTGCTGCCAGTCTGCGTAGATGTAGGTGGCGGAGTCGCAGCGCACGAGACGGCGGGAGAGCGAGGCGCGGGCCTCGGAGCTGTAGTCGCCGGTGTCGGTGTAGAACTCGACGTGGGTACCGTGGGCGCCGAGCTTGTCCCGACCGACCCCGTACGTCGCCTGGCTGTAAGCGTTCCAGTTGAACCAGGTGTCGATGCTGTTCCAGTTCTCCCACGTCAGCGTGATGGGAGAGCCGGTCGCCGCGCAGCTGAGGGTATTGCCGAAGCAGTTCCCGATGACGGTCAGATCAACGCCGGGGGCGGTCCAGATGTTGTCCCACCAGCCCCAGTCGTAGGTGACGGAGTCCTTCTGCACCTTGGCGAACATGCGCGTGGACCGGTCGTTGTTGTACTGCTGGGTGTACAGCTGCACGATGCCGGTGTTCGTGCCCATGTACTCGCGGGCACCGGTCTTGGAGTCGACCTCGTAGTACTTGGCGATGAGCTTGGTGCGCCCACATGCGGTGAAGCGGTCGATGACCGCGTCGAACTCTGCGGTACCGCCGAAGCACAAGGCTTCCAGGGTGGCTGGCGGGGTGGTTCCGACCGGGTAGCCGACAGTGCTCTCGTTGAGGTCGTAGGAAGCGGCGAGGCTCATGCTCATCTTGCTGCCGTCGCCTGCGGTCGCGGTCTGCGCTGCCTTGCCGAAGTCCTTGTAGGGCTTGGCGTTGGCTTCCTTGACACTGTCCGCGGCCTGCTTGTAGGCGTCGGCGAGCGTCATGGGCTTGCCGCTCTGCCGGTTCGCATCGGCAGGGCGCTCGCCGGTCTGCTTCGGTTTCTCGAGCGGCTTGTCCGCCTTGACGCGGTCGCGTGCCTTGCCGATCTGCTCCTGCGTCAGGTCGACCGTCATGGTGATCTCGCCGTTCGCCGTTGTGGCGTACTGCGGTGTCAGGGTTCTGGTCTGTGCGACGGGGGTTACGGTGTCCTGTCCCGTGGCCGGGGTCTGGTGGGGGAAGACCCCGGCAAGGGTAGCTGCCGCACCAATTGCCGCGCATATGAGGGTAGTGCGTTTCTTCACGCTTGTGCTTCCTGGTAGGAAATATGCTCCTGGTAAAGGGATCATCACCGTAACGGTAATGATCAAGGTTTGATCGAGGAAGCCGTGCAGGGCTTGTGAATCAGCAGCGTGACGGCCCTTCACAGCTCCTGCGCATCACGGAGGATCGCGCAGTTCGATGTCGCGTCGCTGCCGGTGGAGAAGGCCAAGCCGTGTGACCTGATCCGGCCGCTAGACCGTGTTCCTGCTGAGGCGCCGAGGAGCTGACCCTCCGCCCCGAGGGTCGAGGCCGATCGAGAAGCGGGTGCCGGACATGATCGAGCCATACGCAGAGGCGGCCGTGCTTACGCCGGGCCCGGTGTAGGCCAGCCCCGGCTCGTCCTCATGTCACCTGCGGGCCCGGGGGCTCACTCCACTTGCGACAGCACGTTGTCCGCGTCCATGACCCAGCTTCCGCGCTCGACGCCGTACACCCTCTTGCCGTCGAGCCACTTCTCGCACATGTGCTGCAGGACCTGGGAGGGCTTCCGTTCCCAGACCGGGTTGTGGTCCCAGCCCTCGACACAGAACATCAGCTTCTCGGCTTTCGGGATCTTCTTGTAGAGCTTCGGAACGGAGAAGTGGAGCACCGGCCCCATCGACTCCGGCGTGTTGGCCGTTCTGTCCAGGTCTCCGTAGACGATGCACACCGGCACGGCGTCGCCGAGCGTGGAGTTGTGCGTCACGGTGCTCTCGTTCCAGCCCCACCAATAGGAGTTGCGCCACCGCATGACGCCATCGGGTGCCCCCGGGGTCGCCCCGCCCCACTTCTGGCCGAGGCTGTCGCTGTCCATGACGGTCTTCCAGACGTGGTCGGCCAGATTCTTATCGCTGATGACGGCTTTGAATGATGCCTTGCTGGTCAGATTCATCGGGAAGCCGAACACCGCGGCCGGCGTGGACTCGGGCTTCGTGGGCAGGGACGTTCCGGGGGGCGGATCGAAGGGTGCGGCAGCGTTCGTCGACCATCGGCCGTTCGGGGGGAACATGGGCGCGAGAAGAAACAGGCTCGCCACGTCCCCGGGGTTCCGCATCGCGTACGGACCCATCACGAACGCGGCCGCGGACCAGCCGACGAACGCGACCTTCTTGTTGGCGCACAGCCCCCTGACGTATTTGACGACGGTGGCGAGCTCGTCCCATTCACTCTGGGAATTGCCCAGTTGGTGCGCGTAGGTCGCTGTCGCGGAGCAGTTCCCCGTACCCGGATTGGTCTTCAGGAGGTCCCGCTGGGCCGGATTGGCGTTGCACGGGTCATCCATCTGACTCGGGCGGTGGGACCGCCCGGATCCCTGGAGGTCCATGATGAACACGTCGAAGCCTTTGCCCGCCAGGGCCTGCGCCCAGCTGTAGCTGGTGTCCGAGTGCGGTGAGCTGCCGGGCGGCGGGAGTACGAGGTCGAAGCCGGGGAGGGCCGGAACGCTCCTGCCGTGGAGCATGAGGACCGGCTTGGGGGTGCTGCCGGATGCGCGCGCGTATTGCCGTACGAAGAGCTCGATCTCCTCGCCGTAGTTCGCCGGGATGGTCGATGTGTGCTTGACCTTGTGGTCAAGCGGGGTCATGTGCGCCATGGTCGCCTCCGATGGCTGTTCACCATGGGAACGGCCGTTCCCGAGGGTGGGTGGCCAGCATCCCCACCGCCCCCGGGCGGTACGAGGAGCCGGACGGCGGGTCGCACGGACGGTGACTGATCGAGTGGGCGCCGCTCCTCCGATCAGCGGGGCGCGCGCAAGGGAGCGCGTCAGAGTGGGGAACCCGAGTGAGCAGGCATGGCCCGTGCCCGAGCGCAGGGTGGAGAAGGAGCGTCATCAGCGACGCCGAGGGCAACGGGCCCCTACGGACAAGGTCAGCCGCGGCCGGTCCTCAGCGGCAGTACGGGTAAGGGGTGGTTCTGCCAGATAAGGCGGGAGGTCTCCTCCGGATAGGCGGTGACGGCCGGCTGGGTGTCGACGAGCTGTACGAGACGTCGTTCGCTGTCGTACGCGGGCCAGCCGGCGTCGCCGTGAGTGGCGAACGCCGTCCATGCGCCGCGCATTGAAGCGGACAGGGCCTCGGCCTCCGGGGAGGGCGCCTCACCGATCAGCAGGGCGGGCTGGCCGCGGTCGAGGTTGCCGAAGACGAGCGGTACGTCGAGGCCGTGGCAGGCGCCGAGTACGCCGCCCATGCCCGGAGCCGGCCAGGTCAGCTCGTAGAGGTGGGCGCGGCCGCCGGCGGCGGTCTGGGCCTGGGCGAGGTGGAGGCTCGGCATGCGGAACAGCCAGTCGGAGTGGACCAGCTCGTACAGCTCGTCCGGGCCCGCGGCCGGATAGCCGTCGCGGTATCGGAGTGCGCCGTCCTGGCCGCCGGGGGCGAAGAGGCGCAGGGCGGTCGCCGCCTGCTCCGGAGTCACCTGGCCGAGCAGGCCGTCGAGCGCGGTGAGCAGCCGCTGTTCGTCCCGGGTGTGGCCGGCGAGGAGTTCGACGTCCCGGCCGGCGCCGTCGGCCAGGGCCTGCCACGGCGTGACCGGCAGGACGCCTCCGTCGACGACCGGCGAGAACAGGATCGACCGGTGCGCGGCCTGACCCCAGCGATCCGCCCACTGGGTTATTTTGGCGCCGACCGCATCGTCGGCGGCCGACAGCCGGGCCGGTTCCACCGTGCACAGGTCGGCGACCGTAGGTTGCAGCCCCAGCTCGGCGGCGCACGCGGCGGCGATGTCGGCGGCGAGCTCCGGCGACCTGCACGCTCTGTGCGACGGCCCTGCCGAAGAGCCCGGCCGCGCGCGGCATGGCCAGCAGAGCGGTGACCGACCCACCACCCGCCGACTGGCCGAAGACCGTGACGCGGTCCGGGTCACCGCCGAAGGCCCGGATGTTGTCCCGCACCCACTCCAAGGCGGCGACCTGGTCGAGCAGTCCCCGGTTGGCGGGTGCCCCTTCGATCTGCCCGAAACCTTCGAGGCCCACCCGGTAGTTGAACGTCACCACGACGACGCCGTCACGGGCCAGGCGGCCGCCGTCGTACTCGGGAAGACCGGACATGCCGATCGTGTACGCGCTGCCCTGGATCCACACCATCACCGGCAGCCCCGCGTCCGGGCCGGGCGCGGGCGACCAGACGTTGACCGTCAGCCAGTCGTCGCCCGCCGCATCCAGCGCCAGCGCGTCCATCCCGAAATGGCCCCCCTGAGAGGGCGGCGGTCCGTACGCCATAGCCGCGCGCACCCCGTCCCACCCCCGTACCGGCCGCGGCGCGGCGAAACGCAGCGCACCGACCGGCGGCTCGGCGAACGGGATGCCACTGAAGACCGCAACACCCGCCTCCCGGCAGCCACGCACCACCCCGGCCACCACGCGGACCTCGGGGTCGGAGCCGGACAGCTCGGACGCAACAACCGTCATCACGGCATCCCCTCGACGGATGGAGCGGGCTCACGGCGGCCCCGGCCCCTGCGGATGATCCGCCGCATCTCGACGCCGCGCCAGCCATTTATGAACCTTCTACGGTGCGGGCGTTCGGATACGCCGATCATGCTGAAGCCGATATCGCGTGGCAGGACCTGGGCGCCAGAGCCTGTTCACCGCAGGGTCACAGCCTCTCGGGACGCCTGGCAGCAACTACCACCGTTCTCACGAGGGGGCGACGACAGCGACAGAGCGCACGTCGCGCCGCGCACGGGGGGAGGTACCGAGCGCCCGTCTCACCCCTCGTACAACAAGTGGCACGTTTTAACAGCTTGTTTAAGCTGGCCGGCGCTCACCTTCCCTGCTTTCAGGAGTGCACGCGTGTCCACGCCCGCGCAGCCCGGTAACGGCTACCCCCAGCCCTACCGCTATGGGAAACGTCGACATCCCCCTGGGCGGCCGACTCCCCCGCCTCGCTTGCCCATTGTTACCTTCACGCCACCCCTCCCAGGCCGGGCTGCGCACACCGCCGCGCTCTACCGGCTGCGCCGACGGCCGCATAGGCTGCGCGCGGATCGCGACACGTTTTGTCAGAACGGAACTCAGCACCGCAGGCCCATTACCAACTGAGGCGCGAGAAGCCCAACCTGCGTCTCGCCGCCGGACCTGCTCGACGTGGCCGAGACCGTCCGCTTCAACGGCTTTGCCCTCACCACCCGAGGGCCAGGAGCGACCGCGAGTGCCACCCTGACGCTCCGGAGGAGACCGAGGATGCCAGCCCCAACACCCGCTCGCGGTGCGCCTGACCGGCGGCACGCTGCAGGGGCCGATCAGCCTCCGTGACGCCGACGGCAGCCACGTCCACAGCACCCAACGCAGAGCCCAACCGCCCCGTACCGAGGAAGAGTGACCGCCATGAGAGTGAGCGCGAAGACCGCCGCAGCGACCGCCCTGATAGCCGCGACGTTGACCGCCTGCGGCAACAGCGCAGACGGCGCCCGCGCGGGCGCGAGTCCGACCGCGTCCAGCTACACCGTGGACTGCACTGACCCGAGCCAGCCCCCCGAAAAGCGCTGGGGGTGCGCCGACCCCGTCACTCCCAGCGGGAAGCCCACCGCCCAGGCCCCGAAGCAGAACAAGAACCTTGCCATCGGCGAAACGTATGCGTTCTCGGGAGGCCAGAAGGTCACCATCGCGTCCGTGCAGCCCCACACCCGGAAGTGGATCGACACCTACACCAGGGACTGGGAGGTCAAGCCCGACCGCGACAACGTCTTTCGCGTCACCGTTTCCATCGACAACCAGTCGGGCGCCCCGTTCGAGCTGAACGGCTCGTTCACGGCCGTGGACGGCGCGACCGTCGGCGGAAAGGCCGAAAGCCTTATGCCCAACGACCCCGATTTTCGCGAGGTCGAAGGGACGATCGCCGCTGGGCGAAGCGCTCAGTTCCACGCCGACTTCCACATGCGCAAGGAGCTGGGCAACGAGGTGCTGATCCGGTTCGACTGGCTGGGCGGCGACGTGACCGAGGCTCCGGTGTGGGCAATCACGATTCCCGCGTCCTGACCGAACCCACCGTCGCCGTGCGGACTCCGTGGCACGGACTCCACGGCTGACCGCCGTGGAGACGGACACGGCGGGCTGGCCGCGGTCGAGGCTGCCGAAGACGAGCGGTACGTCGAGGCCTTGGCAGGCGCCGAGGACGCTGCCCATGCCCGGGGCGGGCCAGGTCAGCTCGTAGACGTGGGCGCGGCCGACGGCGGCGGTCATCCTGGCCATGGTCGGCCCTCCCGGGTGGCGGCGATTCGGTGCACCCGCACCCTGCGTGGACGCCCCGCTTTGCGTCGCGGAGCTCCCGTACCTGCGGAGGACAGGGCACCTACGCAGCCGATTGCGAATATTCGTTCGAGACTTACCCCCCGTCGGCCCGGCATTTCTCCAACAATTCTTGGAGGGAATCCCCTCGGCTCCTTAAGGTTTGGAATAGGAAGCCCGAATGGGGTAGCGTGATGTGAGTAATCGCTGAGCAACTCTCTGCGACGAGGTGTTCGGTGCTTCTCCGAGAGAACGTCGCGCCATACGGGCGCGGCGTTCTGCCGGTGAGCGCCGGCGTCCCTCCACAGAGAGGAGGCCCGCATGGGTCTCAGCAGCGAAGACGGCCAGCAGAAGGAACGGCGGCTCGACCGCGTGCGCAGGGTGATTCGCGACAAGGCCACGAAGGCTTGTCGGGACCTGCGCAAGGCGGCTCGATACGTTCCGCCGCTGGTCACCCTTGCCGCGGAAGGCCTGGCCGTGATCCACGGGGTCCAGGTGATCACCGGCAAGTAGCCGGTCCGGACGTCGCATATACGTCCGGACCGGCCGCACGAGAGACCGGCCCGCCCGTGTTACGAGCATGGGCGGGCCGCTGTCTTTCGTACCAGCGAACACGTTTCAGCGATGTCCGCAGGTTCGTAGCGTACCGCAAAATCACGTTTCCCAGATTTTAAAATCGCCAGGACGGTATTTTTCGACGTTTCGCGGCTCTCCGAAAAACGTGAACTTCCCCCGTTTCGTTATTTTCGGCGGAACGGAGATTATTTAAAATCCTCGTTCTGGTCGAAAGTTCCGAACCGCAGGAAGCTCGTTTCCGCGTAACGGTGCATCTTCCGTTCGGCCCTACCCGGCAGCAGTGTCCGCCGTGCTCGCGCCGGCCGGGTTCTCGTCCTCCCACATGCCGGTGATGAGCGCGGGGTCGGGCGTGAGGAGATCTGCGGCCGCGGACTGTCCGCGCACGCGCAGGGCTGCACCGAGTTCGACGGAGTGCAGCGCACAGGCCGCGTCCACGAACTGGTCGACCAGGTGCTCGGGAACGCTGGCCTCGCGGGCCAGCGCGGCCAGCCGTGCGGCGGTGCGGGAAGTGGTGGGCGGGATGGGCTGCGCTGCCCCGGGCGTCTCGGTCTGGGCGAACGCGGCCCCGAACACGCCGATGAGGCGAGTGTCCATGTGGTACGCGGTGGTCTTGCTCCACCCGTTGGGCCCGGGCCCGGTGGGCGTGAGCACAGCCGCGTACTCTGCTGGCCACCATCCGCCCTTGACCGCGGCGTTGACCTGCTTGGTGATGCTGCCGGCCGCGGCGTTGAGCTCGCGGCCCGCTCCCCTGGTCGCGCGGAAGACGGCGCAGTCGGCACGGCCGCGGGAGTCGGCGGCCAGCCGCAGCAGGTAGGCCCCGTCGAGCGAGACCTTGGTGAGCAGGCGGTGGACGGCGTGCACCGGTACGGGATGCGCCGGCTCGGTGGCGGCGAAGGTGAGGCCGGGCTCGGCCAGGAAGCGGTCGAGCCAGTCCGGCGAGGCGCCGTTCACGGTGAGGTGCAGATGGAGAGTCACGGCAGGAACCCTCTCAGAAAACGTAGCTGGATGTAGCCGATTGTAGCGAAACGCAGGGTGGGTGCGCCCCAACGCAGTTGCTAAGGGTCTCCTTACCTCCTATTCGCCGTAGAATAGGAGGTAGTGAGGGAGCGTCACGAGACGCCGGGGGAAAGAGGGTTGAGACCTTGACCGTTAGCGAACCGAACGAAGAGCGTCCCGGCGACGACGAGCCGAAGCGCCCGCCCTCCGCCCACGAGGTCGACTTCCCGCCGGTGGAAAACGGCGTCGACTACCTCCTCAGCGTCGTCGAGCACCTCACCGCGGAGAAGCCGCCCGGCCCGCGGCACCTGAAGTACGCCGTGCTCCACCTCCAGGCCGCCACCGAAGTCCTCCTCAAGGCCCGCCTCCAGCGCGAACACTGGAGCCTGGTCTTCGCCAAGCCGGAGACCGCCACCCGCAAGAACTTCGAATCCGGCACGTTCGACAGCTGCACCACCGAAGGCACCATCGCCCGCCTGCAGGGCATCGCGGGCGTCGTCATAGACGACAAGACGGTCGGGTACGTGAAGGACCTGATCAAGTCCCGCAACGCCCTGCAGCACTACGGCCTCACCTACAGCGCCCGATCAGTCGAATCCCACGCGGTCAAGGTCCTCGACTTCCTGCTGGCCTTCGTCCACACCGAGCTGCTGCCCAAGCTGTCGCCCGACGAAGTGAGGAAGGTGGCCGGCACGCTGGAGACGGTCGGCGAAGACGTCCGCACCATCCAGGCCTTCATCAAGCGCCGGCTCAACCGCCTCAGGGGAGAGCTGAAAGGAGTACAGGACAAGACGGTGGAATGCCCCTCCTGCAACCAGTGGGCGATGGTCGTCGGCGGCCAAGAGGGCGAGCCGACCTGCCACTTCTGCCACCAGGACTGGGGGCCCCGCGGAGCCAACGGGGCAGCCGACCTGTACCAGTGGGAGCGAACCGAAGACAGCACCGTGATCGAGCCGTGCCCGACGTGTGGCGTCAAGGCGCTCCTCGTTGACTGCGTACAGGTCGCCGCCGACCCCCTGACACGCTGTTCCCTCTGCTTCAGCTGCGGCACCAGGCACGACGATCTTCCAGCGTGCAACGCCTGCGAGAGGGTCTACGTGCCGGACAAGGACACCATGGGCCTCTGCGGGGAGTGTGAATACCTCGCCACGAGGTGAGGTCAGTTCGCATCGCGCGCAGCCGTACCGAGGCCCATCCGTAACCCGCCCCGCACCGACGAAGAGGTACCTCCAGTGAGCAGCAGCACCGTCGCGGAGAACCAGCTGTACCGCGACCTCGCCCCCGACATGAAGTCGCGGGACCGGCGCCTGCGCGTAACCGCGGTCCGCGACGGACGCGCCGACCTCGTCGTCGAACACGACCTCGGCGGTCAGGCCGGCCGGAAGACCCACGCGAGCGCGGCCCGGCTGCGGTCCGCGGCCTTCGAGCTGATCGAAGACCCGGCCGACGCTGACCCGCAGTACCTGGCCATGCTTGCCGCCGTCGCCGAGGTCCACCGGCCCGGCGCCACCCCGCCGGACTACGCGCGGGCCGCCCTGCGGGTACTGCGCGCCCTCGCGCTGGCAGGGGAAGTCCGGTGAGCGGGGCGGGTAGAGAGACCGGCCCGGCGGAGGCCCGGACGGAGAACCATGTCTGACCGTGTCGTGCACCAGGTTCGGGTCTCGGGGAGCAGCGACCTGCCCCCGGAGGGGATTGCTGCGCTGCACCGAGCCGCCCTGGAGCAGCTGATCGCGGGCGTGCACTGCAGCCTGACCAGCACGATCGGCGGCGTGACGATCCAAGTGGAGCAGGGGCCCTTCGCCGAGTACACCGCGCGCGCCGAGGCGACGTGCGGCGACCCCCTGTGCGTCGAGCTGGTGGCGGGTACCCGGTGACCGCGAACACAGCGACCGAAGCGACTGAGCTGAAGGTCTTCGCCGCCGAACTCGTCGACGACGCGGCCGTGATGCCCACACGTGCGGAGGCCACCGAGGCGCCGCGGTACCTCATCACCCGGCACACCGTGCTCGGCCCCGGTGAGCTCCCGCCCCTGGCCGGTGAGCAGCCGGCCCTCACCGAGATCGACTTCACCGTGCCGGCGGGCGTGAAGAGGCGGATCGAGGAACGCGGGGCGCGCAACACCCGGGTCAACCGGGACTCCACCCGTACCCGCTTCGAGCAGTGGTGCGAGAGCCAGGGCCGCGTCGCCCAGCCGGCGACGACCACGGCGAACGTCGCCGCGTACTTCGGCCACCTCATGGAGAAGGGCAAGGAAGACGGCTCCCGGTACAGCCCGGACACGCTCCTCGCCTACTGCGCCCGGATCGTCTCCTGGTACAAAAAGGGCGACCGGCCCGACGGCTCCCTCATCCGCGAGATGATCGAGGACTACCGGCTCAACGAGTACATCCCGGCTGGCGGGGAGCGCGAGCAGTCCGCGGGCCTGACCTTGAAGTACCTGGTCAAGGTGCTGGCCGGGATCGACGAGTCCACCCGGATCGGGCGCCGCGACGCGGCCATGCTCGTGCTGCAATACGGCATGCTCTACCGCTCCATCGAGGTAACCAACCTTCTCGTCCGGCAGGTCCGGATCGACACCGACGGCGTGTGGGTGTGGACCGCGATGTCCAAGACCCGCCGGAAGGGCAAGGGCCGGTGGCGGTTCATCCGCGACCGCGCCGACCTGCAGATCGTCGCCCGCGCACGGGCCTGGATCGCCGACCTCCGCGAACTGCGCGAGCCCACCGAGCACGACCAGAACCCAGCCAGCGGTGAACCGGCCTACCAGCCGACCAAGCCGCTTTTCCGGGCCCTGACCGTCCTGGGGAATCTCAAGCACCGCAAGAACGCAACGGTCCGCGGCCTCTTCCTCACCGGCCGGGCCGTCAACGAGATGGTGAAGGCGCGATCGGCCGCCGCCGGCGTCTCCTTCATCAACGGCCTCAAGGTCACCTCCCACAGTCTGCGGGCCGGCCCCAACACCGACATGGACGAGGCGAAGGTCCCCCTCGACGAGCGCAACACCGCCGGTGACTCGAGCTCCGGGTCCACCCTGTCCGACAACGACTACAACCGCCCCGACGGCAGCATCGACACCAGCAAGCACGACCCCCTGGACGCTGTGCCGCTCTACGGCCAGTTCCCAAACCTGGAAAACGATCGATAAACGAGCAGGTCAAAGGCATGTTCAGATCGGGGAGCAGGGGCTGGGCCTCACTGGCGGTGCCGGGGGCGGGGGGTCATCCCCGCGTGCGCGGGGAGCAGGCACACCAAGAGGCCCTGTCCTCCCGAAGCTGCCACGAAGTGACAAGTAGCTCTCTGTAGCAAATCCGGGGTGGGCTTGTCCGGGTTTTCGATCTTTCCGGATTCTTGAGGAGCCGCTCGGCGACGTTGGTCCGGTCACGAAGACCGGAGGGAGTGCGGAGTGCGGCAGGAGTGGGAGCCGGAGGACTTGATCGAGGTCTGGACGCTGTTTGGAGGAGGACCAGGAGCGGCTTCGGAGCAAGTCGGGGGCGGCGAACCGGCTGGGTTTCGCGCTGTTGCTGAAGTTCTTCGGCTTCCGAAGAACTGTCGAGGGACACGGAACGGACCGGGGCGCCCCAGACGTTGAGCAGGGCGGGGCCACGCCGTGCGTACCCGACGAGCACCGAAGGGATGGGGGGACGGGTGCCGCAACAGAGCCGCTCCGCGCGCCTGGCCGCGTCCGCGCTGACCCTCGTCGTCACCGTCCTCGCGCTGTTCGTCCCGGTGGCCGGGGCGCAGGGCATGCCCATGCCCGCCGACAGGCCGCTCGCCCACCACACGGTGGCGGGGCACGCCGGACAAGGGGCAGGACCGGACGACGTCCCGGCGCGGCATGTCGCGGTCACGCACCGACCTGACGCCCACATCCCGGGCCCGCAGCCTGCGGGCCCCGCGCGTACGGCCGTCGACACGGCCCCGAGCCGCGCCCTGGGCGGGCCCGACACGGGCCCCGCCACCGCACTCGCGCCGCCGCGCAGGCCGGCCGAGTCCGCCGCCCCGCGCGGCCCGCCCCACCGATGAGCATGCAGACCGTCATCGACGCCTGACCCTTCTGACCCGGCGCACACCGCGCGGGGCCGGTCACGCGTCCCTCCGTCCTGCCCTCATCGTGGAGTACGCATGTCTCGCGCACCCTTGTCCCGCCCACCCTTGTGGAGGGCGATCGTCGCGCTGGCAGCCGTCGCGCTGTCCCTCTACATCGCCCTCACCCAATCCGCCCGCCTCGGCCTCGATCTGCGCGGCGGCACCCAGATCGTCCTGGAGACCCGGGACTCACCCACCGTCAAGGCCGACGCCGCATCCACCGACCGCGCTCTGGAGGTCCTCAGGCAGCGCGTCGACGCCCTCGGCGTCTCCGAACCTGGCATCGCCCGCTCCGGCGAGAAACGGATCATCGTCGAACTGCCCGGAGTGCAGGACCCACGCAAGGCCGCCGAGGTCATCGGCCGCACCGCACAGCTCACGGTCCACCCGGTGACGGGGGCGACGGCCGACAAGGGCTCCGCGAAGCCCGAGGCCGACGGATCGCGCACCCTGCCCGACCCGGACCAGCCGGGCAACCACCTGAAGCTGGGCCCCACCGCCCTCACCGGCGAGGGGGTCAAGGACGCCGAGGCGGTCCTGGACCAGCAGTCGCTCAGCGGCTGGATGGTCTCCCTCGACTTCCGCAAGGGCGCGGGCGACACCTGGGCGAAGATCACCTCGGACGCGGCGTGCGCGCCTCAGGGCGCTCCGGAACGCCGCGTCGTCATCGCCCTCGACAACAAGATCATCTCGGCGCCCGGCGTCACCGCGGACGTGGTGTGCGGGACCGGTATCACCGGCGGCTCCACGCAGATCAGCGGCGGCTTCGGCCGGGCCGAGGCGCGCGAGCTGGCGGCGCTCGTGAAGGGCGGCGCGCTGCCGGTGCCCCTCGACGTCGTGGAGCAGCGCACGGTCGGCCCGACGCTCGGCGCCGACGCAATCGAGGCGAGCACCAAGGCCGCGCTCATCGGCATCGCTCTGACCGCACTGTTCATCACCGTCGTCTACCGGCTCCTTGGCGCGCTCGCCGCCTTGGCCCTCGCGCTGTACGGCCTCATCTCGTACGCCGCTCTGGTGGCGCTCGGCGCGACGCTCACGCTGCCGGGGCTCGCCGGGTTCGTCCTGGCGATCGGCATGGCGGTGGACGCGAACGTCCTGGTCTTCGAACGGGCCAGGGAGGAGTACCTGGGCGTCCGTTCCAAGGACTTGGCGAAGCCGGTGAAGACCGGCTTCGCGAAGGCGTGGAGCGCGGTGATCGACTCGAACGTGACGACGCTGCTCGCCGCGGGATTGCTGTTCTTCTTCGCCACGGGCCCGGTCAAGGGCTTCGGGGTCACCCTGTGCATCGGCGTCCTGGCATCGATGCTCACGGCGCTCGTGATCACCCGCGCGCTCGCGGACTTCGCCGTCGCCCGCAGCTTCGTACGCAAGCGCCCCGGTCTGACGGGCATCGCCTCGACGGGCCGGGTCCGCACATGGCTGTCCCGCCGCAACCCGAACCTGGTCCGCCACCGTCGCCGCTGGCTCGGCGCGAGCGCACTCCTGGTGGCGGTGGCCGTCGCAGGAATCCTCATCCGCGGCCTGGACTTCGGCGTGGAGTTCACCGGCGGCCGCCTCGTCGAGTACAGCACCAGCAGGTCCGTCGACGCGGACACGGCCCGGAACGCCGTGTCCGACGCGGGGTTCCCGCGCGCGGTGGTGCAGGAGTCCGGCGACGGCGACATCACCGTACGCACGGTGAAGCTCACCGACGACGAACAGCAGCGCGTCAAGGCAGCCTTGGAGGAGCCCGGCGGAACCGTCACGGTGGAGCGTGACGAACAGATCGGCCCGAGCCTCGGCAGCGAACTGCGCCACAAGGCACTCCTGGCCCTGGGCATCGCGGTGGCCGCCCAGCTGATCTACCTCAGCGTGCGGTTCCGCTGGACCCTGGCGGCAGCGGCAGTCTCTGCGATGGTCCACGACGTCTCCATCGTGGTGGGCCTGTTCGCCTGGCTGGGCAGGCCGGTGGACAGCGTCTTCCTGGCGGCGCTGCTCACGGTGATCGGCTACTCCGTGAACGACACGGTGGTCGTCTTCGACCGCGTCCGCGAAGCGCGCCGCCGAGACCCCCGAGGCGACCTGGAGAAAGCGGCCAACCACGCGGTGGTCCAGACACTCCCGCGCACGGTGAACACGGGTATGGGAGCCCTGTTCATCCTGACCGCACTGGCGGTACTGGGCGGCGACTCGCTGGCGGACTTCTCCGTGGCGCTGATCGCGGGCGTCCTGGTCGGCATCGCCTCGACCATCTTCACCGCGGTCCCGATCGCGATCGCCCTGGAACACCGCAACCCGACACCCCCACCGGCACGGGACCGTCGCGCCGCGAAGGAAGTCCCTGACGGGTACAGCCCGTTGGAGGCACGGAGGAAGAAGGGGGCCTTGACCCCGGATGTTGGACACCGGAGAGACTTGGATCTTGATGGTCCAGGAGAACGGAGTCCCCGTGGGGATGAAGCATTACCCCGCCGAGTTCAAGGCGGACGCGGTCGCGTTGTACCGGTCGAGGCCGGGGGCGACGATCTAGTCGGTCGCCGGTGATCTCGGGGTGAACACCGAGACGTTGCGGAACTGGATCCGGGCCGCCGACGGGCGCCGGCCCGGCGCCCACTCGACGCAGCCGGCCGCCGCGCTGGCCAGCGGTGACGACGTTCAGGCGGAGCTGGCCGCGGCCCGGAAGAGGATCCGCGAGCTGGAGGAAGAGCGCGACATTCTCCGCAAGGCGGCCCGATATTTCGCGACGGAGACGCGCTGGTGACCCGCTGCCAGTTCGTTGAGGATCACCAGCGCCGTCACGGCGTGAAGCGGCTCTGCGACATCCTCGGCCTCTCCCGCTCGAGCTTCTATTACTGGCGCCGCACCGCGGCAGCAAGGGCGGCCCGGCAGATCGCCGAGGCCGGGATCGCGGCCCGGATACGCAAGGCCCACCAGGAATCCGACGGCACTTACGGAGTCCCCAGGATCACCGCCGAGCTCCGTGACGAAGGCGGCCCGGCGGTCAACCACAAGCGGGTCGCCAGGATCATGCGGACCATCGGGCTCGAGGGAGTCCGCCTGCGCCGCCGGCACCGCACCACCCTCGCGGACCATGCGGCGCCGAAGGCACCAGATCTGATCGGCCGTGACTTCACCGCGTCCGAGGTGAACACGAAGTACGTCGGCGACATCACGTATCTGCCGGTGAGCGGCGCGAAGCCGCTCTACCTCGCGACCGTCATCGACCTCGCCTCACGCCGGCTGGCCGGATGGGCCATCGCTGACCACATGCGGACAGAACTCGTCACCGACGCCCTCGCGGCAGCCGAGCGGACCCGCGGGAGCATGGCCGGAGCAGTCATGCACACGGATCACGGCTCGCAATACACGAGTAGGGCCTTCGCTGAAATCTGCAGGTCAGCAGGGGTCCGGCAGAGCATGGGCGCGATCGGGTCCAGCGCGGACAACGCAGCCGCGGAAAGCTTCAACGCCGCCTTCAAGAGAGAAACGCTCCAAGGCCGCAAAGGCTGGTCGAACGAGCATGAAGCGCGACTCGACGCCTTCCGCTGGCTGACCCGATACAACACCCGCCGCCGGCACTCCCGCCTCGGCCAGCGATCTCCGATCGCCTACGAGAACGACCTCCAACCAGCAACAACTACCCTGACCCAAGCCGCATAGATGTGTTCAAAATCCGGGGTCAAGGCCCGGGGGCGAGCTCCCCCTCGCGGCGACCACCTGCTCGGGAACGGAACGCCCTCGAAACCAGCGAGTGCCCCGCCCGATCGTGGGATCGGGCGGGGCACTCGTGCTTCTCCCCGGGCGTCAGGACGTGAAGTAGCCGTTCAGGTCGGCGATCACGTCGACGGAGCCCGAGTTGTTGAAGAACGTCACCCGGCCGTCCACGACGGGGACGACCACCAGGTTGGCGACAGTCTGCCCGGCCGTGTAATTGAGGTTCGACACGTTGGGACGCGTGACCCCGTGGGGGTGGACGATCAGGTGACTGGCCTCGGTCGGGTTGGTGACCGTGACGTTCAGGACGACGGCGGTCACCCCCTGAGCGGGCACTCCCGCGACGCCGGCCACCTGGAGGCTCACCAGACCGCCCGGTCCCACCGCCCCGGCTCGGGCGCCGGTGCCGTCGCGGGAGTCCAGGAGTCGCACGGGGCCCGCTGTGGAGAAGGCCGATCCGGTGGCCGCGTAGTAGCCGGTGATGTCGGCGATCAGGTCGACCGAACCGGAGTTGTTGCGCAGGTCGACCTTTCCGTTCACCACGGGAACCGTCACCAGGTTGGGGACGATCTGTCCGGGCGTGAAGTTGAGGTTCGACACGCCTGGCGCGACCTGCCCGTTCGGGTAGACGGTGACGTGCCCTGCCTCGGTGGGGTGGACGGCGGTCACGTTCATGACCACGGCCGTGACCCCGGTCGCCGGAACGCCCTTCACGCCGGCCACCTGCAGGGTGACGACCCCGCCGGGGCCGACGCGCTCCTTCCTCGCACCGGTGCCGTCGCGCGTGTCCAGGAACCGGGACGGTGTGAGCGGGTTCAGCGCGGAGCCGGCCCCGGCCTCGTCGGTGTAATAGCCGGTGACGTCGGCGATCAGGTCGACCGATCCGGCGTTGTTGCGCAGGTCGACCTTTCCGTTGACGACTGGGACGGTCACCAGGTTGGGGACGATCTGTCCGGGCGCGAAGTTGAGGTTCGACACCTTGGGTATGGGCTGACCGTTCGGGTAGACCATCACGTGCCCGGCCTCGGTGGGGTGGACGGCGGTCACGTTCATGACCACGGCCGTGACCCCGGTCGCCGGAACGCCCTTCACGCCGGCCACCTGCAGGGTGACGACTCCGCCGGGACCGACCCGCTCCTTCTTGGCACCGGTGCCGTCCCGCGTGTCCAGGAACCGGGACGGACCGTGCGGCACGAACCGGCTGCCCTTCTGGACGGGCGCGGGGGCAGTGACCATGTACGCCTTGGGGAGGTACCCGTAGGAGGGAACCCCGGTGGTGTAGCCGACGCCATCGAGCACGAGGTCGTACGCCCCGGACGTCAGGTCGGTGGTGTCCACCGTGACCGTCAGCGCGGTACCGTCCGCGTTCACGGTGACCACTTCCAGCGCCTTGTCCGGGGACCCGTCTCGTTTCAGCGTGAGCTTGGTGCCGAGGGTGAGCCCGGTACCGTTCACGACCGCCTGGGACCGCGTACCAGCGGGGCTGGACGCGGGGCTGATCCCGGTCGGGTTCTCGCCCGTGGGGGACACATCGCGCCGCACCAGTGTGTACGTGTCCGCTCCGCCCCAGCCGGTCAGCAGGGCAGTGTAGGGGACTCCGGCGGTGAGAAAGCATGTGCTGGTCGCGCTGTAGAAGTCCGTCGCGCATGCCAGGTTGCCCTCGGGGTCGACGACCCGGACCATGGCGTTCGGCTTGTTCTGGAGGTTTGTGTAGCTGATCAGCTCGGCGGTCGAGTGCTGATCGGCGGGCAGGCTCAGGCAGGCCTGACGGACGTCGCCAGGCAGCTTGACCTGGGTACCGGACGAGGAGCCGAAGACGGTCTGTGGCCATGGGGTGCAGCCGGCGGCCTCACCGGTGCGGTGGACGACCAGCCCGTACGCCTGGGGTTCCGTACTGCTCAGCACCAGGCGGAACGGCCCGTCACCGGTCAGCGTGCAGATCGCTTCCGGGGAGCCGTAGCAGTTCTTGGCGCCGTAAGCGTCGTAGACCTCCGGCTCTACGATGCTGCCTCCGGCAGGCGGCCGGTTGAGCAGGTAGAGGCCCTGGCCGGCGGCGGTGGGCAGGGTCAGGCAGAACTTCTGCCCGGGGCCGGTGAATGTACCGGTCACCGCGCCGGCCACCAGACCGTTGTCGTGAGTCGCGGTGCAGCCCCGCGTCTCCTTGGTGGAGTGGAAGGCCATGCCGAAGGCGCCGGCGTCGGTGCTCCGGTGGTCGACCGCCCAGGTGTAGTCCCCGGGTTCCAGGTAGCAGTAACCGCGTTCACCGCCGAGGCAGCCCATGGCGGCGGTTCCCTCGGACGTGAACAGCATGCCGTAGGGGACGACACCGGAGGAGACGGGGCTGACCGTGTATAGGGCGGCGGCCGGTACGCGCAGCACACGGCAGCGCACCGTGGAGGTCACGTCCGGGGAGACCCCGAAGGCTTGGGGCTCCACGACCGGGCAGCCCTCGGCCTTCGAGAGCCGGGCGGCGGTGAACTCGTAGAGCAGGGCCGCACCATCGAGATCCATCACCGCCACGCGGAACGGAGCGGTGCCTGAGAGCGTGCAGTCGATCGTGGCGCCCCCATTGTGCCGGGAGTTGCAGATTGCCTGGCCGGTGGCGTCGAAGACGCTCTGCCAGGCGCGGCTGCCAGCGGAGCTGCGCAGCACCTCGCCGGCGGCCAGGTCCGGCTGGTAGCAGTCGCCGGCCGAACCGGTCGGCAGTGAGCGCTTGAAGACCTTCGGGGCGCCGAGCCTGCTGTCGGCGGGGCCGACCGGCGTGCAGACGGTCGTGGAGAGCAGCGGGGCGTACGCCACGGAGATGGCGTTCTCCGTGCTGTACGCGTTCGTGAGCGTCAGCGTGTACGCGCCCGCTGCGGCGGTGGCACAGCTCAGAGGGGCGTAGTTGATGCTGTTGCCGCGCAGGTACTCACAGTCGACGTTCGAGCCGTCCGGTGCAGTGAGCCGAGGCGGTTGCATGAGTCCCTGCTCGGCGACCGTCTGGACCAGGACCATGTCCTTCTGCGTCGACAGGGTCAGCCCGACCTGGATCGACGTGTTCGCCGGGATGGTGCAGGTGACGATCTCGTGCGGCTTCAGGGCCGGCGGGCAGGCGCCCGCCGGGCCGCTCTCCTGGAGCGCGCGGACCGCGGCCTCCCTGGCGGCTTTCGGGTCTGGCTTCGGCGCGGTCTGCGGACCGGCGGCTGGAGCAGCGGCGGGGCCAGAGGTGGGACCGGGCACCGGGGCCGCGAGAGCGGACCCGCTCTGGCCGGTAAACGTAGTCAGCACGGCGAGCAGCAGGGCGCCGGAGGCGAGGACTGTACCGCGTCTGCCCCGCGTTCCAGACAGACGTGTACCACGTGGCAGCAAACTCATGAACCCCCCAGTTCAAGCAGGCCCGACCCTGTCATCTGCACAGGCGTTCGCGGGCAGGCGGAGCCTACCCTGGTTCCCCGGCCTGGCTGAAAGAAGGCAAGGAATCGGCGCACAGTGCAATTGCGGTGAGAGTAGAGACCGACTCTGCTTGGAGGTCGTTTTCGCCTATGCTGCCTGCTTTTCGGCGATTCTCGGGGCGTGTGATCGTGGTGCGGAAGTGGTCATAGGCGCAGTTGTTGTCTGCGGGCCGGTTGGGGTGGCGCGTGGGGTGGGACGGGCCGGCTGGGGGCGTGGCTGGGTCAGGGGTGGAGGTGGCGCCTCGATGGCACGGCGGTAGCCCTCAGGCGGGGTCCGTCGCTGCACCGGAGCGGCCGGCGGTGTGACCGGTGCCGGGGCGGCGTCGGCCCGGCCGGACGCGGGTACGGCGCCAGGCGGCAGGATCCGCAGGGCGCGCACGACCGTACGGCGGCCGCAGCGTTGGCGGCCGCGATGACCCGAGCCTGTTCCAGGCGCGCCTTCGTTGCCCAGGCCGACGATTCCGGGCACACGGTGAGCCGGCCGGACTCCGGGTCGAAGCCCACGGCGGCGACGTGCCTGGTGAGGTCGGGGCGATGGCCGCCCACCGCTCGCACAGGGAAGCGCCGGCGGCCGGGAGCGTCCAGGCCCGCTCGGTGACCAGCGCGCCGAGCGCGGCGCCGAGGCCCATCGGCTCGCGCCCGTCCCGCCGCACGGTACGCACCGGCCGCGGCTTCGACTTCGCCTTCTGGCGCTGCCGTTCCGCCGCGCCGCCTCCATCGCGGCCAGCAGAGCGACCCGCGCCAGGTCCACGCCGGACACCTCGCTGCCGCTCATGCCTGCCCCCACGGCGTGTAGCCGAGGTCCAGGTGCCCGAGACCGCAAAGGCGCTGCACGGTCGCGACGAACGCCCGGGTGAACAGGCGCTGCGCCGAGTGCTCGCCATACCGGGCGATGTGGGCGTGAACGATCTGATGGTCAGCGGCCGCGCGGTCGCGCCAGTCCAGGACCTGCTCCCGGATGAGGTGCTAGAGGACCAGCTCCTGGTCCTCCTCGACGTCCGCACCCTCCGGGACCGGACCAGGGCGGTGGCAGGGCCGCCGCGTGGGCACCACGACCGGCGCCGCCGGCGCGACGGGGACATCGATAGGGACGTCTCCGCCTGGCTTCGGGTAGACCCGCCGTGTACCCGAGCTCCACCCGACTCAAGCCACCGTGCCCCGGTTACGGCGGCTCGCGATCAGCCCTCTACGCCGTGGGCCATGCCCAACAGGTACAGGTGCCCCTGGCGGCGGTGCTCCTCCAGCTTGGCGAGGGTCTCGCCCAGATCAAGGCTGAAGTACCCTTGCCACGCAATCAGGGACATCTCCAGCGACGCCATGGCCACCATGAGCGCCGTCATGACGGTGGCCGCCTCGCCGACGAGGCCGGATCCCGTGTCCGCCCCGGTCTTCCGGGCCCGGTCCGTCATCCACGGCCGGCTATGGGCGGCGCCTGACAGCAGGCCGTACGGCATGGGAAGCCATGCGGGCAGCGCGGTCCTCGCACGCTCGGTGATCGAGAAGTTGCACCTGCTGGGTTCGATCAATGCCGATCCTGGCCGCGGTGAGCTTCTCCTCACCTCATCGAGGTGAACCACCCGACTCCGTTCGCCCGTCGCACTGGTGGCGTCAGCAGCCCACGATCTCGTCGGCACATCCCTGCACGTTCGCGGGGTCGAGGGATTTAAGCTCCCAGACAATAAGGCCCATCGGGTCGCCGGGCGCCGGTGCGACTGTCATCGTGACGGGCGGTCCAGCGGGGAAGTTGATGCGTACCGGGATTTTGCGAGCGGTACCCCCGCAGGTGACTTCGAATTCCTTCTTCGAAGCTTCCCGGGTGAGGGAAACCGTCACCCGCCCTACGTCCGTGCTGTCGCAGACGAGATCCAGGCGGTAGGGCTTGTTGCCACTCGTCTCCAACTTCTCGTTCAGGCCTGAACCGACGTGGGGGGAACCGAACCGCACACGCTGCGCCGAGGCAGGATCATCCTTCAGGGCCGCTTGCGCCCTTTGCAGCGCATCGTCCGGCTCCCATTCCGCCTGGGGAGCCGGGCCACCCCCTTGCCCGGTGCATCCGGCGAGAGCAGTGACGACAGCCAGGAGGACGAGGAGCTTCGGTATACGCACGGCAGTGTCCTTGGTTCGTGCGGTGGGGGGCTTCGCTCCAGGCGAAGCCCCCCACCGTCAGGGGGTTTAGTGGCTACGGCGATACAGCTCTGGTCCACACACCTTGGCACAGGGGTCGTCCGGACGGACGGCGCCATTTGTCGCGGCCGCGAAGCCTGCCGCCGCCGGCGGAACAAGCTGATACTCGCGGCCCACCGCGTCGGCCTGGGTGTTTCCGTACACGGTGACCTCGCCGTCCGACCAGCGGACGAAGAGGTCGTCTTCCCAGTCGTTCATGCCGTACTCCCCCAGGGCGATCACCCGCGCATGGGTCCATGTGGAGCTTGACGCGACGACGCTCTCGTTCTGCAGCCGACCGGTGTTCACGTCGGGGAAGACGCTCACCTTCCCGCTGGCCCATACGACCAGCAGGTCGTGATTGGGGGCAGCGCCATTGCTGTCGCCATCAAGGTCGCCTCCCGTCATGAGGCTGGCCGTCTGCCAGAGATCGTTCGGCGCCGCGAGCTGCTCCTCGGCGTGGAGTCCAGCCCCGTCGATGTCCGTGTACTTGGTGAGCTCACCGTCGCTCCATCGGACGATCAGGTCATCCGGCCACTGGTTGCCGCCGTACTTGCCGGTGGCGAAACCGCGGGCGTACTTGAAGACGGAGTCCGCCGCAGCGATGGTGATCTCGTTGGGAAGGTGCTGGTCAAGCGCGGTAGGGAGCTTGGTGTTCTGGCTGACGTCGGGGTAGATGGTGACTTCGCCGTCCACCCACTTGACCATGAGGTCGTAGGCGTTGGTGCCCGCGTAGTCGCCTGTCGTGATGAGGTCCGCGTAGTTCTTCCACATGGCGTTGGGCCCGGCCAGCTGCGTCTCGCAGGGTTCGTTGGGCTTACAGCCGGCGTAGAAGCCGAAGTTCTGGTCGCCGGGGTACAGCGTGACCTCTCCGTCGTCCCATTTGACGATGAGGTCCGAGTCCCCGAACTCCTGAGAGCTGGTGTGGAAGGAGCCGGACACGGCGCCGGTGGCGTGCTTCCAGAGGTCTCCCGTGCCCATGGTCCCGCCGGTGGGCTTGTCGGGCTCGTAGTCGTTCACCGCCTGGTTGTAGAGGCGGATGATATCCGCGTCGAACTGGGAAGAGTAGGACTCGTCGTCGATGGTGCCGCCGGTCTTCCACCCCCCGATGACGCCGATCACGTCTCCGCGCTTGCCGTCGAAGTTGCGAAGGAAGGGGCCGCCGGACACACCGCCGGCGTAACCCTTGCAGGCGATCTTCAGGAACCGTCCGGAGAAGCCGGTGGTGTTCGTCGAGGGGCAGACGAGCGGAGCCTTGGATCCTCCGGGGAAGCCGAACAAGCTCACGTTCTTCTGGCTGAGCTGCTGCGATGACAGAGTGGTGAGGGAATTGCCCATGCCGGTGGCGTTTTCGAGGAACTGACCCTTCGAGTTAGGGCCGACCCGCATGAACGCGAAGTCGAGATCGTCCGCCTTGGACGGCCCTTGGGTGAGGTACCTGCCGTCGATGTAGAGCTTCCCCGCCACCATCGGGAAGATGCCGTACGGTGCCACACCCCGGTTCGAGTTCGCGGGGTCCGGCTTCCAGCCAGGTGCGAAGGCCAGGCGCTTCCAGCGGTCATTGTCGTTCAGGCAGTGGGCTGCGGTGAGCACGATCGACTTGGTAGGCGAGGCCACGGAACTCGCCGAGCAGAACTGGTCGCGTCCGCCCGGGTCTGACTGCGGGTCGTCGTCCTCATTGATGAGGAACACGCCCACCGTCGCGACGCCGTTGTTGTCGAAGTGGGAAGGTGCGGCCGCGGTGACGGCGTTTTCACGCGCGACTCCTGGGGCGGACTGTTTGGCGCCCTTGGGAGTGGCTTTGGCGATGCGTTCAGGTGTCCAGTACGCCTCGGCCTCCTTCGCGGCCGCGATCTGGGCGGGCGTCGCCTTGAGGCTGTCGTCTTCAGGGGCTGCCGGATCTGATGGCTTGGGGGACGAAGGGGAGGGACTGGCAGTGGTGGAAGGCTTGGCACGGGGGGCCGGTTGCGAGGGGGAGACGCCGGGCGGGGTGATCGGCGGTGTCACGGTCGGCTTGCTGCCGCTGACAGCCTCGTCGTAAAGGGCTTGGACCGTGTTGTCAAAGTACGCACTGTGGATCGCGAAAGGGTTTTCGGGAGCGGCGATGCGCTGCGAGACGCCGATGAGGTTGCCTACGCGTGTCTTTGCGTCGTAGTCGGCGATGAAGACCGAGCCGGCGGCGATTCCCGCACCGGCTGGGCCGCAGTCCAGCCGCAGGTACGGGTTCGGGGCGCCTGTTTTCGCCTTGGATGTGTCACCGGTGCATGGGTCGCCCGGCCGCGTTTCTGAGGCGCCGTGGCCTGCAACCCGAACACCCTTGTGGGTGTGGCCTGCGTCGGTCAGCAATCGGTGGCCGGGCACCGTGTCCTCGAGTTGGTCGCCGTTGATGCCCTTGTCGACCATGGCAAAGCCGACAGCAGCACTCGGGGCGGCGCCGCCCGACTCGGAGCCGGTCCACACGAGGGACCGGTTTCCCTGCCTCTTGACGGTGTAGACACCCTTCGGTGCCTCCAGGGCGCCGGTGGCGTTCTTGAAGACCTGGGGCGCGAATGCGAGCTTGTCCGCGGGGTCGCTGGTCAAGCAGTCAGCGGCCGTCGCAAGCAGGTTTCGGTTCGGGCTTGAGGTGACGCCCGCACCGCAGAAGTACAGGCCCTTCTTGGTCAAGCGGAACAGGACTCCGGTGTCCGGGCCTGCAGCGTTCTGTGTCGGAAACCGGGACCCCAGCGTGTGGCCCTTGAGTTCCTTGCCGCCCTGCAGGGTCCACGGCTGGGCCGCAGCCATGCGCTTCGGTGAAAGGAGAGCCTGTGCTTCCTTCGCGGTCCATGAGGGGGCGGCATCGGGCGATGGCCCTCCAGTCGAGGGCCCGGGGGCGGATGGCTGCGCCGCCGCGCCTGTTACAGCCGACAGGACAATCGCAGCCGTAGACGCCCCGACCCCGAGAGACCGGAGTGCTGTGCTTACTCTCACGCAGTACACCCTTCATTCGAAGAACTTCAAGGCGGTGCAACGGGAAACTGCCCTCGATGATCGTTCGAACATAGGGTCGTTTTGATGAACGGGATCGGGATTATTCGGCGTCAGCGAACAGCCGTGGCCCGATTCCGGCGGAGCTCATCATTCCGCTGGACCCGGCGCCCACGGTCGCGGAATCTGCGCTACCCCGTCCCGCGTACGGGCCCTCAGACGGACCAAACTCCTTGCCACGTCTGACGCGTACACGCATAAATAGCTACAATTTCAGGATCAACGATTTGGCTGGAAACGAAACTGCACCCAAAAAGACCACAAAGGGTAAGTAATCGGATAGAGGGCCATGAATGAACAATGGCGCAGGTGCCTCCGCGGGTGAGCCAGAAACTCCATCAGGCGAGGACGTCACCCAGCAGCCGGCGAGGGGCGCCGTCCAGGCGTCGGTGGAGCAGTTGGGCTCGAGAGTGCACGAGGCCGCTCCGGTAGGCGGGCGGTAGCCGGTCGATCGCCAGCGGAGCCTCCCTGGTGCTGGACGCTGTCGACAAGCTCCACCCCGGCGTCCAGGCCCTAGCCGAGGCGCTGGAGCGGCACTTCCCTCGTCGAAGTGGTCTTGCAGGCCGGGGACATGCTGTACGTGCCGCGGGGCTGGTGGCAGGCGGTGGCCGCCACCCAGGGTCGGTCCCTGCACCTGACGTGCGGGCTGACCCCGGCGACCGGCCACCACCTCCTGGTGTGGCTGGCCGGACAGCTCCTCCACTCCCCCACTTTGCACGCGAACGTACCCTCCGTGGCCGGGGCCGCCGAGCGCACCGCGTACGCCGAGCAGCTGCGCAAAGAAGTCGCCGAGGCGCTCCACCCCCACATCGTCTCGGAGTTCGCCGCCTCCCTGGACGCCCGCGACCCTGGCCGCCCGGCCTCGTCCCTGCCGTGCATCGGCGACGTCCCCGCCGACCCCGGCCTGGTCCTGGCCCTCACCACCGCCCGGGCCGCGCTGGAGGGAGCCGACGAGGCCGTCGTGCTGCGCGCCGCCGGACACGAATGGGAGCTCCACACCTCCGTGCGCCCCGTGCTGGAGGCCCTGTCTCCGGCGCCCGCCTGACCTTCGGGGAGCTGGCCGAGCGCTCCCGCCTCACCGTGGAACAGGTCGCGGCTCTCGCCACCGAGCTGGTATCCAAGGACGCGGCCGCCGTCTCCCACAGGTAGGACCCGCCATGTTCGAGGCCCCCGCCCCCGCTACCGTCGACCGGATGCTGGCCGCCCGGCAGCACGCCGCCGACCAGTTCGGTCTGCGAGTCACCGGCCGCCGGGTGTGGGGGTACCGGGGCCGCACCCTGTCGTCGGCCGCCGGCCCGCACTGGCTCCGCGTGGTCTGCGCGGAGGCCGGCACTGAGGGCGGCACGCTGTGGAACGGCCCATCCACCTCCCACGCCCTCCCCGCGTCGGTGCCGCGCCCGACCTGTTCCGCATCCGGGACTGGACCACCGACGGCTACGCCTACCGGGCCGAGCTGTACGCCTTCGCCCCCGACCCGATCGTCTCCCCGCGCCCCGTGCTCGACGGCCGTGTTCTCGTATAGCTGCCGCCACCCGTCATGTAGCGCTGAGTAACTACGCGGGGCTGCGGTCGCGCTGCTGGAGGGCGGCGAAGTCGGCGTGCGCCGTCTCGACGGCCTCCGGGTACGCCTGGGTCTTCTCGTGCTCGGCCAGCGCCCGGTAGATGCTGGAGAGGCTGGGGCTCTGTCCTTTGCGGCGGCCGGTGGGGATGAGCAGGTCGGGCTGGATGTCCTCGACGGTCTCGCCGTTCGCGCGGCGGCGGAGCACGGTGTGCAGCATGTCGTCGGTGATGACCGGGGGCCGGCCGCCGTGGTTGCCCTTGCGGGCCGCGGTGTCGAGTCCTTCGAGGGTGGCCTCGCGGATGT
The DNA here is from genome assembly GCF_035917235.1 of Streptomyces sp. NBC_01294. Taxonomy (NCBI): domain Bacteria; kingdom Bacillati; phylum Actinomycetota; class Actinomycetes; order Kitasatosporales; family Streptomycetaceae; genus Streptomyces; species Streptomyces sp. NBC_01294. Next base: position 199,961 of record NZ_CP108424.1, read on the forward strand.
TCTCGCGTTCGGTCTCGGCCATCGCGGCGAAGAACCCGAACAGCAGGCGTCCTGGACCGCTGGGGTCGTACATCCCCTGGAGGGGTCCGGCGAGCATCTCCAGCACTAGGCCGTGGGCGGTGAGGTGATCGGCCAGGGCTGTCAGCTCTGCGGCATCGCGTCCCAGGCGCTTCATCTCGTAGACGGTGAAGATCACCCGGCAGTGCGGGGCATGGGCCTTGATCTCGCGGGCGGCGGTGAGGGCTGCCTCGAACTGCGGGCGGACCCTCACGCGGGTGCTGATCTTCTCGGCGAAGATCTTGTCGCGGGGGATGCGCTTGGCCGCGAGCGCGTTAGCCACCAGCATATGGCCTGTCAGGTAGCCCAGCAGACCCGCGGACCACTGGCTTTGTTGCTCAGGAGCGAGAGCGTTTGTCACCCAAGGGCAAGAACACCCGGTGGACAAGGCAGACGATGTAGCCGAGTTTCAGCAACGCCCGGTTGCTTGACTCGGCCCTGATGTTGTGGCTTCTCCTGGCTGCGGGCCGCGGGCGGTCATCGTATGCACGACGGGTAAGGGGTGCGGTGGCAGGATGACGTGGTGTCCGAGACTCTCCCTGAACTGTGGCTGCGCGGCATCGCTTTCAATCCGGCGGCGCCCTCCGACGTACTGATACGCCTTCTGGAACAAGCGGCAGGTGAGGCCGGGCGGCTGATGTGCGAGGGTCGCGACCTGCCCGACGCCGTCATCGACGCAGCCCTGCGCCACCCGGACCGCGGGATCCGCCGCCGGCTCGCCGGCAACCAGCACGTCGACCCCGCACAACTCGCCCCGTTGGCAACCGACCCGTCGGGGATCGTCCGCGCCGGGCTTGCCGGCGGGCCCCGCTCCCGACCCCGATGGGTCCGACCGCTGCCGGACGACATCCTCGTCACCTTCCTGACCGCCCAGGACGGGGGCGAGGACGGCATGCTCACCGAGCACGAGATCACCCAGGAGCTCAGCGCCTCACGGCAGATCCCTCTGTCTTTCTACCGAGCCATGGCCGGGCACGAGCACCCCGAGCTCCGCGTACGCGCCACCTGGAGGTGGCAGTCGCTCACCCCTGCGCAGCAGGAGGCCCTGCTCGACGACCCCGACCCCGCCGTACGGGAAGCAGCGCAGGGAAGCATCTGGGAGCTGGACCCGGAAGCCGTGGAGGCCAGGCTGCCGTCCTTCGGCTCGCACAGCAAGCCGTTCGTGCTCGGCACGTGCGCCCTGTCCCCCGCGCTCGTCGAACAGTGCTTCGCGGACGACACGGTGCACCCCCTGACCTGGAACCGCCACACCCCGGCCGACGCCGTCGCCCGGCTCGCCCGTCACCCCGACGCCAAGGTCCGCACGAGGGTCGCCGCCCGGCCCGACCTGGGACCGGACCTGGTCACCGAGCTGAGGGAGGACCCGAACGAGGACGTGCGGGTGCGCGCACGCCTGCACCCCTTCCCCCGCACCTGGGCCGAGTACTGGGCGATCCACCGGGTCATCGGGCACGGCCCGGACTGCACCTGCCCCATCACCGAGCCCGACACCGAGCCCGACACCGAGCCGTCACCTGACTGGTTCGCCGCCTGCGCGACGTCCGAGGAACCGGTGCTCCGCCGGGTGGCGGCGAGCTGGCCCGGCCTGCCGGCAGCACTCGTCGAGACACTGGCGCTGGACGATGACGAGGAGGTACGGATCCGGCTGGCCTGCCACCACCCGCTGGCTCCGCCGCACCTCCTCCTGGACGTCTTCGTGACCCGCCGGGCCCACCGTCCGCACCTGCTGACCCTGCCCGCGTTCCCCCGCACCGGCCTGACCCACCTCATCGGCCACCCTGACCCCGAGGTACGCGCCCTGGCCGCAGCCGATCCCACTCTGCCCGACCCCCCGGTGGAAGACGCCGACGAGTCGGTGCGCCGGGCGGCTGCCGCCAATCCGATCCTGACGGCCAAGGTCCTGGAGGCCCTTCTCGCCGACCCCCGCACCGCAGAGGGCGCTGCGGCCAATCCGTCCCTCTCCGTCCCCCGCATGCACGCGCTCCTCGACCGCTGCCTGAACGGCGACGCCACCCCGTCGCCGGCGGCGGGATGCTGAGAGACGACGCCCGCGTAGCGATCACAGGCGGGGCAACCTCTGCCCGCCATCGGCCGACGCCGACACGCCATACAGGCGTTGCCAAGTCTCGGTTCTGGCACAGATCTTGGGGAGCGGTCGCGGAGGGTGACGACATCGTTCGATTGCAAGGGATGGTTAAGACCCTGGGCCCGTCACCGCGCACCTCGACCACCACAGGCATGAGCCTTGTCCGACCCGGCACATACGCTGTCGCCACGGAAGAGAGATCCGAAAGGTGGAGGCGGCATGTCGTTGACGTGGCTGGAGACGGAGGGCGGCCCGTTCATCGTGGTTCCGCGCACGGCGCTGCCGCACTGGTCGGGAACGGAGGGCGACTACGACCGGGCTTGCGAGGTGATGGAATTCGTCGGGGTCCTCGCACTGCCTGACGGAGCCGAGGCGCTGGTCCTCGGGGACGAACCTCTCTCCACCGCCTACCTTCCCGAGCATCGAGTCCTCGTCCGCTGGCACTACGCGGAGAGCGAGGAAGGTGTCGCCGACATCATCAGGGCTGGGCTTGCCACCGCCGAGTGGGAGGAAGGACCCGTACTGAGCACCACTGGCGAGCTCGTCATGTTCGGCGCCGCCTACTTCGGCACCGAGGTCGGGACACTCACGGACAGCACCGCTCTCGAACTCGCCGCTGGCCGCTACCGAGTGGACTCGGCAAGCATCGAACCCGACGACCTGACGTCCTTTCGTGTCCACCGCTTTGTTGAGCTGGCCTGACCCGGCGTTCGGAAAGATCCTGGGGAGTCGCTGCTGAGGGTCACTGAAGCAGGATCATTTTGCGTAGGAGTTCGAATCCGGCTCGTCCGTAGAGCTGCCTTTTGATCTTCTTGATGCGGTTCACGGCGCCTTCGACACTGCCGGAACTCCAGTCCAAGGTGAGGCCGGCTATCACGGCGTCGAGGTCCCGGAGCAGGTGGAGTGCGAAGCCGGTGAGGCCGGGCAGTTGGCTGGCGTCGACTGCGTCGATCCAGGCAGGGAGCCTGGAGCCGAGGCGGCCCGTGAGTATCTCGCCGAAGTCGCGGACCTGCCCGGCGGCCGTGTCCAGTTCTGGGCAGCGTGCCAGGACATCCTTCAGGCTGGCGCGGTCGTCCTCGCTCAGTGCGGTGGGGTGTCGGGTGAGCCAGCCGGTCACCTGCCGCACCGTCGGAGGCCGGGGCGGCGCGGCAGCCGGAGCCCCGCGGAGGGTGGCGATGTAGCTGCGGACCATCTGGTAGGTGACGGGCGCATTGTTGGCAACGAGTTCGCTGTGGAGGCGGGTGACGCTGGTGCATCCCTCGGCGAATCGTCGCTCCAGGTAGGGCTTGTAAGGGTCCAGCCTGCTGGGTCGGGGCCGGTTCTCGCGGATGGTGTCCTGCCAGCGTGCGGCATTCGCGTATCTGAGCACGGTGTTGAGGCCCCAGCTCAGGTGCCGGGCGATCGCTCGGCGTGAGTGACCTTGAGCAAGGAGCTCGTGGACCCGGGCGTGCGCGGCCTTCTTGCGCTCAGCCCGCCGGCCGATGGGCGCCGGGTCGTCCTGCGGTCGGCCGGAAGACAGTCGGGTGGCCTCCGGCAACATGCTGCTGGGCGAAGGGTCGCGCAGGCAGTCGCGGTGGGCGGCGACGCAGGTTTCCACGGCTCGGCCGAGGCCCTGCCACAGGTGGAACCGGTCGGCGACCTGCAGAGCGTCTGGGGCACCGCGCCGTGCTCCCTCGGCGTATGCGCCCGCCCGGTCCCGGCAGATGATCTCCACGCCGGGGTGGCGGATCAGCCAGGCGGCCAGCGGCCCGGCCTCGCGGGTCGGGAGCACGTCGACCACGCGATGGTCTTCGACACTGGTCAAGACGGTGGAGTAGGTCTGGCCACGGCGGATCGCGAAGTCGTCCACGCCCAGCACGCGCGGAGTACCGAACTGCGGATCGGGCAATGCCATGACCCTGCGTAACAAGGTCATCCGGCCTCACTGGCGAGCGTCTTGACGTCGCAGGCACCTCCGGGCGGGATTTGCTCGGTCAGCAACCGGTCCATGGCCGCGCGGATGCGCCGTTCGACTTGGTCGCGCTGCTGGTGGCTCAGTGTCAGAAGCAGGCTTGGCAGAAGGGGTGCTGAGCACGTTGGCCGGTATCGCCATCGAACTGGCCGACCGGTTCGGTGCCGGTCTCATCCGGCGCGAGCCCGGCACCGAACCAGCAGTACAGCTCCGTGAGATCGGCGCCAGGCTCGCCGCGGACGCGGGCAGGGTCGACGAACTCCGTAGCCGAACCCCGGCCCACCTACCGGAAGGATCTGAGATGGACCCGCTGAATCTCCCTGCAGGCGCCATTTGCGTGATGGTCGGACCTCCGGGCTCCGGCAAGTCCACCTTCGTCGCCCGCTACTCCGACAGCTGGCGTGTCTCCCTGGACCTCTACCGGCGCCTGGCCACCGACTCCGAGATCGACCAGTCGTCCACACCAGTCGCCGTCGAGATCCAGAACCTGCTCCTGGACGCCCGCTTCGCCCGCGGCTTGACCACGCTGGTGGACTCGACCAACGTGCACGGCCACGTCAGGGCCGGGCTGCTCGCCCGCGCCCGCTACTGGCAGCGCCCCGCTGTTGCCGTCCTGTTCGACGTACCGCTGGCGACGGTGGAGGCGCGAAACGCCAGCCGCGATCGTGCGATACCCGTGCGCATCGTGCGCGAGCACCACCAGCTGCTGCCCAACGCCGACCAGCTGTACGGCGAGGGCTTCGCCAAGGTGCACCTGATTTCCGACCTCGGCCTGGCCGGAACCTTGCAGTGAGCAGGCCGGCCCCCGGTCCGCACTCCCACCCGCTCACCCCGGCGGAGCTTTCTGCTGGTGACGAGTGGGTCCATGGCTGAGACGAGTGCTACTTGCCGGTCCAGGGCGGGGCCGCCGGCCTTGCCGCGCACTGCCGCACCGTTCACCACCACGGCGACGACCCGCGCACGCCGATCACCGTCCGGCTCGATCTGTACTGAGAGCACTCCGTGGCGCCCCGACTCCGCACCCGTGGGGCCGGGGCGGTCGCGGTGGCCCCTCACAGCACCGAAGGGAGATGGACGTCATGACGCTGCGGCCGCCGTATTTCGAGGTGGACGTCCCCATACGGAGCACCGAGACGCCCGGCCTGCGTGGCGTGCACGTCTTCACCGGCCGGGCTGACAGCGACAGCGTCGCCCTCCAGGCCGCGCACGAGGCGTACGACGCGGCCCGCACCGCTGCCGAGGCCGGACTCGAGATGCCCCACGGGCGCCCGGACGGTTGGGGCGCCTGCGGCTACAGGCCTGGCTGGGAGCTCGACTGGCTCGCCGCGACCGCCGGCCCCTGGAAGAACCCGTACAGCTGGCTCAACTCCAGCCCGATCGAGCTGTAGATCTGCCCCGGGACAGACGCACATCGGCGTCCAAACCAGTTCGCCTGTCCCGGGCCCACCCATCCCGTACGAGACGAGACGGAGACCCCAAGTATGTCGTCCAACCGCGATGTCGACCACGCCCTCGCCTACCCGGAACCGCCAGCCTCGCCGCGCTGGCACCGCAACGGCCCCAAGGCCCGACCGATCACGCCCTGGCAGCAGAAGCGCAACTGCGAGCTCCTGCTCCGCGAGCAGCACACCCCCCGACCCCGCTCCCCGCGCACCGCCAAGCCCCGGGCGGAGACCCGATGATGATGAGCCCTCAGACTCACCTCGCCATAGACGGCTACGTCGACGCGATCCCGGCTCCCGGCACCAGCTGGGGCACTGCCTGCTTCGACCTGATCCACTCCCCCGCCGACGCGGACCGGATCGCACCCGACGCCCCGGACACCGTGTACGCCTGCACTACCGGAGACCCGCGCATCGCCGACGTGCTGCTGCGCGAGATCCAGCCCGGCGACCTCCTGCGTGTCACCGGCACCGTCGTCCAGCCCGCCGCCCTGGGCACCCCGGCCCGGCTCACCGTCGACGCCCTGGAGGTCCTGGAGGCCGCGCCGGCCCCCGTGCTGCACGACATGGTCCTCGACCGGTACGGCCCGTACGCCGTGATCTTCGACGCGGACACCGACGCCGTACCGGTCTTCACCGAGTACGGCGTCTGGGCCGGCCTGGCTGCGAGCCCGGACTCCATCGATGAACTGATCGACGTCTTCGAGGGGCGCGGCCAGGCGGCCGAGGGCACGTAGCGCGGCATCGTGCCGATTCGGCTCGTGAATATGTGCCGCTGCCCATCCGGCTGGCCCGGGGTCGGCACAGATCTGTTGAAGGGCGGCTGTTGGGACTCCGGCCAGTGCGGCTTGAAGCTCCAGGGTGGGCGCTGAGGTGCCCGGGTCAGCCGAGTCCGGACATGAAGGCCGAGGTCCTGCTGACCCTTGCCGCGGCAAGCTCCTGAAGTCGCTTTTAGTGGTCTGCTGGATCTGATGCTGCTACTGCGCGCTGGCTTTTGACGGCGTTCAAGAGCCCGAGGCCGTCCACACATGAACCGCACACTCCCAGTCTTCGAGGGCCGGACCTTTGACCGCGGTCAAAGGTCCGGCCCTCGGCGGGCGAGCTCAGAACCCATCGCACCCAGGGAACCGGGCGGTCCTGAGGCCAGCTCCGCCCTCGACTCCCCCACCCTCCTGCTCACCGGATCGGTGCACGCCCCACGGTCGGTCTTCCCTCGACGGCGCCGCCGCTACGTCATGTCGTTGCCTGGCTGCTGCATGGCGCAACCTGTTCTCCAACGCATGAGATCGGCCTAGGCATCGCGGTCGGGGCCCGCATCTGACAGGTCTATCGTGGGCGGCATGTCCGCCCCTGAGCTGATCCGCATCGTGTCCCGGAACTCCCCCATGGCACTGGCCCAGGTGGAACGTGTGCGCAGCGAACTGGCCGTGCTCCACCCCCATATCCGCACCGAAGTCGTCCCCGTCGTCACGACCGGAGACAAGTGGATGGGCGACCTCGCCCAGGTCGAAGGGAAGGGGGCGTTCACCAAGGAGGTCGACGCCGCACTGCTGGAGGGCAGCGCCGACCTCGCCGTCCACTGTCTCAAAGACATCCCGTGCGACCGCCCGCTGCCCGTCGGCACGACATTCGCTGTGTTCCTCAAGCGCGACGACATCCGCGATGCACTCATCCACCCCAGCGGCATCACCCTGGACCAGCTGCCGCCCGGCACCCGCATCGGCACCTCGTCCGTCCGCCGAATCGCCCAGCTCGCGGCCAGCCACCCCCACCTGGAGTGCGTGCCCTTCCGCGGCAACGCCAACCGGCGCCTGGAAAAGCTTCACGCCGGAGAAGTCGACGCCGCTCTCCTCGCCGTATCCGGGCTCGAACGCATCGGACGCACCGACGTGATCACCGAGATCCTCTCGACGGAGACAATGATGCCGCCCATCGGCGCCGGAATCCTGGCCCTGCAGTGCCGCCAAGACGACGCCCACGTCATCGACGTGGTCAGCAGCCTCGTCCACCCCGACACCCACCGTGAAGCGACCGCCGAGCGCATGCTGCTACACGTCCTGCAGGGGCACTGCAACAGTCCCATCGCCGGCTACGCCCGCGCTGAACGCGGCGGAGATCTGTCGCTACGCGCCTGCGTCTTCACTCCCGACGGCAAGACGGTTCTCAACGCGCATGAGTGGGCCGGCCCGCTCGACCCGGCCACTCTCGGTACGTCCGTCGCAGTCGCTCTTCTGCGGCAAGGAGCCCGCGAGTTGATCGACGGAATCCCGCACTGACAGCTGGCCGTCGCCTCCAGGGACCCACTGGGGGCGCCGAGCGTACACGTGGAGGGGGCCTCACCGGCACGCGGCCGGTGAGGCCCCCTCCACGTTCTACCGCTCATCCCCTCCCCACCGATGTCGGCAACCTTTGACCGCGGTCAAAAGTCGGCAGGGCCCGAGATGCTCACGGGACGGCGACCCAACGATTCAGCCGACGCTGACATGCGGCAGCCTTTAAGCGAGGCTTCCCGACAAACAGGCGCCCAGCAGCGTCGGCGCTATGACGAGGACTCTCTTGTTCCTGAGCCGGCCCAGACAGCCAGGTCGCTTCCAGGCAGCGACACGAAGAGCCATTGCGCTGGGCCCGTGACCTGCCACGCTTCGAAGGACGGATCGGACGAGCAAGTCAGGTGAAGGCCCGTGTCGAAAACGAGACGCAGGGTTCCGGACTTGAACGCAACCGCAGACAGAACCTTCGCTCCGAACAGATCAAGGGCCGCTGTGACGTCCTGGGACTCCGGATTCAGGAGCACCGACCGGCCGGCGTGGACTGCCCCGTGCGAGAGGCTGAAGGGCGCTTCCAACGCGACTTCCCAATCCGAGTTGAGAACCAGCACGAGCCGGAAGTCCGCACTGATCTTCGTGACGCGCATCCCGCGAAGGTTCAGGATCCACCGGTCCTCGTGTTCGACGGGACTCTCTTCAGTGCTCACCACTGCACCATGGCTGATTCGACAGTCGAAAGCCAGCGGATTTCCCTCAGCCCAGTTGTCCCCGACCGGTACCAGCCCGCGAAGTGACCCTCACCCCGCGACCAGCGGAACGTCCGCACTGGCGCCACGTCTTCGAACCGAGCAGTCACACAGTCCAGCGGCGGATGTCGTCGCCGCTCATGTACGGCGCCCACGGGGCGTCCACGTACGACGGCTCGACGTACGGTCTCGCAAGATCCACCACAGCCGGTACAGCCACTCAGCACCCCCGGTGCGATCACTCGCACGACGGGGTTCACTGAAACAGGAGGCCGACCGACTGGGTTCGCCGAGTAAACGCCTCGATGGGATGCGAGCGGTCAGCTACCTCAGACGCGGGGGAGCCGCCCATCTTCTCGAAGACCTGGCGGGCGACAGGCTTGCCGTCCGTGCAACGGAACCCGAAGAGTCCGGTGCCGTCTCCGGGGAGTCCGCGAGACCCCGAGATCCCAGAGCCGGGGCGGGCCGCGTCCAGGGGGTGCGTTGCAGTCGGCGAGGACGAACGCATTGCGTCCGGGCGGAAACGGGGGCTGCTTGCGGGTGTGCAGAGCAGGCGGGGGAGGCTGAACCTTTGACCGCGGTCAAAGGTTCAGCCTCCCCGTGCGCGGACGCACTGGGCCACGCTGTCCGTGACGTTCAACGCAGAAGCCTGGGCAGCAGCGCCCTCCGACGTCCTGGTAGCCGCGAACGCCCTGACCACCGACCGCTTCGAAGCCCGCCCTGGCAGCCCCTCTGGACTGTTCTCTCCTTCCGGTGGACCTCGTCCTCGCCACGATCGAGTCCGGCTACGGCAGTAGCCAATGCCGAACGGGCCACCGCGCCTGACCTCGTCGCCTACGGGTTTCACGGAGATTGACCGGCGTGAGCCCGCCACTAGGCCGTCTCGGCCGGAGCTTGCCGGTCGAGCCCGCGTCTCCCCCGGCTACCGCTGGGGGAGCAAGATCCGGTAGAGACGGCCTAGGGTTGGCTCATGAGCACGGCAGACGACGACCGCATCGCCCTCGACCTCCTCGACGCCCACCTGAAAGACGTGTGGCGGGCAGCCTGCGAACTCCACCGGGGAAACCGGGCCGTCGTCCCCGAGGTGCCGCGCGAGCTGGGAGGGGCCGCTGCGGACGGTGCGGCCACCGAACTCCTGCGGTGGGGGTACGGAGAGCCGGGTTCATCACGGGCGAGTACATCAACGGCCTCGACCTGCTCGAAGAACTGGGCCTCGTCGCCGTGTCCGGCGACGAGGTCGGGGTCTTCTGGTCCTTCAGCGCGTACTGACACCGGCTCCCCGGCACAACCCGTCCAGCACCCTCGCACCTCACTCCTAAGCCGTTTGCTGCGGATCACCTCGCTGACCAGATGAAGATGGCGGCGAGGTGGAATCCGGCGAGGTAGATCTTGGCGGTCTTGTCGCGTCAGTCAACGACACGCATCAACCAATGATCAGATGATCCGATGGAAACGCCCTAGTCGAGGTGCTGCCGGGTGATGGCAGTCGGGATGGTCCGGTCCCAGTCCCGGCGGCGTGCACGACGGCGGTTCCACCCCGCGGCGGCAAGTGCCGCCAACTGGGTGACTGCTTCAGTCAGCCGACCGGTGTGTCCGGTCTATTTGGTTCTTGGGGTTCCTGCGTGACATGTGGTTGGCGGCGTCTCCCTAGACCTCTTGGCGGCGCCCAGCTCACACGTGAAGAGGGCCTCACCGGCGCACGGCCGGTGAGGCCCTCTTCACGTTCCACCGCTCATTCACTGACCATCGCCGAGGCCGGCAACCTTTGACCGCGGTCAAAAGTCGGCAGCGCCAGAGGCGTTCTCGGGCGAGGAATCCTTGGCGTGATCTTCGAGGAGCTTCTCCAGGAGAACGGTCCGCTGGCTCTTGTCCATCTTCACGAAGACCAGGTCCGCGACAGCGCTGCCGTCATGCCACGGCACCCGCGGAATCTTCCGGATGTCCACAAGATGGACATCGTCGTCTGCATCGGCCGGAGCCTCTTCGTCCTCGACCGCAGGAACAGTGGCCGCCGTCGGGGGAGTGTGCAGTTCGTTCGCAGGGGCAGGTCGGTCTGCCTCCAAGGGCTGTGTTGTGGCTGGCGAAGCCGATTCGATGGCAACCGGTTCAGGAGCGTCGCCCGCTCGTGGCGCGTCCGGCGTCGGCAACGGAGCAGCAGAACTTTTGACCGCGGTCAAAGGTTCAGGCGCAGTGGGCGCCAGCTGGTCCATGCCGGGAGAGGGGGAGGGGAGGACTACAGGCGCCTGCGGGCGGGGGAGGGGCTCCGCCACCGGCTGCGCTGCTGCTCGCAGGACCGCCTGCTGCTCCTCCTTGGCCCGGGTCTCCTGCTCCTTGGTGGACTTGAGGAGCTCAAGGAGAGTTGCGGGTCCCAGCGAGGGGTCGTCCTTGAGGGCGCGGGCGAGGGTTCGGCCGTCGCGCTCGGGCATGTCTCCAGAGCTGAGCATGGCCTGGATTTGGTCAGGCAGTTCGAGCAGGACCAGCTGGTGCGTGACCCATGATGGTGACTTCCCGAGGCGCTCGGCGGCACGCGACTTCGATCCGAACTCTTTCTCCTCGGCGCAGATCGCCACGAGCTGTGCCACACCCCGGGCGCGTTCGATGACGTCGAAGTCCTCACGGTCGAGGTTTTCTGCGAGGAGGTAGTCGACGAAGTCCTCTCGGGTCTTCGCGAGATCGTCCCGGACAACGAAGTCCAGGCTCTCAAGGCCCACGTGGCGAGCACTGCGGTAGCGGCGCTCGCCGTTGATGAGGATGAACTCGGCCGGCCCGATGAGTGACTCGTGTTCGGGCCACAGTGCCAGGTAGGCGCCACGCGAGACGGTGACGCAAGCCGCGAGCTGTGCTTGGCGCAGCTCCTCACCGAACCGGGTGAGTTCCTCGTCGGAGCCGAAGTTGCGGCGGGGGTTGAGGGGAGTGGGGGAGACCTCGTCGAGCCGGTGCTTGACGAGTTCGTAGGCAGGGATGTCGCCCTGGGCCAGTGCCTTGGCCCGTCCCCGTTCGCTTCGTTCGCTCGGCCGTCGGGCGCTGGAGAAGGAGGCGCCGCTGCCCAGGAGGTCCTTCTTGCTCACTTCGTCAGTGCTTTCTTCAGGTCGCGCATGGCGATGGCCTGCTCGCAGTCCGGTGCGTACTCAAGGAGTGGACGCTTGAGGCGTACCGCCTCGCGCTGCTCCTTCAGGTCGGGGATGACCACGAGGACCGGCGGGTCGCCGAACTCTTCCCACTGGCTCAGGGAGGAGGTGGCGATGAATCCCTTGCGGGCGTCGTAGAGGTTCACGACGAAGCCCAGCTGGGTGACGGCGACCTCGAGGTCGTCCTCCATGTCTTCGATCTGCTCGAGCAGCAGGTCGTAGGCGTCGGCGGAGGTGTCTTCGGCCTGGACGATGACGACGAGTCCTGAGGCCTTGGGGTCCTCACCGTCGCGCGTGCGGGCGTAGTACAGCGCCGTGTCCATGGTGTAGCCGAGGCTCGGCGGACAGTCGATCACTACGTAGTCGAAGTCCTTCTCAAGTTCCTCGACTGCCTTCTCCAGCGCGGTCTCCTTGACGCGCACGTTCCTGGTGGTGGCGAGCTTGGCGTCGAGGAGGAACGCGTCCTTGCATGCGGGCAGGAGGAAGAGCCGGCCCGTGAACGACTCGTACTCGATGGGTACGAGGAGATCCCGGACGTTGCCGTCCGCTTCACCGAGCATGTGCTTGGCGAGGCTCGGCTCCTTGATACCCAGCGGCACATGGCCCAGGTGCTTCGTCAGGTGACCTTGCGGGTCGAAGTCGATGACGCAGACGCGAGCACCGGCCTCGGCCAGGGCCTGCGCAAGACCGTTGCTGACCGCACTCTTGCCCACACCGCCCTTCTGGTTGCACACGACGAGACGGCGCACGTGGTCTGGGCGCACCAGGGTCGGCATCGTGTGCGTGTCCAGCCACAGACGGATCGACTGGGCCAGGCCCTGGTTGTACGCGACGGGCCGCGCCTTGCAGTCCTTCTTGAACTCGTCGTACAGGCCGGTGGGGAGGTAGGTCGCGAAGGATGAGCCACCGGTGGTGTCCACAGTCCTGGCGGCTTCCGGGTTGCTGCGCCAGGCGTGGATGCCTTCGGTGACAGCGTCTTGGATGTCCACGCTGAGCTGGGCAGCACGGACCTTGAGTTCCTGACGGAGGGCCAGGGGTAGCTTGGCGACTACCTTTTCCCTGTCGGACGGGTCGTAAGGAGCGGTCATGGCGGTTACCTTACTCTCCTCAGTCGCTATGGCAAGAAACATACGCGGGTGTTTTGCCCGATCTGTTGCGATCATGGCGGTCGTCCTGAGTCAACTGGTGGCGCGTCTCGGGCAACCCCTCGGCGATATATGCCCCTGCGCCTCACGCCTCCTGGCTCATCGGCCCGGCCCCTACCAACCCTCGATCTACGAGGGCAGTACAGAGTTGGATGCCGGGGGCGCCGAGGTCAGCATGCTGGCTGTGCCGCGGAAAGGGCCTGCTGAGGCGATGCCGGCCGGCTGCGAGGCGGGGGAGTCAGTGGGCGCGTTTCCGTCATTGAGCACAGCCCCACCCCCAGCCGATGCTGGGCGGCGACGGGCGCAACAGACATCGGCCCGTCCTGGGTTGTAGCCACCTGAACGCGGTTGGACCTCGAGCCCGTATGTGGTGGCGGCCCTGAAGCCCTTCCGGCTGCCGCGGCGCGGCAGCCGGGGTATTGGATCAACCACGCGCTGGACAAAATTTCGAAGAGCTGATTCTTGCGCCGACAGCTCTCTCATCCCGTAGCGAGCGACTCGGACCAGCCGCTGAGCGCGAATCGTATTTTCGCGATGAACAGGTCAAAAGCGACCCGCAGAACGGGGGCATAGGCCGCCGAACTCGCTGCCCCCCATAGGAAGAGGCCTCGGAGCGACTGAGAGGCCGTCAGCAGGCCTTACACGGCCTTTGGGTCGGGGAGCGAGACCTAAAATCGGCGCAACTGCCGCCCACAAGAGGCCTGCCGCGGCTAAGACGACGTTCATCCAAGCCACCCGATGCAGGCGGCCTCAGCGGAGCGGCCACGACAAGAGGACGGACCGCGTGTTCACAGACCGGGACCACTGACAGCCATCCCAGCGGCTGCTCCGTGTGCGGTCTGCTTGTACGGATCTCCTCGAACGGCGGCGGTAGCTGGCGGCGGGCTTGTAGTGTGAATGCCAAGGGGTGGCCGGCCGCCCTGACGCCTTCGGGCCAAGGTTCTTCGAATCGCCGGACCAACGTCCCTCAACAACACGGTTGGGGGACGTTGTGCGGTACGGGACAGGTCTGGCGGGGCGCGGGCAGAGACGGACCAGGAGCGTTCGGTTCGGCTACTGTCGCCGCTGACCGACCTTCCGCAGATTGCGAGCGTATTTTCTCGGCGCGGACGCCATGTCGGCGTGTGTGGGTTCAGAGGGACGGCGTATCCATCGGTCCTCGGGACAGAAGCCGAGCGCATGCCCCAAGCGTTTCCCCGTGATCATCTGCTTAGTGGCTCCGACAGCAGGGAAACGTGATTCGGCCAGAACACTTCGCGGTGCCCCGGCTTGGTGCCTGCCATCCAGCCGCACTGGCATGGGTGAGGACAGCTTCAGCTCGACGCATACACGGTCGAGTTCTGGCCATAAGAGCGTTGTCGCTCTGCGCTGCGATTCGCCCCCTGCCGGTTCACTCGATCTGATGGCCATGGCGACCGGGGGGTACCAGCCAGGGAGAGTCTTCCGTACGGTCGCGCTCAGCCCGCCCTCATCCGGGTGGAGTGGTGGGCGAGCCGGATCGGGGAGAGGACGGCAGACATTGGGCAGGGATCAAGGCTGGGGGGAACGGGCCAAGTGCCGGACCGCCGACCCGGAGGAGCTGTTCGTCGAGGGAGCCGCCCAGGCACGAGCGAAGGAGCTCTGCTCAGGGTGCCAGGTGCGCACAGAATGCCTGGCCCACTCGCTTGACCACCGAGTGGAGTTTGGGGTTTGGGGAGGCATGACCGAGCGTGAGCGGCGCGCGCTTCTGAAGCGAAGGCCGACGGTCACCTCCTGGCAGCGGTTGCTCGAGGCCGCCCGCAGCGAGTACGAGGACACCTCTCAGGTCGGGCCGGCGGCGGCCAGCTGAGCTGAGTGATACCTCCGGCTCCTGCAGAGTGGGACAGTCCATGTCCAGGTAGTACGCGCCGGCTTGAGCGTCAGCGAAGAGCCGACGCCATCGGGGGCCGGGTACGCACTGTTGAGCAGGTATCCCCGTGTTTGTGGTGGAGAAACGGATTTTCGCTGTTCAAGGCCTCTTGCCCAGGGTCGGTAGCTCCTCAGCCCTGGCGGGCTTGCGGTGCCCCGCCGGGGTGGCGGGGCACCGTTGGCGGCTGCGGGCCGGCTTTGCTTCGAAAAGTGGAAGCGTGGCTGAGGTCGGTGGTGGTGCGGGTAGCCGCTGATCGTGGTTGTGTGACGCACCCGCCGTTGGGGCTGGCTTTCGGTGGTGCCAGTAGAGAAGGACCGGATGGAGAACCCAAGCGGGGAACCCGAGGAATTGAGCTGTTCGCTCCGCCACAACCCTCGCCAGGCCCACGGGTTGCCTGGGCTAGGTCCGGCTCAGGTTGTGGGCTGCCTCGCTGAGTGGGTAGGCGTGCGGTGGGGGCAGCTTCCCTGGGGCTTTCAGGGGGAGGCAGGCGCTGGCTGCTGTGTCACCGGCTGCAAGGTGGGGCCGAGGTTTGATGCCGTCACCGTGGAGGGAGTTCCTGTCAGTAATGGCCGGGCGGTTGATTTCCAGTTGGAAGGAGGGCAGTTGCTACTGACGGAAGGTCATAGACGTGGCTCACGCCACGCCTTGGAACTGCAGGACCGTGTGTTGCTCTTGAGTAAGAGCGCTCCGCTTTTGCACGCTTCTGACCTGCGCTTTTATGTGAAGTGGCGTGTCGTCAGCAGCACATTTTGATCCTTGAAGTGTGTACGAAGCCAGCACACTCGGGGCGAAAGTCAAGCAGTCGTTGATATTTGGGGAAGACTGTCTCGCTCGGGATCATCGCAGGTCAGGACGCCGAGGGTAGAGGCGGATGCGCCTGCTGGCGTCCATTGCGGACGTTCGGAATGTGCCGCCATGACGGCACATGAACTCAAGTAGCCGTGGACTTTTGATGCCAGCTGGCATCAAAACTAAAACCCTCGTGGATTTTTGGTACATCTGGCGAGCTTGGCGGCTGCCAGAGTCTCTCCTCGGCGCGCCGACGCACCAAAAGACAAGCCCACGTTGATTTTCTCGATAGTCTCGGACCGCCTGAGTAACAAGGAGGTCCTGTGACATCTGATCCGCCCGCTCGTCGTCGACAGCGCGGGCCACGGCCAGTTCCCCCTCCCGCCGCGGCAGCGAACGACGCCGAATACGGAGACATCCTGGCCGTCCTCGGCCGGCAACTCGGTGAGAAGGTCTCCGAGGCCGCCGACCCCCGCGGCCGCCGCAAGCTCAAGGGCATCCACTTCGAGTACGCGGCTGACCCCCGCGCCGTCCACGACATGGCGGGCGACGCCGGCTACAGCCTGGCCAGCAACTGGTTCACACAACTGCTGGCACAGCTCGCCGTCGCCAACAGCATCACCAAGTCCCAGCTGTGCGTCTTCCTCTACGTCGCGGGCGGTCAGGTACCGGGCACCGGCATCACCCAGTACACACAGCAGGAAATCACCGACGGACTGAACAAGATCGCCGCCCAGAAAGGCGGCAAGATGACGTCACGCTCCACCGTGAACCGCGCCGTCCAGGCACTCTGCGGCTACAACTGGGTGGAAAAGGCCGGCAACGGCCGGATCCAGATCAACGTCCGCCTCTGGTTCCAGGGCAACAGCACGTCCCAGCAGGAGGTCCTGGCCGAGATCGCCGAACGACACGACCGTGACCCCGACGCGTTCCCATACGCTGTCGGGCCGGAAGGCGCCCGTCAGGAGGAGCTGGACCTCGACTTTGGGTCCGGCTCCGGATTCCGGGGAAGGAAACGCACAGGGTGATAGCGCTGCCAGGCCCGCTCACGGGCGACCGCTCACGAGGAAGGCCATCCCATGGCTAACGTCATGTCTCCGATCGTCGCGGAGCGTATCTGGGCCCTGCCCCTGTCAGGGTCCGCCGTCAAGTTCCTCCAGTATCTCGTCTCCCGCAGCGACTTCGGGGGACAGCTGCCGGTACGTCAGAAGGACATGGCTGCCGAGTACGGCGTCACACCCCAGGCCGTCAGTGGACTCATGGCCCCCCTCTGTGACCTGAACATCGTCCTCAGGCCGCGAACCGAGGAGCGGAACGGCAACTCATACCGCCTCCATCCTCTCGCGGCGAAGTACGAGAGCCACGACGCCATGGAGGCTGCGTTCCGGGACACCCTCGTCCGCATCCAGACCGGGGACCTGCCCAACCTGAAGCTCCCCACCTACCATCAGGCGCCGCCCGCCCCTACGGGCCGGCCGAAGCTGCAGGTCGCCTGACCGCCCGAGCCGTACATGACAGAAGGCCCTCCACCACGGTGGAGGGCCTTCTGCGCCTGAGTAACAGTTGGTTGCCTCACTATATCTGTCACGCACAGGGTGCGGACGGCTCGACTGCATTGCACCCGGCGCTCGTGTCGGGACCAGACCCGTGCGTGGGGGAGCCTCCCTGAAGGGCGACTCGGTCAGGTGTCGGGCCACGGTGAGCAGTGCGGAAACTTGCGTCAAGGAGACAAGGGAAGGGCGATTGCCCGGTGGGGATTCCGGTACTGGCTGAGTCGCTCGAGAAGACGCAGGTCAGGGCCATGGCGTGCTGGGGGAGCGACTGAAGCGACTGAACTTCAGGCAAATCAGGACTTCCTTGCGTGCAGCTTGGCGGCGGTAGCCTCCGCTGCATGGACCCACGTCCGGTCAGGGTCGGCCCTGTAGTCCTAGCTCGGACACCAGGGGGCAAGTAACCCCTCGGTAAGTCCGGAGGGGGTTGTAGCTGCCGTTTCCTGGCGCTGGGGCGCCTCGTTGGGCTGACCGGGTGGACGCCCGAAGGGTCAACGACAAGGGGCGGGCGTGCGACAGGAGTGGTCGCCGGAAGACGTGGTGGCGTGCTGGACGCTGGTGGACGGCGACTGGGACCTGGTGGCGAACAAGTCCGGCCCGACCAGGCTCGGCTTCTGCCTGATGCTCAAGTTCTTCGAGATCGAAGGACGGTTTCCGGAGTTCATCGAGGAGTTTCCGCAGCCAGCCGTCGAGTACGTCGCTGCTCTGGTTAAAGTCCCGCCGGCGAAACTCGCGACGTACGACCTGGCGGGCGCGAAGCGGCACCGGAAGCAGATCCGCGAGGCGTTGGGGTTCCGGCCGTCGACGCTGGCGGATGAGGAACGGCTGACGGAGTGGCTGGCGACTGAGGTCTGCCCGGTCGAGCTGGTCGAGGACCGGCAGCGGGAGGCCCTGCTGGTGCAGATCGTGTCGAGCGGATCGAGCCGCCGGGTCGTACCCGCGTCGAGAAGGTACTGGTGGCGGCGCGTAACCGGTGGGAGCGCGCGTTCTGCACCCTGACTATCAAGCGCCTGGGCGAGGTGTGCGCGGGCCGGCTGCTGGCGCTGGTGGCCGAGGGCAACGACGACGGCACCGCGCTGCTGGCCTCTCTGAAGCGGGACCCGGGTGCGGTGGGGCTGGACTCGCTGCTTACCGAGATCACGAAGCTGAACAGCGTGCGCAAGCTCGGTCTGCCCGAGGGGCTGTTCGCGGACTGCTCGGAGAAGCTGGTGGCCGCCTGGCGGTCGAGGGCGATCAAGATGTATCCCTCGGACTTCCGCGACACCAGCGAGGACGTCCGGATCACGCTACTGGCCGCGTTGTGCTCCTCCCGGCAGGCGGAGATCACGGACGCGCTGGTAGAGCTGCTGATCGCCCTGGTCCACAAGATCAACGCCCGTGCCGAGCGGCGGGTGGAGAAGCAGTTGACGGCCGAGCTGAAGAAGGTCCGGGGCAAGGAGGGCATCCTCTTCCGTCTCGCGGAGGCCGCGGTCGGCAAGCCGGACGAGATCGTACGGCGAGCCCTGTTCCCGGTGGTCGGGGAGAAGACCCTGAAGGATCTGGTCGCCGAAGCGAAGGCGGACGAGAAGGTCTTCAAGGCCAAGGTCCGCACCACCCTGCGCTCCTCGTACAGCTCGTACTACCGGCAGATCCTGCCGCCGCTGCTGAAGACCCTGGGCTTCAAGTGCAACAACACCGCCTACCGGCCAGTGATGGACGCGATGAAGTTGCTGGAGAAGTACGCCGAGGTCGACGGCAAGACCCGCTTCTACGACGCCGACGACGAGGTGGCTATGGACGGCGTCGTGCGCAAGGACTGGCGCGAGGCGGTCGTCGACGACAAGGGCAGGGTCGAGCGCATCCCCTACGAGCTGTGCGTCCTGGTCGCGCTGCGGGATGCCGTCCGGCGCCGGGAGATCTACGTCGAGGGCGCGATGCGGTGGCGCAATCCGGAGGACGACCTGCCCGGCGACTTCGAGGCCACCCGGACCGTGCACTACGCCGCGATCCGCCAGCCCCAGGACCCGAAGGAGTTCATCACCGGCTTGAAGCAGCGGATGACGAATGGCCTGGACCGGCTGTCCGCCGCGCTGGCCGACGGCTCGGCAGGCGGAGTCAAGGTCACCACCCGCAAGGGCGAGCCGTGGATCACCGTTCCGAAGCTGGAGCCGCTCGACGAGCCCACCGGCCTGGCGGCGCTCAAGGATGAGGTCGTCCGCCGAGGGGGCGTCCTCGACCTCCTGGACGTGTTGAAGAACGCAGACTTTCTGACCGCCTTCACCGACGAGTTCTCTTCCGTCGCCGCGTATGAACGCATCGACCGCGACACCCTCCAGCGCCGCCTCCTGCTCGCGCTCTTCGGGCTCGGCACGAACATGGGCATCCGCGCCATCGTGGCGACCGGCGAGCACGGCGAGAGCGAGGCCGCGCTGCGGCATGTCCGCCGGCACTTCATCACCGTCGACAACCTCCGTGCGGCCGTGACGAAGCTGGTGAACGCCACCTTCGCCGCCCGCGACACCGCTTGGTGGGGCCGGGGAAACGCCTGTGCATCGGACTCGAAGAAGTTCGGCTCCTGGTCCAGCAACTTCATGACCGAGTACCACGCCCGGTACGGCGGCAACGGCGTGATGATCTACTCGCATGTGGAGCGGAAGAACGTCTGTATCTACTCCCAGCTCAAGAGCTGTTCGTCGTCCGAGGTCGCGGCGATGATCGAGGGCCTGCTGCGGCACTGCACGGACGCCGAGATCGAGTCCAACTACGTGGACACCCACGGCGCCTCGGTCGTCGGATTCGCGTTCACCGAGCTGCTCAACTTCCGTCTGCTGCCCCGGCTGAAGAACATCGGCAGCATCCGCCTGTACCGCCCCGACGACGCGCCGCCCGGCTGGCCGGCGCTCGGCGGGTCACTGACGCGGCCGATCCGCTGGGAGCTGATCGAGCAGCAGTACGATCAGATGGTCAAGTACGCCACCGCGCTGCGCCTGGGCACTGCCGAGGCCGAGCAGGTTTTGAGGCGCTTCACTCGCGGCGGTCCCAAGCACCCCACTTACCAGGCCCTCGAAGAACTCGGCCGGGCTGTGCGCACCATCTTCGCCTGCGACTACCTCGCCAGCCCCGACCTGCGCCGCGAGATCCATGGCGGCCTCCAGGTCGTGGAGAACTGGAACAGTGCGAACACCGTCCTGCACTACGGCAAGGATGGCGCCCTCACAGGGCCGGACAAGGAGCACGCCGAGACCTCGATGCTCGCGCTGCATCTGCTCCAGTCCGCCTTGGTGCACGTCAATACTCTGCTGCTTCAGCAGGTCCTCGCCGAACCGGTGTGGGCGAAGAAGCTGTCGGATGAGGACCGGCGCGGGCTGACCGCGCTGTTCTGGTCGAACATCAACCCGTACGGCACCTTCCGTCTGGAGATGGACAAACGGCTCGACCTCGGGGTGGGGCTCACCGTGCCTCATCCCCGGCTGGCGACGGCCGGAGCAGGCGCCATGAGCCTCCCAAGCCTATAGCGCGGGCTCGATTCCCGTCATCCGCTCCATGGCAAAGCCCCAGGTCAGCGACCTGGGGCTTTTGTGTTGCCTAGACCTCTCAGTGCCGGCTTCGGCGTCCAGCGCTCGCGCGCGGAAGCGCGCCACACGCTCACCTCTGCACTTCGCGGACCCATGCCGTGAGGCCTGTCAGGAATCCCGCCTTCTCGTCGGGCGACAGCCCCTCCAGCGCGCGTAGCAGCGGCTCTATCCGCCGAACGATGAAGGCTTCGAGCGGCAGGCGGTGTTCCTCGGCCAAGGACACCAGGACGCGGCGGCGGTTCGTCTGATCCTCGGCCCGATCCACGATGCCGGCCCGGCTCAGGGCTCCGACCAGTTCGCTGGCGGTGGAGAGTGACACCTGAAGCCGTCGGGCGATCTCACTGACGGCCAGCGGCTGTCCGGCCAGCAACTGGGGCAGTACGGCGCCGTGGCGAGGCGTCAGGCCATGCGCCTCCATGACGCCTCGCAAAGGCTCCGGCATCAGATCCCGTACGGCCGAACCGCGAAAGAAGGGCTCCAACAGTGGTACGAGACCGGCGACTTCAAGCTCATCCGGGGTCGGCTTCCGTGACGTCTTCCCGGCGTTCTCGCTCTGCGACATGCTACAAGTGTATATGGTTCTGATATCCAAACTGTTTGGCTTTCCGAAGGGTTCTCTTATGCCGTCGATCAGCTACAGCGATGCGCTCAATGGCGCCTTGGAACGCATGGACGACCTGGGGTACGAGCGAGGACAAGGGGTGGATCTCGCCAACCACGGCCCGATGGGCGCCGAGGCACTCGCCCTGCTCGGACAAGTGGACGAAGTCGCCCGGTGGGTAGGGCGCTACCGGAAGGCGATGGAACACCACGAGCCTCCCGCCGCCCGCTTCGCCCTGGACCCCGCGGACGAGGCCTCGTGGCGTCCCGCCCTCGGCACCTTCCGGCGGGCCGGGGACTGGGAACGGCTCTTCGTCCGCGAACTGGCCAAGGCGCACTGGCGCGAGGTGCTCGTGCGCTGGTGGCCCCGCCTGCTTCCAGGGCTGTTCGCAGGCCTGACCCACGGGGTCATCCGCACCGCGCACGCCGTACGCGGCCTGTACGCGACCGGCGACAGAAGCACAGCGCTACAGCTGAAGGAACTGGCCCGCGGCCTGGCCTACTGGGCGGCCCGCTACAGCGAACTCCCCGGCCGCCCGCGACTGCACGGCCCCCATGAGCTGCCCGACGCGGTCGCCACGCTGCCCCGCGTACCGCTCGACGGCCCGATGGGGCCGGGTACCGCCCTCCACCGCCTGGACACGCTCGCCGAACTCCCCGGCTACGGCGAGTCCTTGGAAACGCTGGCCCCACAGCAGGCACCCCGGCTGCTGAGCGAGATGACGGCCCAGTTCGCCGATGTCTATCTCGGCCACCCCGAGGTGTACCCCGTCCCGCTGATCCACGGCGTCACGGCCCCCGCCGCCGTCCGCCTCGTACTCCCGCATCTACCGCACGAGCTGCACGAGCCGACGCTGGCCCGGCTCTGGCAGGTGCAGTCGGCGTTCCTATTCGCCTTCACCTCAGACCGGCGCGACGAGGGCACGGCGGCCTGGCAGTCGGAGATACCGGATCTGCCACCACTGGACGAGCTGGGCGCCCGCGCCGCCGAGCACGGCGACGAGCACGTCATCAAGTTCACGGAAGCGTGCCTGCGCGAATACGCCCTGCGGCCCGACCCGCGCTATCCGGCCGCCGCCTTCGCCGCGCAGCGGCGCATCACCCGCCTCGACGCCGGCGGCGGCGTCCGCGGAGCCGCGTCATGATGCACGGACTGCCCTGCCTGTCGGCTGGCGAAGGACCACCGTTGATCGTCCTGCTCTTCACGCCGGAGGCAGCCGTCCCCACCGGTGCGAGCCGCCGGCTCACCCTGCGGATGCTGCGACCCTTCTCCGAGCGGTTCACCACGCACCTCCTCATACGCCCGCCCGGCCTGCCGCCAACAACAACGATGGCCCAGCTCGCCGCTGTCCACGCCGACGCGATCCGGGAGACCTTCAGCGGGCCGGTGAACGTGCTGGGCCTGTCCACCGGTGGGTCGCTCGCCATCCAGCTCGCCGCCGACCATCCCGAGCTGGTCTACCGCCTCGTCCTGGGCGGTACGGCCTGCACCCTCGGCCCGGTCGGCAGGCGCGCCCAGCGCCGCTACATTGAGCGCGCACGGCAAGGCAAGCGGCCGAGCCCTGCACTGGCCGAGATGCTCACCGGTTCGACGATCGGCCGGACGGTGCTCAAAGGTCTGCTCTGGCTCATGGACGGCCACCGCGAACACCTTGACGCCGCCACCATGCTGAGCGCCGAGGACGGCTTCGACCTTCGCGGCCGATTGCACGAGATCAAGGCGCCCACGCTGCTCCTCCAGGGCGAGAAGGACATCGTCTACCCACTTGACCTGGCCCGGCAGACCGTCAAGGGCATTCCAGACGCCCGGCTGGTCGTCTACCGGGACCGCAGCCATAGCGGAACCTTCACGGACAAACGGTTCGCCGTCGACGCCCTGGCCTTCCTGCAGAACAATCAGCCCTAGGTTCCAGCCACCAAAGCCCCGGCTTCCTGGCGTGCCACTACATGCCAGTCGGGCTGGTAAGGAGCGGTCAACAAGGGCTTCTCAGGGATCGTGGCGCCCCGCCAGGCAGGCTCGGCCGATCGGACAAGGGCAACAGCTGGGTTTGCATGAGATTGACCGGCCTCGGGGTGATCTCACTCCGATCGCTCCGAGAGCTTGGTGGCCGGATACCCAGTGTCGACAAACGAACGTCTGCCGACACTCGCCCCACTGATTGCAAACCCTCAGGTGGGCAGTGTCGGCAACTCGCGTCGAGAATCAACGTCGGTGAACGGCCCGGCCGATAGATTCCGACACATGCTCATCGGCTACGCGCGGATTTCGACCGCCGACCAGAACCCCGATCACCAGATCGACGCCCTGCTGCGGGCCGGCGTCAACCGCGACAACATCCACGTCGACACCGCGAGCGGCGCGAAGGCATCCCGCCCGAAGCTCGACCTCGTCATGCAGCTGCTGCGCGAGGGCGACACGTTGAAGGTCACCCGTCTCGACCGGCTCTCCCGCTCCGTCCTCCACCTGGTGACCCTCGGCGCCGAACTGCGCGAGCGAGGCATCGGCCTGCACGTCATCGAGCAGGGCATCGACACCTCCACCATGGAGGGTCGCGCCATGTTCGGGATGCTGTCCGTCCTCGCCGAGCTCCAGCGCGAGCTGATCGTGGCGAACACCAACGACGGACTCGCGTCCGCACGGGCCCGCGGCCGGGTCGGCGGGCGCCGGCCCAAGCTCACCGAGGACCAGGCCGAACTCGCCCAGCAGCTCTACGACGCCCGCGAGAAGACCGTCCAGCAGATCGCCGACCTCTTCGGCGTGCCCCGCTCCACGGTGTACGGGCACCTCGACAAGACCAAGACCGTCCCCCGCCAGCCGAAGAAGAGCGCCGTGGTGCAGCCCTGAAAGCTACCGGTGGGTTACTTGTCCCCTGGTGTCCGAGCTAGGACTATCGGGCCGGGTCGCCCTGACAAAGCTGATCCCCGTGCGCAGGCGGGCTTCTCTGGGCTTAATCACGGGTTTGTGCCCTGAGTCAGGCCAGGGCAGGCCACGAGCTCTATTGGGCTGGGCGGCCCGGCTCGGCAGGCCGCCCGTCGCCGAGCCCAGCCAATGGCCCGTGCACCTCACCGCGCGCCGTCACTCCGCTGACCTGCGCAGTGAGTATGCGCAGCAGCGGCCGCGAGGGCGGTGTGACGTCGTACGTCGTTGGGCCTCGGGTCGTGCGGTATCCGGTCGAGGGACTCGGCGGGATGGCGGGGGAGGCGGTCCAGTCAGGCAGCCGGGAGACCATCCGCCAGACCGCTGTCCCCGTGGTGCCTTCGCGGACGCAGCGACGGGAATCAACTTGGCGTTTGGTTGTCGCACAGCGTGAGCCGCTCGCAAAATCTGTGCTAGAAGCGCGAGTTGTGAAGAGAACCGGGGCAGGGGTGTAAGCGTCGCGACGGGCTCGAGGGTTGGGGCCTAGTGCTGATCTCCCAGGGGTCGGGCTCTGGGAGATCGGAGGGCGGCTACAGAATATCGTCGTTGGATTCGAACATGTGGGCGTCAGCGGGAAGCTCGCTGAGGACGTCGGTGCGGATCTCTCCGGTGAGGGCATCCAGGACGAACTGGACGCACGATACGGGGTGATGTTCCCATTCGGGGCCGCAGCCGGCATCTGCCATGACGGTCCATTCGGCGGGGTCCTGGCCGTTGTGGGTGAGCCAGTACAGGAAGGCGCCGGTGCCCTCGATGTAGGCGAAGGGAACAAGGCCGCTGCCGTGGGGTGAGAGCTCGCCGGGCTGGGGCTCCCCGCGTTCTCCGGCCAACAGGCGGGCCAGCACTTCGGCACGTTCCTCGACCATGGTGAAGAGGTCGTAGTTCTTGTCCGGGCAGTCGGGTTCGAGGACCCAGATCGTCTCGTCGAAGAGCCCCCCGCCGTATGTGTCGATGAGCTGCTTGTAGTCCTCGGGCAGTGCATGGCCAAGGCGGGTACGGATACGACCCCACGAGGGCTTTGGCTGGTCGCGACCCGACGCGGGACGGATACGACCTGGTGACGCAGATGTTCCTCCTCGATCGAGCTTCGACTCCAGGGCCGCGTTCTGCAACGCGGCTTTGTCCCCGTGAGGGCGGGGAACCGCTGGGTCCCGAACGGCGACGCTCCGTGCGCCGAGAACAGGTCGAAGAACGGTGCCGGCAGCCATGTGGCGGTGGCCATTCCACTCTTCCTGTCTGTCTGACGGTCTGGCCGAGACGAACCACGGGCAACAAGGACCGGCCCGGACGCCGTCCCAGGCCGGCACTTCCACTGTGCGTGCCGGGACGGTCTGGTCGGTACCAAGCAGTCGCTGCTTGAGTCGCTTCAGAAAACTGCAGGTCAGGAGAAATTTGGACCGGGCTTCAGCGACTGAAGCGACTCACCTATGGAACTGCCCTCACGAGACCCGCGTAGCTTCTTCTGGCCTTCGTCCACCCTCGCTGCATCCTGCTCTTAGCGGCCGCGGTGCGCATGCTGGCCTCGGTGTCATGGTCGAGGAGCGACCTTGCAGCGTTCAGTCGCTGCCTGAGTCGCTACAGAAAACTGCAGGTCAGAGCACGTTTGTACACTCAGGCAGCGACTGAAGCGACTCAACTTCTTATATATGAAGACATTCCTGTGTGCGCGTGTGCGTTATATATAGGGAGCTTCAGTCGCTTCAGTCGCTGTTGGGAGCATCTCAGGCTTTTGACCTGCGGTTTCTATGCGAGCGACTCAAAGCGACGGAAGCGGTTAAGTCGCTCCGCTCTTCCCGTCAGTCGCTTCCGAGCTCCCTCCGGGTCGAAAGGCGACACGCCGGGCCAGACGGCCCCGACACACTGCGCACGGTTCCTGGCTAACTTCGCTAGGCTGTGTTCGTTGTTGAGTCGCTTCAGTCGCTGTGAGGGGAAGTAGATGCCTTCTGAGCTGCGGTTTTCTCGCAGCGACTCAGGGCAGTCGACCTCTGAGCGCTCGGTCGCTGGTCTGAGGCTGGCCCGGTGGTGTGCCAGTAACGGCTGGCCCGTCCACCCCCTTGCTCCTGGTCGCAAAACGCCCACCGCAAATTGCGGAGACTGCGCTGAACCGGGCCACACCCACACCAACTGCCCTTGCCTGCCGGCTGGCCGGTGGTGTCACGGTTTCCATGCAGCGACCCTGGACTACTCCCGTATCGAGCAGTGGTGGACCACCAACCCGGCCCTGGGCGTCGGCGTTGCCTGCGGACCCGCGGACCTTGTCGTCATCGACATCGATGCGCACACGAGTGAACTGCCGTCCCGGGACCGGCTCCTTCCGGGGATCCCCGTCGGGGACGCTGTCGATCTGCGAGGCCTGCGAACGGGCTTTCACTCTCTGGCTGTGCTGGCGGCTCTCCGCGGTGAGACCTCGCCGGCCGATGACGACTCGACCCTTCGTGTGCGGACGCCTTCGGGCGGCATGCACGTCTGGTACCGGGCCACCGACGGACGTCAGTGGCAGTGCTCGACGGGATCCGGAAAGAGGGCTCTCGCCTGGCAGGTCGATGTCCGTGCGCATGGCGGATACATCGTCGCGCCCGGTACCAGCACCCCCGCCGGCACGTACAAGCCGCTGGGGCAGGTACGTCAGCCTGCCCCTCTCCCCGCATGGCTGGCTCAGGAACTCCAGCGGACCGGTCACCTGCCCGCCCCCCACATTCCCGCCCCCCGCCCTGTGCCACCACGTGCCCGACAGGCCGTGCTCGCGGCCGGCGGCGGCCAGGACAAGACCTCACGCCTCCTTACCGCCCTCCTCGCCGAGGTCGCATCGTGCGCCCACGTCGCCGAAGGCGCCGGCTTCACCGAGAAACTCAACAGGGCCGCGTACAGCTTGGGCGGGCTCGTCGCGGCAGGCCATCTCACCGACTCCGCCGCCCAGGAAGCCCTGAGGGAAGCCGCCACGGCAGCCCGTCCCGGCCAGGAGCAGCGCTCGGCCCAGATCATCCGCAGCGGCATGGCCGCCGGCGCCCAGCGCCCCCTGCACCTTGGAGGCCGCCGGTGAGCCCCGCACCCGAAACCGACGGCTACCTCTTCGACTTCGACCCCGAGGCCGTCGCCGCGCAGATCCTTGCCCAGGCCCCGCCGCCGCCCCTGCCTGCACAGGGCGGCGAACGGGCGCACCTGGATCACGCGACTCCCTCCGGGCTCCTGCCCGACACCCTCAGTGACCGCGGGAACGCGAAGCTCTTCGTCCGTCTGTACGCGGGGGACTACCGCCACGTCCCGGGCCTTGGCTGGTACCGCTGGGACACGACCCGCTGGCAGGTCGACGAGGACGACACGGTCGTCTGGGCCGCCGGGGATCTGGCCGAAGCCATCGCAACGACCGACCCCCGCGGCATCCACAGCAACCAGTCGCTGCAGAAGCACCGCCGCAGGGCTCTGAGCACCTCAGGTATGAACGCGATGCTCACCCAGGCCAAGTCGGCCCCCGGCATGGTCCTGCGGGCCGAGCTCCTCGACGCCGACCCGTACGCCCTGTGCACGCCCGCGGGCATCGTCGACCTCTACACCGGACTCATCCGGGCGCCCAAGCCCGACAAGGACTTCCACTCCCGCTCGACCTCCACCGGCCCCAAGCAGCAGCCCACTCCCCGCTGGGAACGGTTCCTCACCGACACCTTCGGCGCCGATGCCGAAGGCCGGGAGATGATCGACTTCCTGCACCTGATGCTCGGCTACTCCATCACCGGAGACGTCGGCGCCCAGGTCATGCCCTTCCTCTTCGGAGCTGGCAAGAACGGCAAGTCCGTTCTCCTCGACGTCCTCATGAAGCTCCTGGGCGACTATGCTGACGCCGCCCCGCCCGGCTTCCTGATGGCCCGCACTTTCGACGGCCACCCCACCGAACTCGCCGAGCTCCACGGCCGGCGCGTCATCGTCTGCTCCGAGGTCAAGCCCGGCGACAAGTTCGACGAAGCCCGCGTCAAACTCCTCACCGGCGGCGACCGGATCAAGGCCCGCCGGATGCGCCAGGACTTCTTCTCCTTCGCCCCCACCCACAAGCTCTGGCTCATCGGCAACCATCGCCCTGAGGTCGGCACCGGAGGCTTCGCCTTCTGGCGCCGCATGCGGCTGGTCCCCTTCGAGAAGGTCGTCTCCGACGACCGGAAGATCGACAACCTCGCCGACATCCTCGTCACCGAGGAAGGCCCCGGCATCCTCGCGTGGCTCATCGACGGCGCACGCCGCTACCTTGCCGGTGAGAAGGACCTCACCGGCCCCGCCCCGGTCCGGATCGCCACCACCGCGTACGCGGAAACCGAAGACCACACCGGCCGCTTCTTCGAAGAATGCTGTACCTTCCACGCCGACCACAGGGCCGAACAAGCCCGCCTCTACAGCGTCTACCGCACCTGGTGTCAGAATGAAGGCGCGCCCACCATCTCCTCCCGCGCCTTCGCGGCGCGGGCCCGCGAGCTCGTAGGCCTCGCATCACCCAAAGAAATGATCTTGTCCAACTCGAAGAAGTACTACCCCGGCATCGGACTGCTCGCAGAGGAGGAGAACGCATGAGCTCCCTCATCTCCGACGACGAGATCCACCACGAAATTGACCTGATCTGGCTCGAAGACGTCACCGAACTCGACTACGTTCGCCAGTCCCTTGACCGGCTCCCCACCCGCCGAGGCAAACCCGCCTACCACCGCGACGGCCGCCTCGTCGGCTACGCCCAGCTGGGGCCGCAGGCAAAGCCATCCCGCTCCAGCGGGACCTTCCGCCGCCGCGTCTTCTGGCTCCTGCCGCACGACCGCGACACCGTCCCCGACGGCCTCTACGCCTCTGGAGCCCCGGCCGAAGCAGTCGACCCAACCACGCTGGCAGCTGGGAGCAAGGGCCGGAAGACCGAACGGTCGGAGAGGCCGGCGCAAGCGGCTGACGTCTAACGCTCCCCGACTTCGCGAGAACAGAACGTATGTGTGGCCTTCAGTCGCTTCAGTCGCTGATTTCGTGCCCGTAGGGCTGTGACCTGTAGCTTTTCACAAGCGACTGAAACGAGTGCGCTGCCGGAGGTTCCCCGCCGAGGACGCCGCCAGCGATTGTCGACCACCGAAACCATCTACCCCGCAATGCGTCGGATCCTGGACACCGTCATCAAGGCCAAGACCCCTGCGCACCTGAGGGAACCCGAGCCGTGATATTGCCAAGGCTGAACTTGGTCGACGCGCCCGGGCACCTTCACCCACAGCCCGGGGGCGTTCAGCGTCCACAAAGCCCTCAACGACGTCCACGAGGTGCTGAACGAAATGTCGGCGACCCGGACAAGGGCCGTGGCCGACGTCGACGCGCTCGTCCGATCAGCGCCGCCGCCTGCTGGAGTACGCAGCGCGCAGCGGCCGTTCCCCCACAGCGGGTCGACCGCAGACCTGAATTCAGGGCAGACTCGGAGTCGAGGGAAAGGGGCACACGATGACAGCACAGCCAATTCACGGGCACGAGCCGGAGCGGGTACCGCGCAACGCCGACGGCATCGGGGCCGCGCTGTCCGGGGAGCGCCGGATGGAGTTCTACCGGGAGCTGCTGGCTGCCGCGCCGGAGAAGGCGGAGAACGTCCTGCGGCGGTGGTGGCTGGAGGCGATGCTCGACACGGATCCGGAGGCAGACCGGCGTGCGGATGCCGCGTTGGCGGGCACGATGCCAACGGTCTCGCTCAGTGAGTTGATGACGCGACGCCAGGAGGCGGGCCTCCCCGTTGAATGACCCGTACGACGGTGGGCTTCCGTGCGAACTGTCGGAAGACGTCGCGCAGCTGATGATGGACCCTGCACTTCCACCGGAGGCGTTCGGCGCGCTCGTCGCTGCGATGGTCTCTGTCAGCGAGACCGCGGGGATGATCCCTGGAAGTACAGCGTCTGCGAGCCGGCCTCAGCAGCGACGCCTTGCCCTCGGCGAGGAGGGAGCGCTCGGCATCGCCGAGTACGTCATCGTGCTGGACGCCGACCCGCCCCACATCCTCATGACCCACGTCCTGCTGTACTGACCGCCCCGAGGGCCGGCGCTGCACCAGGTGCACGCCGAGCCGCGTGCGTACCCGCTGGAGGCGCGGTCGAATCACCCCGTACGGACCGTGCCCAGCGCGGAGAGCCAAGGTCGCCTTCAGCGCACGGCCGCGGCACGCAGTTCGGGTACCGGCGCGCTGTTGAGGCGGCCGGCCCAGCCAGGGATGGCCCGAGGTGTGTTGTCCGGGCAGGTTCGCGGCGGCGCCGCCGGGTTACGCGTCCGGAGCGCTCAGCGGCGCGGACGTGATGTGTGCCATGGCTGCACAGCGGACCTGGTAGCGGCCGTTGGGGACGTGTTCGGCCGCGGCGAGCCGCACGGTGAGCGGCCCGGCCCATTCGTACCCCTCGGACTGGCCATGGCGCTCTAACCGGTCGGTCAGCTCCTGCCCCACGACGGTGAGGTGCGGGCCGATCTCGGCGTACACGGGCGGAGGCAGCTCGACGGTGTACACGTTCGGCACCACGGTGCGGTGGGAGCTGCACACGACGGCCTGCTCGTCGCACGTTCGGAGCAGCGCCTCGACCACCTCCGCCTCGGCCGAATTACTGCCGAACAGCTTTTCCGCCAGTGCCTGCTCGGCCTGCTCGATCGCCCGCTCCCAGCCCTTCAGTGTGCCCATGAACCGCACCTGCCCGGGTTCCGCGACGTCACGCGCACGCGAGGGCGACGGACACGCCCGCCACCGCACGAGGGTGAAAGGCGATCGCCGAAGTCACCAGCCTGCTCGCGCCGGGCTGAGGCGGAGGCCCGGTACGGGGAATGTCATGCGACGTCATCTTTGACGGCCGTGCAGGTCAATGGTTGTACACATGGCCGTCCGCCGGGCAGATCCCGGTTCGGACGCGGCGTGTGGGCGGTCACGTATTTCCCCAGGCTTCGGGATCTGAGCGTCACGTAATTCCCCACCCCGCCGGTCACGAGTCCCCATGGGGGCGGTGACCGTGGGCGGCGCCCAGCCTGCAGCCGAAATCCGGTGGACGCGGTAGCGATACTGCTGTCATGGCCGTTACTCAGCAGCTCGCCCGCATCCCCGAGGGGTATCTCGCCGCCTGCCGTCAGTCCTCCAGCACGTCACCGGACCGCGATCCCCACTGGGATCCACCGGCGTACGACGTGCTGGACCTGGACTGGGCACCGGCACTGCTGGAACGCGTCGGCGAGGCGGCCGGACTCGAAGAGGTCCATCTCGATGCTCTGCGCCGGGCCACCGACGGCGACACTGCTCTGGACCTCGGCTTCCTCAACACTCACCCGCACGCCATAGCCCCCTTCGGAGCCGCGCCCACCGCCCTGGGCGTCTCTCAAGTGGCGTGCGTCTCCGAAGTGCTTGGCCAGATCGACATGCCCGCCCTTCTTGCCGCTCTGCCGGCCGACGACCGTGACGCCGGATCCTTGATCGGCCACGGAGCCGACCACATCACCGGCGGTATGAGGGCGTACCTGCTGGAGCACTTCAACGCCTTGTACGACTTTTACCTCGACGCAGCCAAGCGCCACCTGCTCGTCGTGCTCTGGTGGGACTGACCCGCGACCGACCAGGCGTCCCCACCACGACTACCTGGGGAATTACGTGACCGTCGGGATGGGGAATTACGTGACCGTCCACACGGCGGGATGAGGCGGGCGTTTTGCCGCAGTGCCGGGTCTGCCAGGCGGCCGTCACTGATGCGGAACGGCGATGCCGGCTGCGCGCAGGTTCGCCTCGACCAGCGTGTTCAACCGGGCGATGGACGGTGACTGGTCTTCCCGGTGGTGGTTGACCATTCCGTACCGGGAGGCGGCGTCGGGCTGGTTCCGAAACCCGGTCGGCATCGCCAGCAGCGCGCGGTTGGTCAGCAGCTTGTCGGACAGCGTGGACGCCAGCTCCTCGATCCGTGGGTCGTCCGGATCCCAGGCCCTCGCATCCCAACCGCGCTTGGTCAGCTCGACGGACTCGGGATCGTCAAGCGAATGTTCAAGCCGGGTCAGGAAGCTGTCGAAGATCTCAGGGACCAGTGCCCGGGCCAGCACCAGAGCCTCCCGTTGACCAGCCACGTAGTCGGGACTGAAGCCGAGTTCGGCGAGTCGGTCCAAGACTGCGCAGGCCCGGTCGGGCAGCAGTGCCCGGTCGCCGTGGTCGAGACGGTGCAGCCTGTCGCGGCGCGCGATCAGGTCGTCGATCCGTTCGGTGAGTTGGTGGTGGACGTCGTCCAGGGTGGCGGCGAACGTCTTGGGATCGGCGTCGAGCAGGTCACCGATCTCGGCCAGCGGCACGCCGGCTGCGGCCAGGGTCCGGACCTGGACCAGCCGGTACAGCTCGTCCGATTGGTAGCGGCGGTAGCCGGAACCGTCGCGTTCCGGCTCGGCGACCAGGCCGAGCCGGTGATAGTGCCGCACGGTCTTGATCGTGACACCGACGAACGCAGCCGCCTGACCGATCGTGAGCCCGTCTGCCATCGGCTCGGCGCACCTCCGGATCGTGGGCGGCCGCGGTCTCGCGCACCGCGTCGGCGACGGCCGGGAAGTCCGGATGATCACCGGGACGAGGATAGCGCGCACCAGTTCCAGCCCACCCCCTGCTGCCAAGAGGGACCGGGACGTCTGCAATCGGTGCCGGTCACCCCTTGATCCGTACAGGGGGTTGACCTTGACCTTGGGTCAAGGCTGCAGGCTCTTCACATGGCCGCTCGAAGGGCCAGGCAGCCACCAGGGCCGCCGTGAGAACCACACCATGAACAGGAGATTCATCATGGGAACAAGCAACAGCGGCTTCTCCGACGCAGGGCTGCGCCGACTGCGCGAGGTGCTGGCACAGCACGTCGAGTCCAAGAAGATTCCCGGCCTTGTCGCTCTCGTCAGCCATGGCGGCCGGACGCACGTCGAAGCGATCGGGACGATGCGTCATGACGGTGGCGCGCCGATGCGCCGGGACACGATCTTCCGGATGGCGTCCACGTCCAAACCGGTCACGATGGCGGCGGCGATGATCCTGCTCGACGAGTGTCGGCTGCGGCTGGACGACCCGGTGGATCAGTGGCTGCCCGAACTCGCCGACCGGCAGGTGCTGAAGCGGCCCGACGGACCGCTGGACGACACCGTGCCCGCACAGCGGCCGATCACCGTACGAGACCTGCTCACCTCCACGTTCGGGCTCGGAGTGGACTTCGAGTCGATGGCTTCCCCGATCAGGGCCGCGACCTTCGAGCGTCTCGACTACAGCGTGGCATCCGGGCCGGCGCCCGAGCCGGACGAGTGGATGCGCCGCCTCGGCGAGCTGCCGCTGCAGTACCAGCCCGGAGTGCGGTGGCAGTACGACCTCAGCAACGAGGTAGTCGGCGTGCTTGTCTCCAGGGTCACGGGACAGTCGTTGGAGGCGTTCCTGCGGACACGCATCCTCGATCCGCTGGGGATGAAGGACACCGCCTTCCACGTGCCCGCCGACAAGATCGACCGACTGCCGCCCCTGTACGGGCCCGACCCGCAGACCGGCGAGTTCGTCGTGTGGGACGAGGCGGCAGGGGGAAGGTCCAGCGTGCCTCCCGCGTTCCAGGGCGCTGGCGGCGGGCTGGTCTCCACCGCCGACGACTACCACGCCTACTTCCAGATGCTGCTGAACCACGGGATGCGCGGGAGTGAACGGATCTTGTCCCGGGCCGCCGTCGAGCTGATGACCACCAACCGTCTCTCGCCCGAGCAACTTGCCGCCCGAGACACCATGTTCAGCAACGTCGCCCACCTGTCGTCCGGCCAGGGGTCGAACGGTGGCTGGGGCTTCGGGATGGCGGTGCGCACACATCGCGGCGACTACGCGCCCATCGGCCAGTTCGGCTGGTTCGGCGGTACCGGCACCACCGCCTACGCAGACAGGACCAACCAGCTCACCGGAGTCCTGCTCACCCAGGTCGGACTGTCCACCCCGGATTCGCCGCGTGCCATGAACGACTTCTGGACCACGCTCTACCAGGCCATCGACTGACAACGACTACGACCGCTACTTTGCGGCTGGGGTCAGAGATGAGAGCCCGGGGCCAGCGCCGGGCGTCATTCCCCGTCGATGGCGTCCGGCTCACGCAACGGACGCAGGCCCCCCGGGGCAGGTGGGGGAGTTGGAAGGAGTACCGGCCGAGCATGTGATGTGGTGGCGGGCGAACGGGGAGAGGCGGGCCACGTCCTCGTCGAGGACATTGAATCCGTCCTCGCGCAGTTGAGTGACGGTGGCGTCCATGTACCTCGTGTTGAAGAGCACCAGGGCGTTGACGACCAGGCCGAGCGCGCCGATCTGGTCCTCCAAGCCTTCCTGGTAGCGCTGGTAGAGCTGTCCGGCCCGGCGGGAGATCGAGCGGCAGCGCTTCGCTTCCGTACGCGCCATGCGCGGCGCCACGGCGGGCCTGACCTGGACGGCATCGCGGTGCACCCTGACCGGCGGCAGCTGGTGGTCGTACTACGACGAGCAGACCGTCAATTCGGCCAACAGTTTGAACATTGACCACATGGTCCCCCTGGCCGAGGCGTGGGACTCGAAGTAGGCGGAGTTGTGTCGCCTGCATCATTCCGCCCGGCTCGGTGACCGCCGTTGACCTGGTCGAGAAGGTGCGGTCTGTAGCTCGTACAGGTGACGGTGAGGCCTTCTACCTCGGGAGATCCTGGTTAAACGCCAGGATGTTGCATCTGACGCAACCGTGGGAGCTGGTGTGGTTTCTGCCGATGTGCCGGGCGCGATCAGCCTGGTGGTGCCGGGTAACGTCCGGGCGCTGGACCCGGCTCCGGCGATGTTCGAGGCGATGCTGACGGGGTGGATGCGGCAGCAGCAGAGCCGCTTGCTGGCAAGGAAGACGATCGAAGACCGGCTGAGTCTGGTGCGCCGGTTCGCGCTGTTCAACGGCACGTACCCATGGGAGTGGACTCCGAGGCGGCGCGGGCAAGACGTCCGGTGGTCCAGCTGAGGTGCACCTGAACATGGACGGCGCATGCTCTACAGCGGTGCCGTCCTCGCCGACGCGGTCCGAATCGGCCCCCGTCTCCTGCCTCTGGCTCACAGCGCACAGTGGCGGCCGGGGACGCATGACCGAGGCTACGGGCTCGGTGCTGCGGTCAGGCGGAACTCGCCGATCGGGACTTCAGGTTCAGGCTCGGCCGGTCAGAGTTCGACAGGCTCCACCCTTGACGGCTAACGGCGTTAGCCGTAGCTTGACGCCAAGCCTAGCTAACGCTGTTAGCCAATTTCGATCGGTCGCGATGTGAGAGGGCCGCAGTGAACGCCGCTACAGCCAGCAGTACCCCGTTCGGCAGCGACCTGCCCCGTCCCCTCCGGGGTACACGGGAGGCGTCAGAGCTTTCGTCCGGGGCGTTGGCGGTCCCTGGGGAAGGGCACCAACCGCAAGCCGTTACCGCGCCCGTGTTCCTCGCTGGACGGGGCCCGTTTCCGCGGAACCCTGCACGGCGCACTGCTGGAATCCGATGTCCCACGCTGGCCGCATCCGGCATCGCGATCGCGCGGACGGCCTGCCATGGCTGACCGCGCGCAGCAGATCATGGCCGCTGCCCGGGAACTGCTAGACGCCGAAGGGCCGGATGCGTTGTCGATGCGGCGCATCGCCGAGCGTGTCGGTATCCGGGCGCCTTCTTTGTACAAGCACTTTCCTGACAAGGCCGCTGTCGAGGCCGGGCTCCAGGCCCAGGGGATGACCCAGTTGGCGGAGGAGCTGGAGGCTGCCGAAGCAGAGATCGGCGTCGAACCACCCCTGCTTGTGCTCGCCCGAGCCTACCGACGGCACGCGCTCGCCGGCCCGCACCTCTACCGCATCACCCACAGTCGGCCGCTCGCCCGCAACGCGCTCCCCGAGGGACTCGAAGATCGCGCAGCGACGCCGCTGGCCCACGCGGTGCGCGGCGACATCGACATCGCACGCTCGTTCTGGGCGTTCGCGCACGGCATGGTCGTGCTCGAACTCGACGGCCGCTTCCCGCCTGGCGCGGACCTGGATGCCGCATGGCGTACCGGCTGCGAGACGTTCGCCCAGGCGATCCGGAACAGGACCGGGGCAGACACCACATGACCACCGTTGCCAAGGGGCCTGTTACCGGAATCACCCCCAGCGCCGCCGGATACACACACGCTGCGGCATGGATCCTTGGGCTCGCCGCCGGGTGGGGAGCCACACCCGAGGTCGGTGACACATACGCCGGGATCACGACCGCGTACGCCGACCGGCCAGTCCATGCGCTGGCCCAGGCGCTGCTCGTTCACGGTGTGGCAGCTGTCTGCCTCGTGGTCGTCGGATCTGGACTGCTCGACTGAGCCCGCCATTCCGGCAACGATGCGGCTCGCCTGGCCGGATGGGCCGGCAGAGTCGCGGGCGCGCTCGCATCCCTGCAACTTGTCCTGGAACTGATCGCAGTACCTGGAGCTGATCCAGCGTCACCGGGCAGGAGCGGCGCAATGTTCGAGATGGTCCAGCGCGTGGACGGTGTCAAGATGCTCGCACTCGCCGCACTCGCGGCGGCTGCCTGCGCAGCCTGCCGCCACGGCACACTACTGCGGCGTTGGGAGGTCGTCATCGGCTGGGTCCTCGCGGCCACGATCACCGCGTCCGGCATGGGTTGCTTGCTCCTGTCCACTGCCTTGACCCCGACGGCACTCATTTCGTTGCCCTTGCTGCTGATCTGGATCGCCGCACTCGGCGCAGCCCTCAGGCACCGGCCCTGACCGCTCACTCGACCAGACGGGCGTCGCCGACATCGGCCGCCCCTCAGGCGGGAAAGCAGGAGCGTGTCCGGGAAGCGGCCCGGTTCGTGGGTGAGCCCGCTGCAAAGTGCGCCGTCGCCCGCAGGGCTTCTGATCAAGGACTCGTTCAGTGCACGCCTGATTGATCAGATGCTTACCAGTCCACTTGATTGAGACCTCTACGGAGTGACCATGGATCTTGCCTACCTTCCCAGTCCTTCGACCGGGGTCCTTCACCTCGGCCCGGTTCCGTTGAGGGCGTACGCCTTCTGCATCATCCTGGGCATATTCGTCGCCGTCTGGCTCGGCAACCGGCGCTGGGTCGCGCGGGGCGGGGACCAGGGCGTCATCGCAGACGTCACCCTCTGGGCAGTGCCGTTCGGCATCGCCGGGGGACGTCTGTACCACGTGGTCACCAGCCCCGACGCGTACTTCGGCGACCACGGCGAGCCGATCCGAGCCCTGTACGTGTGGGAAGGCGGGCTCGGCATCTGGGGCGCCATCGCCCTGGGCGGGGTCGGCGCGTGGATCGGCTGCCGCCGCCACCGCATCCCCTTCCCCGCCTTCGCGGACGCGGTCGCCCCCGGCATAGCCGTGGCCCAGGCGATCGGCCGCTGGGGCAACTGGTTCAACCAGGAACTCTACGGCCGCCCCACCACACTCTCCTGGGGCCTGGAGATCGACCGCGCGCACCGTCCGTCCACCATGCTCGACACCGCGACGTACCACCCCACCTTCCTCTACGAGTCCCTCTGGAACATCGGCGTCGCCGCACTGGTCCTCTGGGCGGCCCGCCGGTTCACGCTCGGTCACGGCAGGACCTTCGCCCTGTACGCCGCCGCCTACACGGTCGGCCGGTTCTGGACCGAATATCTGCGCATCGATACATCCCACACGTTCCTCGGCCTCCGTCTGAACGGCTGGACCTCGGTCGTGGTCTTCCTTGGCGCTATCACCTTCCTCGTCGTATCGGCCCGCCGCCACCCGGGCATCGAGGACGTGTCACGGTCAAAGGGCGAGGGCGGCTACGAGATGGCCGGCGAGCCGCGCCTGGGCGTCGCCGTCAAGGCAGGAGGAGCGACGCACGATGACACGTGAGACCACTGGCGCAACCAGGAGCACCGGGCCCAGGGCCCCACGGCTCGCCTGAGGCCTGCAACTCCTTGCCAAGTACCCCGGTGATGCCGGCGTGGGACGAACTCATCGGCTAGGTGGATGCCTTGCTGTAGGCGGCTCCGGGCAGGCGTACCAGACGGTGGATACGAGCATGCAGCGGAATACGGCACCCTTCGGATGACGCTCCCCGCCAGCTGGCGCTTCCGCCTGGACGGCGGCGCGTCGAGAGGCGTACGCGAACGACCAGGGCCAGCCGGCGTCCCTGGTCGCGGTGACGGCCCGTTCGAACCGGTCGAAGGCGGACCAGGACCCGGCGGAGTGGCTGCCGCCGTCGGCGGACGCGCTGTGCCGGTACGGCGCCGAGTGGACCGCGACCAAGCTCCGCTGGGGTCTCGCGGTCGATGAGCTGGAGCGGGACCGGCTGTGGGACATCGCGGCCGGCTGCGGCGGCACCGACGTGGAGTTCACCCCCGCCCCGTAGGTCTGGCCGAGGGCCGCCTTCCTGCCGGGTGGGATGGCGGCCCTTCATCATGCTCCGGAATCGGTCCCGAGACGGAGCGTCACCAGTGTCGGTAGTCGTGCCCCAGGGCAGGATTCGGCTGCCCAGGCCCTGGCCTGCTCAGATGTCGGAGGAGGCAGCTCTTCTGGTGAAGTCGTTGAAGGTGTGGGGGTTGCACTGCTGGCGTCAGAGGACTCAGCCGTGCTCGGCTGCTGGCTTGAGCAGTAGTTCGGCTTCGGCGGGGAAGCGGTCGAAGCCGCCTTCTTCCCATGCCACTGCCACGACCACTACCTCACCCTCGAGAGTGTCGGTCTGCCTCGTGAGTGCTCGCACCCTGCGCCACCGGCCCTCGTAGCCGATCACATCATCGCGGCGAAGGAAGGTGGCCGGCTTGGTCGGCAGGCTCATCCGCCGACTCTATGGCTCCGGGCGGCCGGCAGCCTGATACCCGCCGGGATGTCCTTCTTCAGCGGATGACGAAGGAGGAGCGTTCCGACGGCTCGGCGGCCTGTGTACTGGACGCCTGGGCGATGTAGGTGCCCGCAGGCACGAGGCGGGTGGCCGTGGGACAGGTAGAGCTGCTGGTGTGCTGGTCCCAGGTAAGTGTCGCCTTGACCAATTCATCATCCTCGAGACGGGCCCAGCGCGGTGTCGGTGACTCAGAGGCGCAGTCGGCGGAGTTCCACACGGTGTCGCCGGCAGTGTCCTTGATGGTGAGGGCCAGGGCGTGCTGGCCGATGTCGACGCGGCATGAGCCGCTCGCAAAGAAGTGATGCATGAGGATCATCTCGAAGCGGACGTTGCTGCCGGCATTGACGTCGGCGGTGGGGGCGAAGAAGACAACGCGGACTTCGTCGCTCGGGCAGGCGGGAAGTGCGAGTACTTCGGAAGTGCTGAGGGGCGCGGCGCTGGTGTCGAGCACGGGGGCCTTGGAGGGTGACGGTGCCGGTGTGGGTGAGGGGCTGGGCTTGGGTGAGGCGGTGGTTGTCGGTCGGTCGTTCCAGGGCAGGAGGGCGCCGGTGGTCGGGTCCCCCGGCCACCAGTACAGGAAGCCGGCGCAGGCCAGGATCGCGACGGCCAGACCGATGGTGCGCCCGCGTCGCCCACCAGGACCTGCAGCCGGGGCGTGGGGTGCAGGCGTCGGCTTGCGCCGCGGGGCTGACGCCGTGTTACCGGCGCGGGGTGCCACCGGCACACCGGCTTCCCTGCCGCTGCGCGTCGGCTCGGCGGCGGAACCTCCCCACGGCCCACGCGGCCGCTGCCCGCCGTACTGGGGGCTCGCGTTGCGCCGGGATGCAGCCCGGCCTCCTCCCGTCGGCGGAGCGGGCGAGGTGTGCCGGCGTTCACCTCCTGAGGGCTGGGCGGCGTTGCCCATATCACCGGTGGCCGGCGGCGTGGACGCCGGCCAGGCGTACGGGGGCCCGCCCGGGTCGGTCTGTGTTGCATCGGCTGCATCACTGCTGACCGTGGGCGAGGGGACCGGTGCGGCGTACTGGGGTTCACTTGCTCCGGCCTGTGTTGCGTCGTCCCCGTCGGCAGGGTGGGCCGTGCCGGCGGGGCGGGTCTCCTCCATCAGGAGCGCGACCTGGCGGCGCAGGACCTGCACTTCCTGGTTCAGGGTCTTCAAGTCGGCACGGGCCGAGGCGAGGTCGGCTTCGAGATCGCGGGTGTACGTCTTGGCGTGCTCGAGCTGGCCCTGCTGCCGCACCACCAGCTCGGCCAAAGGCGTCCGCCCGGACTTCTCCTCCTGAAGGCGTGCTGTGACGGTTCCCAGGCTCTCCTCCAGCAAGCTGATCTCGTCCGCGGCGGAGGCCAGCGTGCGGGACAGCTCCTCCACGCGCGCGTTCTCCACGGCCTTCTGCGCGGCCAGCGCATCGGCGAGCTGCTCCCGGCCGCGCACCAGCGCGTCCCGCTGATTGCGCAGCTGGTGGTGCTCCTCGCTGAACTGCGCGCGGAGTCGATTCATCTGCCTGCGCAGAGCAGCGATGCGATCGTTGAGGCGATCGGTCTCGTTCTGGTCCCCCAGCTTCTGTGCGGTCTGCCGTAAGGCGTGGACGCTCTCCACCTGCTCCTTGGTGACCTGTACCCCCAGTGAGGCGAGGTACTTGACCATGTTGTCGACGAACAGGCGTGGTGCCACGATCTTTGCGTTGAAGTAGCGGGAGACCGTCGCGGCGTCCCGTTTCAGCACCTTCGCCAACGTACGCTGCGACGAACCCCGCTCGAGCGCTGGCTCGAACAGCGACTTCAGCGCCTCCCCGTAACGCTCAGCGGCCCTGCGGGCCTCATCCCGACGCGCCTGCTCGTCCGTCGCCACGCCGTGTCCCCCTTGCAGCCTCTTCCCCCGGATCTCGCATTGTGGCCCACTCCGATATCCGCCGGAGTCGGAATTCGGCATCCGCTGTCCAGCCATAGACGGCGCCGCGTACGTGGCCTTGGCGAACCGCCAAGGCCACGTACGCCGGCAAGTCCCCTCTACCCCTCGCCGCCCCGGCGACCGAGCCGCCGTTCCCTCCTCGCACCACGGAGCTTCGCCCGCGCGTCACGCAGTTCCCGGCGGCGCAGGAGGTAGGCGCGCCGTCCCTCCCACCATGCCAGCCGATCCGCCGAATCCTGGGGAAACACCGCCTGCACACCGCCCAGCCCCAGACTCAGGGCAAGGCACGCCACGATGACCCACGCGGGAGCGCCCATGAGCGCCTGCGCCAGCCCGCTTACCCCGCCCAGAATTCCGGGCACGAGGTTCTGCGCGAGAGCCATGACGATTCCCCTTCCCGGCCTCCCCCCGCGGGCGGCCGGAAAGTACGCTTTATGGTGCGTTTTCCTCAATCCAGTGTTGCAGGCGATGCGCAACCATCAATTCCGGCACCGCTTGCTGGGTATCGGAGGTTGCCGGTGGCCCGGACACCGCGAGGGCATACGCAGCCGCCCGTCCTGGAAAACAGGACGGGCGGCGTAGTGTCGGATCTGGTTGGAATCGAGTGAGTGGAAATGACCGCCGCCCGTATGCGGTGGCGGAACTTCCTCAGCTATTCCGGATCCATGTGGGGCAGATGGATGTGCCGTCATTGCACGGAAGTCTGTCAAATTCTTCCGCCCATTGGGTCCCGTCCTCCTTCGCAATTCCAGCCAGGGCCGGATGGAGGGCAATGGAGTATCCGGAGACGGACAGGGCGGTGCACCCGATGAGCAGGGCAACCGACGGGAGGGCGATGCGGTTCCTGCGAAGGAACCACTTGTAGGTAAGCCAGAGAACCCCGGAGCCGACGACAGCGAACACGAGACCCGCGACCAGCGACGGACCTGGAAGCATCCCCGCGTTCATCGCCGAGTGAAAGAGGGCTCCGCAGAACCCCACGACCTGGGAGGGGACAACCAGACGCAGGACATGTTGGAGCACCCGGTCGGCCACAGTCGGCCGGTCGGGGATCGCTGCCGGCGTGTTGGTCGAGAGGTCCAGCAGGCTTGAGGAGTCGGGGTCGAACGTGGGCCTGGGCCTCCCCGGGCCGTAGATCCTCGGGTCGAACGGCCGGTAGTTCACCACTGCACCTACCAGGGGCCTGACCTGCGTTGCATCGCCCGCAACGCTTGGTTCGGAAGCCTCCTCCGAGAGCTGTCGGACCTGTCGGCGCAGGACTTTGACCTCTGCCCGGCGGCTCTCCAGCTCCTCCTCCTGCGCCTTGATGCGCAGGCCCTGCTCGACGATCAGAGCCTCGGATTCACGGATGTAGTTCGTGGCGTTGTCGAGCTGTCTGCGGAGCCGGGCGGTGGCTTCCTCCGCGCCCGATTCGGCTCGGTCGGCGCGTTCTGCTTCTGCCTGGCACTCCTCGGTCTTCTGGCGGAGGAGCTCTGCCGTGGATCTCTTCGCGCGCTCGATCTCGGCTTCGTGCTCTTTGAGACGGTCCGCCGTCTTGTGCACGGTTCCGCTGGCCCTCTGTGCCGCTTCCCGCAGTTTGGGCAGGTCTACCAGCAGGGACGCCTCGATCATGACGCCCTGGCTCTTGTAGAACTCGAGGATCTTCGCTACGTCTCCGCCCGTGGGCACATGACCTTTTTCTTTGCCCGAAAACCACCGGGACACGGTGGAGGTTGATCTATCGATCCCGGCGGCAAGTGCGGTC
Source organism: Streptomyces sp. NBC_01294 (assembly GCF_035917235.1). Classification (NCBI taxonomy): domain Bacteria; kingdom Bacillati; phylum Actinomycetota; class Actinomycetes; order Kitasatosporales; family Streptomycetaceae; genus Streptomyces; species Streptomyces sp. NBC_01294. Next base: position 242,559 of record NZ_CP108424.1, read on the forward strand.
TGGGATATCCCACTCGCATCGTAGATCTTGTTGAGCGCCTGCGCGTAGTACTGGACTTCCGGTGGCGCTGGATCCTTTTTTTAGTCATGTCCCCTCCGTACGGTGAGCCGGGAGCAAGCAGCATAGCGGCCCGCAATGGAATGGATCGCGGCTGGGTGAATTTCCGGGCAAGCAGCGCGCTGAGCTGCTTCCTTGCCGATTTTGCAACGGTCAGAGTGGGGAGCTGCAAGGTTGGATCGACTCAGGAGAAAACGATGCTCAGGCATATTCATGCCGCCTCTTACATGCACACCGGGAGCGTGGAACAGTTCAGTGGACCGAGTCCCTGGACCATTTCGCTGGCTGTGACGTCCGGTGTGCTCGCGGCGCTGGTATTCGGTGTGCTTCACCGTGCTGACGTACCGCTCCCGCCCGCGCCGGCACCCAGGCCGTTTCAGGACGCCTTCATGCGTGGCGGGCAGGCGTTCTTCGGCGCGACAGCACTCAGCATGACTACCCTTCTGGCCTCGCCCCACAGCGCTTCTCTGCTCATCGCGCTCGTGGCGGTCGTGTGCGGGGTCGTCTACGGCTGCCTGGCTCACGGGGGCGCCACCCTGCGCGAGGCGATCTGGAAGGCGGCGAAGGCGTTCGCTTCCGTCGGCACCGTCTGCCACGCGTTCCTGGCGCTGTACTCCCAGCGCTGACCCCACCCCCCGGCTGCCGCCGGGCAGTCGGGGAACAACGGCGGGCCCCAACCCGGGCCCGCCGTTGTGCGTCTCTTCAGGGCGGAGGCTTCCGGACTGTTGGACGCAGCCGGGCGCGTGCACGGCAACCGGCGCTGCCGGCGTCGGACGCAGTGGGGGTGGCGGGGGTGGGGTCGGTGCTTGTCAGCACTCCGCGGACAGGGGGGTGTTCTTGTCGGGGCACGGATCGTCCACCCAGCCGTCGCCGTCCAGGTCGTCCTTCGGGTCGAGGAGCGAGCCCGGCGCCCCTGTCCCGTCCACCCACCCGCTGCTGCCGGGCCTGGGCGCATACCCGTCGCCTTTCCCGCCGTCACCGTCCATGGAAGCGGCGGCCATTACGGCCACTACGGCTATCACCGCCATCATGGCGACCGCTTTGAGGACCTGCAGCGCCGGGCGTTCGTCTTCCCCGCCCCCGTCCGTCCCCCGACCGGCCTGCCGGCCGGAGGCCGGTGGAGCGGGGGCGGCTTGAGAGGCCGCGGTCCGGGAGAGCCGGGCCTCCAGGGTTTGGGTGAGCACCGCTCCCGTGGAGAACTCGATGCTGACGGTGACAGCCGCCCCCCGGTCGCGGTACAGGCCCAGGATCCTGTCCCGTTGTATCTCCGCCTCCCGGATCGCACCGTGTCGCCAGGTCCGATCCGGGTGGCCGGGTACCGCACACCGCACGATGATGTCTTCGCTGCCCAAGACTGTGCCCTCCCACGTGGTTCCCCCGAGCCACCAAGTCTTCCTGCCCAGCTTGGTCATTGGCCACAGAGAGCCGTACGCGGGCGGGCACATCTACCGCACGCCGCCGACCGGACCGACAGGACCCAGCCGATGACGTCCGACCCCGCGCGCTACTTCCGCGCCCCGTCGGTGAGCTTGCCGAAGACCACAGCGGCCACCCACAGGAGGGCAGCGCACAGGAGCGAAGCGAGAACGGCTGCACCAGCCGGCAGTGCCCGCTCCACACGGGGGGCGAGCGCCGTGTGTCCCGGCAGAGGCTCCGGGAAGGGCTGCGGGGCCTGCTCATCATCTGCCCGGCGAGCAGAGGAGGCGGGCAGGCTGGCCGGGGCGGTCACGGGCGGTTCGTCGTCCGCGAGGGCGTCGGGGCCGGCAGGCAGCCCCTCACATCCCTCTGTGGGGACAGCTGCCCCTGCCGCCGCGTAGTGAAGATCGGCTGTACCGGTGCCGTAGCCCGTTGCATCGTGGAGGCCAACAGCCGCCCTCTGCGCTTCCCGAAGCCGCAGGACCGTCAGGTCGAGGTGACCTTGGTCGGGGTAGCGAGGAGAGGCCGAGCGTTCCGGGTACCCGCTCGGGCCGATCTCCGTGTCCTCGAAGTACTGCGGAATCGGTTCCCCCGGATGGACATCCGGATACCAGGACCCCGGCGAGGCTGCTGGGGCCAGGAGCGTCGTCCCGAGCGGGGCGGCAGGCCCGGCGTACGCCAGCACCGGGGCAGAGCCCGCCGCGGCGCAGACCCTCGCAGCCGCCACCGGCTCGAGGGCGGAGGCGGACGGAACCGGGATGTACACGTAGTACGGCATGGCCGGATGGGCGGGCTTCTCATCGAGGAGCCGGCGGTTCTGTTCGCTCAGGACGTCGAGCTCCGTCCGGAGCAGGTCGCCTCGCTTCTTCTGCTCTGCTACGTCCGTCTCCATGTTGCGGATGTAGCACTGTGCCTTGAGCAGGCTCTGGCTCTGCTCCGTGATCCGCTTCTGAAGGACCTGGCATGCGCGCTCCGCGCTCTGCGCGCGGGCCGCAGCCCGCTCGTGCGCGGCGAGCACACCGGGCACCTTTGCCTCAAGGTAGGCGAGCCGATCGGCTGTGCTTGCTGGGGCTCCGCTGTGGAAGAGCGCCCGGCCGCACAGCTCGTCCAGCTCTCCCCAGAACCCGTCGGGGAACGTGAAGGACCGCGCCTCGAGGAAAGCCCTGATGGCATGCAGCCCTGCCAGCGGGGCGACGCGCTTCCCGCTCAACCAGCGCGAGAAGACGGACGGCGATATCCCCATGGCCTCAGCCATCGCCACCTGGGTGCCGCCGGCGACCACCGCCCCGGCGGGGGCCGACGCAATGTCGGCCCCGCTTCCGAAGTAGCCGTCCGTGGCCTTTCGGAGCGCGGCCGCGTACGCGGCCACGGGCGTCCCCTCGGGTCCGTCCATCATTGCCTCTCCTACGGGAGCGCTGTTCCACCAGCGCGATTGCCCGATCTTCATCCAGGCAGCGACTTCTTCGAGAAGCCTCGCTGAGGCGGCCCCACCGGACCCCGGATTTTCCGGTAGTATCCGCCCCTTTCCTCTGCCGGAGGACACTCCCCGGACGTCGGAACGATGCGCAGGTCCGACTGCGCGCCGCCGCTTCCGCCACGTCGGAGCTGATCGCTCCAGCCGGCGGGCACGTTCGCACCCCGTCCCGTCCACATCGCTCCTAGCCCGAGCGGGTGACGGGATGGAAGTTGACGATGTACCTCCGTCGGCTTTCGCCGCCGATCCGAAACGGAGCCGCGTCAGACAGGACATGGGGTTGCCCCTTGTGCGGTGGCCCAGTTCGTGGACCGCGCGAAGGCGCGAGGTGTACGCGAACGACCAGGGTCAGCCAGCTTCCCAGTGACGGTGATGGCCCGGTCGAACCGGTCGAAGGCGGACCGGGATCCGGCGGAGTGGCTGCCGCCGTCCGCAGATGCGCCGTGCCGATCAGCACGTCAGAAGTTGATGAGGAGTCGACGGGCGAGGAGTCCGGGTGCGAGCAGGCCCGGCTCGCGGGGGAGCCGGCTCCGCGCAGCCGCCAGACCGGCAAGCGCCGAATGGCGGGCGGCCGGGTGCTCTCGGAGCTCGCCGACGAGGCGGCCCGGGCCGCCCGTGTCCATGTGGCCGCCGGAGTGGTCGGACGCGGCGCAGATCGTGACCACGACCGTGCGGTCGTTGCGCGTCTCGGCCGCGGTCGGGGCGGACGGCCGCACGGCTAGCTGTGCCCGAGGGTTCCCGAACCGCCCGTGCGGCCCCCGGACGCCGCCGCCAGCGGCGCCCCCGGCCTCGTCTGCGGAGCCGGGGCGCAGCCCCCAGCAGTGGTGGATCTCTACCGCGGGACCGGTGCTGGACTGGCGCTCTGGCGGTGGGATCCGTTGTGCCGACCTGTCCCGCCGTGCGGCCACACGGCCCTCCGGGGTCGGGCAGACTGCCACCACGACGGACGACGAGAAGACCGCCCTGCACACGACGGTGGCCTGCCCGGCGACCGGGTCGTAGACCAGGCCGGGGCAACCCAGTCCCGTGCGCTGCGCCCGGGACGGGGCCGAGAGGAAGGGCACGCAGCTGGTGGGGGACATCGACGACGCCTTGGACCGCGCGGACCGGGAAGGGTTCACGCGCGAGCCGCCAAGACGTTGAAGGGGCGGATCAACTTCCTGATGCGGTATGGCGCGTGAACGGATGCGGTGGCCCCTCGTCGTGGAACGGGCGCGGCAGATCGTGGACGGGTACGCGCCGCTCAAGGTCACGCTGCGGCAGGTGATGTACCGGCTCGTCTCCGAGGGCGTGCTGCCGCACACGCCGCCGATGTACCGGCACCTGTCCTCCCACCTCGCCAAGGCCCGCCGCGAGGGCCGCTTCCCCGACCTGATCGAGACCCTGCGCGAGGTCCACGTCCCGCCGGCCTGGCCGGACGCGGGCGCGTTCCTGCGCGAGAGCGTTGCAGGTGGCCGGCCTCCAGACCATCGGCACATACGAAGGCCAGGTGCTCGCTCACGAGCGGGGCCCCCACCGCCTCGGCGCAGTGCGCCAGGTGTGCCAGCCGGTGCGCGTCGGGACGTTGCGCCCCACCGAGGGAGAGGCTCACCCCGTGCGGGACCACCGATGTTCCGCGGGCCCGTATGCCCGGCAGGGAGACCGGCAGCTGACCGTGGGGCAGGCTCTCCGCGTTGACCTCCACGAAGTCGATGCCGGCAGCTGCTCGACGGTCAGATCAATCTCCGGCCGCCAGCCGATGCCGAGCCGGGGCGTCACCGGCCGCTCAGTCGCCGCCACAGTCACCGCCTCCTCCGCAGCCACCGGCTTCGCCCCCGCCGCAGGCGGCTCCGGCCTCGCCGGAACCGCCCCTGTCGGACCTGCCGTGCCCCACCACGGCCGCCTCCAGTTCGGGGTCGGACAGCTGGCCCACGCCCAGCAGAGCCACTCCGGCCAGTACCGGTTCGGTGCCGGGGAGCGCCGCAGAGGGAGCCCGCCGCAGGGACGCGAGGCGCTCGGCGCCGGCTGTGGTGCACCACAGCCGCCGCTTGGAGGTCCGGACAAGGAATACGATCACCGCGATGGACAGGAGGACCAGCAGACCTGCTGGGGTGAGCGCCCTGGCGGTGTGGTCCCCTGCCGCCGGGAAGCCGGACACCACAAGGACCGGGAGCAGGGCGGCCACGATGCGCCTGCGCCGCACGATGCGTGCGAGCACCGTCGGCTCGACGAGCAGTCCGGCCCGCACGAGAGTGGTACCGATGTCCCGGACCGCGCGGCTGCGCATCACAAGGCGGCAGAGGCGCTCCGCCGTCACGACGCCGCCGCGCCCGAGCGCTCCGACGAACTGCCCCTCCACCGCGTTGCGCGGTGCTCCCGGGACCCGGGTGACGTTGCCGTCCCGGGATATGTGCAGCCGGCCGTCACGTTGCATGGCGACCAGGACCGTGTGCGCGACGCGCCGGGGGCCGCCTGCGAGGAAGGCCGCTTCGAACAGCGCGTTGCCGAGGGCCGGGGCGGCTCGTGCGGCGGGCGCGGACGGACGTGGGTGCCGGGCTCGGCGGCTGGCTACGATGACGTGCGCCATCAATCCCGCGGCAGCAACGTACGTGAGGGCGAAGATCCAAGGTCCCAGGCCGTTCATGTCCGTCCCTTCGGTGCGCGCTGGCGGGAGTACGCCGAGGGTCGCGCTACAGCCCGAAGACGTGCTCCCTTCTCCCCCACCAGGGTCTTCCGATTCGGTTCGGGCGGCTATTCCCGGATTGTCGTGTCTTGACCGGTGTGGGACACGGCGGTAAGCGGGCTGGCCGTGCGGGCGGCGGCACGAGCTGTCCCCGGCCGCCGCGCATCGTGTCGTTGCGGGCAGGCCCCCGGCGGGCTGCGTCCGGCAGGGGCCTGGGCGGACCCGGCTACAGCAGCTCATGGCCCAGGTGTGGGAGTCGCCGTTGTCGTTGGCCGCGCCGTTGTAGCCGACCTCCTGGCCGGGAGCGAGGCAGATGGTCATGAGCCCGCCCCTGGCGTGCCCGGGAGTAGAACTTGACGTGGTCCTTGATGCCCGGACCGGAGATGCCGTGGAGTCCTCGGGTCCGAGTAGGACAGGAAACCGGTGTTGCTGTCAGAACTTTTGACAGGCTGCGATCCGGGCTTGGTCGTCCTGGGCCGGTGACCACGCGAGGCGGCGGGTGAGCAGCCGGGTGGCCAGGGCTTCAATGGCGGTTGTGGTGGTGACTGCCCGGTCTCCTGCGCCCTCTGCTGCGCCCGCCGCGGGAACGCGGTGATGCGGTGGGCAGATGTCCGTATGAAGTCGTCTTTCCGTTCTTGTCCTGCGGAGAGGGTGTGGTGGTACTGGCCTGCGAATGGCGGTCGGGAGCACTCCATCCGCCATCGGCCACAGGGCCCGCCCTCACGGACACCAGGAGCTGCCGCTCTGGCTCGCCCGGGCCTCCACCGTGTAGCCCTGCTCCCCGTCGAATGCCCAGGACACGCCGAGATGGGAGGTGGCACCGTCGATCCGCTTGGTGAAGCAGAGGCCGATCCGCTCGCCGTCCGGGTCGTTGCGCCCGGCGGGCTCGTCCGGCTCGGGCGGTGCTGGCAGCCAGCCGTTCTGGGCGGCGGCCGTCCGGTAGTAGGCGACTACGTCCGCCCGGCGGGCGGGCTCGGTGTACTCCCGGCCGACGTACGCGAAGGCGTCGTCGTCGTCGCAGCCGGAGAAGGACGCGTCGTCGGCCTGTGCTCCTTGCGGGGTGCCGAGCGCCCGGACCTGGGCGGCCATCGGCTCCTGCAATGCCGCGTCCGCGGCGGTGCAGCCGTAGATCCCGCCGTTGAGGGCCCACCAGCCACCTATGACGGTGAGTGTGCCGAAGACCAGTCCGCCCGCGACTACGGACGCTCCCACCCGAAGATCGTTCACGGGCGGGAGCGTACCGGTCGGCCGCGGCGGGGAGAACTTGGGCACCCGCACCATGCCGCCCCGGCCCCTCACGCGGAGTTAGGCCGGGGACCACTGGGCCGACTTGCCGTCCGAGGGGGCTGGGTCACCGTCATGGCGATGGGCGCTGAGGTGGACCCGATACGGCAGGGAGATCTTCGACCTGGCCACCAGGGGGATGCCAAGGCCGCTCTCGGGCAGATTTGCGCCCAGAGGAAGGGCTGGCTCCAGGTGGCGGGTCATGACGGTGGCCCTTCCGAGGCCACCGTCCACCTCTGATTTTTCGCCGAGGACCACGACCCGGCGCGCAGCCCGTGAACGAGGCGCTTGACCGAAGCCTCGAGTACCTGGAAGAACCGGTGGGCCGCCGCATCGACGGTACTGCCGGCTGGCTACGGAAGCGTGTTGTTGAAGACGGCGGGTGGCTTCTGCAGAGCCGTGGCCGCGAACTTGAACCTCCCAGAGCCTGTCGTGCCAGCGGTCTGGCCCGCCGACTTGTCGCTGGCGCGCTGGTGACATGATCAACAGACCGCCTCGGCCAGCACCCGCCAAGTACGTCCTGTTCGATGTGGACGGTACGTTGATCAATGCGGTGGAAAACCAGCGGCTGGTCTGGCGGGCGTGGGCGAAGCAGTACGGTCTGGACCCCGAAGAGGTCTACGAGACGGCTTTGCGTACCAGGCCTCTGGAGACATTCGCCTGGGTCGCTCCGCACTGCGACCCGGCGGAGTGCCTGGCGGCTCTGCACGAGTTGGAGGACGAAGACGTCCGATCCGGCATCTACGCGGCCTTCGACGGCGCAGCGGATCTGCTGGGCGCCCTGTCGGCGGGCTCGTGGGCGCTGGTGACCTCGAACTACGAACACCGAGTACGCGGCCGCTTCGCCCGGACCGGCCTGCCGGTCCCCGAAGTCCTTGTGGACGCGGCCGCCGTGGTGGAAGGCAAGCCTGCGCCCGCGCCGTATTGCAGGCCGCCATGCGGCTCGGTGCCGAACCCCACGACTGCCTGGTCGTCGAAGACGCGCCTTTGGACCGTCCCCGCCGCCGACGGCGGCGGCAGCCCGCGCGTGCTGGCCCCCGGCGCCTCCTCCCCGGCCCGGCTCGGCTGACGGGGCAAACCGGCGAAGTTCAGGCCAGGAAGCGCTCAAGGGCCTCGCGGGCACGGGCGTTCGAGGCGGCGACGCCGGCCAGGGACCGGGCCAGGGTGTCGATCCACTCGTCCAGGCCCACCGGGCGCCGTGAGAGCACGATGCCCCGGACCTCGTGGCAGACCGCCCCGGTCACCCGCCCCCGGTCCATCCGCAGAGAAAGCCGCTGCTCACCGAGCGCCACGTCCAGATCGGCGACCGAACCCTCCCGCCCGGCCACCCGGTCGGCGACGGAACGCCTGCGCGTGACCCGCACGGCGCCGGGCGGCAGCGAGTCCGCCAGGCTCGCCAACAGCACGTTGGCGTACAGGTCCAGGTCCGCGCTGTCCCGGCGCAGCGCCGCGGCCAGCAGTTCCACTTCCATCTCAGGCGTCCCAGGCATCTCAGGCATCGAGGCTCAGCACCATGGTCGGCCGGTCGATGACGTGGTCGTCGCGGAGCGGGCGCACCGCCGTCCCGATCGCGAAGAACTCGGTGGTGTGCGACCCCCAGGTATGAGAGTGCTGCTGCAACTGCACCGCCACGATCCCCTCGGCCTCCAGGGCGTTCCCCTCCGCCTGCATGCGGCTCATCGCCAGCCCGCGTGCGTCGTAGAGCGCCTGGGTGAACGGCTCGATCTCGACGTTGCGGCCCGCGTTGCCGAGTACTTGGCCGAACCGCTGGTGTGCCACGTGGTAGACGCACGAGCCCATGACCATGTCCAGTGGCGCGTACCCGGCCCGAACCAATGTCCAGAAGTCCTGGCCGGACAGGTTCGAGGTGAACGGCTTGCCCTTGTTGTTGAGCCAGGTCCCGCCCGGTCCGGGGTCGGCGCCGTCCGCCTTCACGGCCGTGCCGATCGCGATGAACTCGGCTATGTCCGACCCGAACTCCTTGAACTCGATGTCCAGGCGCACCCCCACGATCCCGTCCGCCCCCAGGGCGCTCGCCTCCGCCTCCATCCGGTTCATCGCCAGCTCGCGCGCGTCGTACATGGCCTGTGACAGCTTGGTCAGCTCCTGGTTCTTCGACCACCGGCCGAACTGGATGCCGACGTGGTAGACGGAGGTGCCGAGGACCAGGCCGAGGGGCCGGAAACCGACCTCGCGCACCAGCAGGAACTCGTTCACCGTCAGGTCCGAGGTGAAGAGCGACCCCTTCTCGCCCGGTTGTAGCTGCGCGAGCCGCCGCATCGCGTCCTCGGCCACGCCCTCCGCAGCCGGCCCTGCGGTTCCCCCGGCCGGCCCCTGCCCCGTTCGCTCGGTCATGTCAGCGCTCGCGCTCCAGTCTCATGATGGTCAGTGTCCCGGGCCCGGCGGGCCGCTCGGAGCGGCGGAACCGGGCGATCGTGGTGCCGACGAAGACCGCCTCCGCCGTGAGGTCGCGCGCGCCTTCGATTCCGGGGCATTCGCTCTCACTCACCGTCAGCTCCGGTCCCTCCACCACCACCCCGTCGCCACCGTGCTTCACGGCCTCGAGGGCCAGTCGTCCCCGGGCGTCCTGGCGGGCGTGGTGGAGCAGCCGGGTGTACGCGGGGACTTCCTGGTTCTCGGCGGTCCACGCTTTTCGGCGGGAGGTACGCCAGTCGTCGTGCCGGGTCGCGAGGGCGATGCCGAAGGCGAGACCGGTGGGAACCCATCCGCGGTCCATGAGCTTGGCGACGTCCTGGCCGCTGAGGTGCGAGGTGAAGGGAAGACGCGGTCTGATGCGCGAACGGGCCCGGACCGCGGTGCCCCACGCGGTGAACTCCAGACCCCCGGCGGGGAACTTGCCGACCCGCAGCGTCACCCCGACGATCCCGTCACCGCCGAGCGTGCGGCACTCGGCCACCGCGCGGGTAAGGGCCAGCGTCCGCGCCGCGTACATCGACTGCACCGTTTGCGAGGAGGACGACACCCGCATCGAGGAGGACCACTCCGCGCCGCAGGTGCCCGCCCATTGGCCCGGGCTGTTCCAAGAGGACCGGTTGAAGACGGCTGTGCCGAACACCTGCCCGACCGGATCGAACCCGACGCCCCTGACCGCGGCGAACTCCTCGGACGACAGCGTCGAGTTCCAGGTGCCACGGACCTCCGGCGGACCGGTGTCCCGTCCGTGCGTCATCGGCTCCCGTGCCATCGACCTCTCGACTCACTACTGACTGGGTGGATCGCCTCGCCCGTTTGGCAGCGTATGTCATCGAACGGATCAGCGGAACGGTGACCAAGGGCTCCGCCGCCCAATCCCGCCCCGGAACACGGGAACGCAAGTGCAGGACCGCCCTGCGGGCCCTCGGGGGCCGTCCCGATTGCCCCACGTCAACACGGGCACGGTGGCTCACCCCGGCCCGCCCGCCCCGTTGCCACCGGGCACGCCACCCGCCGCCCGCCCCACAGGCACGCGGTCACGCCCGGCAGTCCGCGCGGACGTGTGCATTCCGCAGGGGCCGCCGCCCTCCGCGGGCCTTGCGGCTTCTCGGTGGCCAGGCCGTCGAGCTGGCGGACGAGTTCGGTGAGGAGCCCGGTGAGGTCCGGGGGGAGTTGGACGGCCGCGTCCCGGATCGCCGACAGGTGTGCGTCGTAGTCCGCGACCGGCCCGGACAGGTCGACGTCCGCCTCGTACAGCGGCTCGGTGGTCCAGTCGAGGGGGTACTCGGCCATGGCCCGCCAGCCGCACGAGCAGGTCCCCCGCAGGAGGGCGGCCCGGGGCCGGCCGAACCGGCCATCATAGGCGTGCCACTCGGTCGAGGACGGCAGGGACGGTCCGCTGCCCACGTCGAAGTAGACCGGGCCCGGCTCGCTGCCGTCGGCCAGCAGCACCCCCACCGCTCCCTCGTGCGCGGCTCCCAACGCCTGCAGCACCCTGTCCGTGACGACCATCTCCTCCTCGTGGCGCGGGGTCGGGCTGGCCGAGAGGCCGGTCCACGACCTCCAGGCTGCCCCGACCGGCCTGCCCACGCACAGCGTTTCCCCCCACAGCGGCCCATCGAGCGACGCGGAAACCGGCCGCCCGGCCTGGGACGCTCCGACTACCCTGGCCAGCAACCGGGCTCCAGTGGCCTCGCCAGCCCCGCAGCACAACACCGGCGGCGGGGCTTGGCCGTCCCCTTATACCGATGTGGACTGCAGGGCGGCGCGACGTCGCCTGGCAGCGGGCGCCGGCTGCGCGACAGCGGCAGTAACGCCCGCGGTGGCGGGTGCGGCCATGGCCTGCTGTTGCGAGCGCCGGAAGAGGGCGGCCCCTTCACCGGGCTGCTGCCGCCCGGGGCCCGTTGCCGGGGGAGGGGCTCAGGACAGCGGGGTCGGTTTGCGGGGTGGGGGTACGGCGCGGAGGAGTTCCCACAGGGGGCGGGATCCGGCGGCCCACTGGGCGAGGAGGTGGCGGTCGACCAGGTGCAGGCGCTGCGACTTGGCGAAGGTGACGGCGTTGCTGGTGATGCGGCCGTTGGTGAGCATGACCAGCACGTCACCTCCGTGGACCTGACGTCCGGTGCCGTTGAGGACGTGGAGGTCGGGGGCCGACAGGCTTCCCGGACCAGCCGGCCTTGTGGTGCTTGCACTGGATGACCCAGCGCCGGCCGTACGGATCGGTGGCTTTCACGTCCGCACCGTTGTTGCCGCGGCCGCCGACCTGCAGGGCATCCGCGCAGCCGTCGCGGTGCATCAGGTCCCGCACGGCGAACTCGAACTGCCGGTGGTGCAGCCGGTCCAGGAGATCCTGCCGGACCAGGAAGCGGGCCTCCTGGTCGGCTCACGACAATGGCCCGCTCCCGCTCCCGCTCCCGCTCCACCACCACCCCCACCCTGGCCCCCGGACAGACGCCACCGCAGCGGCCGCGGCTTTGGCGCGGCCGCGGGGGAGTCAATGCCAGCAGGACGGCCGGACGCGGAGCAGTTCGGTCCGCAGCACGGGTGTGCCGTCGACCGGCGCCGGGTCCTCCGCGGTCGGCTCGATTCCTCCGGCGGCGGTTTTGTCGAGTGTTGCCAGGCCGTCGGGGCCGACCGTGCCGAACACCGTGTAGTTCGGGCGTAGTGCGGAGTCGCCGTAAACGACGAAAAACTGTGAGCCGTTCGTGTCCGGGCCGGCGTTGGCCATCGCCAGCAGGCCGCGCCCGTACAGGCGGCGCGCGCCGGTCGGATCGGTCGGTGCGGGTGGCAAATCCACCGGCAGCTCGTCCTTGTACTTGTACCCGGGCCCTCCCTCACCGGTACCGGTCGGGTCGCCGCACTGCAGGACCTTCAGCGTCGGATACGCCGTCAGACGGTGGCACACCGTCCGGTCGTAGAACCCATGCCGTGCCAGGTGCAGAAAACTCTGGACCGTGCACGGCGCCTTGGCCTGGTCCAAACGCAGTGGGAGCGGACCCTGGCTGGTCGGAACAGCCATGTCAACCGTGCCACGGCTAGGGGTGCGCCGCGGGTCAGGCGGCAGCGGAACATGACGCGCGGGCGGCTCGTCCGGGGTCTGTGTGTACTGGCAAGGGCCGTGCGTGGTGCGCGGCGGAGCGCCGTCGGAAGCGGTGGCGGCACTTCCCCCGGACACAACTAACGTCACGGCCGCAAATGCGCTGATCAGTGCTCGGTTCATCTTGCGCGCCCTCCTGATGATCGCCAGGTTTTGGAGCGGTCGCAGTCTAGGACGTGGTGTGGTCGGCGGGAATGGTCAACGACAGGAGGCCCGCGAGGGGCGCTGGTCCAGGACCGCGGCGGTCGGACCTGGTGGCGGTCGCCGGGCAGCGCCCCGGCGGCCTGGCCCTCGACGGCGAGCTCGTCGTCTGGGACCCCGCGATCGGCCGGCTGTCGTTCCAGGCGTTGCAGCACCGCCGCCCGCGCCCGCAGCGCCCCGGGCCTGGCCGCCCGGTGGTCGACCTACTCCATCTCCTTCGACCTTTTGAAGCTCGACGGCGAGCAGCTCCTACGGCGGCCTTACACCGCGGTCAGGCAGAACTGCCACGTCGACGGACGAAGAGAGATCGCCCTGCACACGGTGGCGGCCAGCCCAGTGGCTGGGAGAGGGCCGGGGCACCCCCGCCCCACTAGGAGGCGTGCGTCCCGGCCAGGTTGTCCGCCCGGGCCTGCCCGCGGAAGGCCGCGGGCGGCAGGCCATAGGCCTCGCGGAACGCCCGGCTGAACGCGGACGCGTGCCGGAAGCCCCGCCGGGCGCCGATGACGTGCACGGGCACCTCCTGGTGCAGCGGGTCCGCCAGGTCCTGGCGTGCCCGCGCGAGCCGCTGGCCCTGAAGGAAAGCAGCGGCCGTCGCCCCGTCCCCCGCCTGCTGGAACACCCGGTGGAGATAGCTGACGGAGATGTGGTGGGCGGCGGCGATCGCGGGGACGTCCAGCAGCGGATCGTCGGCGTTGTCCCGGATGAAGGCCATCACGCGGAGCGCCAGGGCACGCCGGTGCGTCTCCGGGGTCAAGGACCGGTCCGCTTCGAGGACACCGGCGAAGAGCGAGGCGACGAGATCGGCCAGTACGCCGCTCAGGCGCGGGCCCTCGGCCGGACGGTACGACCGGCTGTCCTTGGTCACCTGGTCGAGGAAGGTGGCCAGCAGGGCCCCCATTCCCTCCCGGGCCGAGATGCGCTTGCCGATGACCCGGCCAGCGGTGTGCGGGGGCAGCGGCAGCAGCGCCTTGGGTACCTCGACCCCGATGATCTCGACGGAATGCGGGCCGGAACTGATCTCGAACGGCCGTGACGTGTCACTGGTGTGGATGTCAAACACACCGTGCACCACGGTGTTCTTGCCCAGCGTTACCGCTCCCGCCCCGCGTTTGATCAGCGAGAGGTGGAACGCCTCGGGGTCCGACCTCGCTATCAGCTTCGGTGTGCGCTGGAAGATCAGGGGACGGCATTCCATCGGATAGACCGTGATCCCGCCGAGCGAGATGACGCGCTGGTTCACCCAGAAGTCGGCGGCGTGCTCACTGCGCATCTCCATGGGCGCATGCGTCTCCGACATCAGGGCCCGCCAGCTCTCGAAACGGTCGGCGGGCGCTAGTTCCGCGCTGCGGAACGTTCTCTCGGGCAGCATGATCACGGGTTTACACCGGCCGTGGCGGCCCGCGCAACAAGAGCCGGGGCCCCGGGGCGCGGGCGGCGGGGCGACTCTCCGTCAAGACACTGTGCACGCCGGGCCAATGCGCGGTGCTCCAGGGCTTGGCAGAGTGGGCGCCGGAGGGTCGGTGAGGGGACGGGAAACCGGAGCCCCCGCCGACGACCGGGGGGCCTCTCGCGGTCCCGGCACTGAGCTGACGCCGCCCGAGGACGGGGGTTTCGGGCGGCGTCAGCTCAGTGCCGGGACCAGGCCGTCTAGACGCTTGTGGCAGCCCCGCGTGGGGCGGGGCTGCCACGAACGGGGAGTGCTGACTACTTGGCCAGCCGCTTCGCGATGCTGATTCGTGCGTGGTCGTCCCGCAGTTCGCGCGGCCAACGCTCATCGACACCACGGCGGCGTCTTCCGCCACCCGCTCAGGTTCCAGCGGCTGCGCTTGGACATGGGCGTGGAGGATGTTCTGCGGTTCGGAACCGGGCCGACCGAGGCCGCCGGTTGAAGGGCCGAACGTCTCCCGGCTGCTCAGCTGCTCTTGGCGTGGGCGAGGGCGTCGGCGAGTTCGTCGTGGCTCATGCCGGATCGGCCGCGGATGCCGGCCTTGGTGGCCTTCTCGTACAGCTCCGCCTTCGTCAGCGACTCCAGCGACCGGGAACGGGAGGTTCCCGGAGAGCTGGTGGTGCGCTTCTTCGCGGCGCCCGACCCCTTCCCGGCGCTCTTCGCGCGGGTGGTGGAGGTGCTGGCCTTCTCGCCGGTGTCCTTGGGGCTGCGGGCGCGTTCGACGGACGCGCGCAGGGCCTCCATGAGGTCCACGGCGCCGGTGGCCTTCGGCGCGGGTTCGGCCTTCTCGACCGTCTCGCCGGCCTGCTTGGCCTCGATGAGGGCGGCGACCTTCTCTTGGTAGACGTCGTCGTATTCCTTTGGCTGCCAGTCGATGGCGAGGGCGTCGATCAGCTGGTGGGCCATTTTCAGCTCCCCCGCGCTCGCCTTGCCGGTCTTGGGCAGGTCGGGGATTTCCTGGTGGGGGTCGCGGATCTCGTCCGACCAGTGCAGTGTGTGCACGGCCAGCAGTCCCTTCTCCGCCTTCAGAGCGAGGAGGCACTCGCGGCCGCGCATCACGAAGGTCGCGATCCCGGCCCGGCTGGACTCCTCCAGCGCCTGCTCCAGCAGGCCGTAGACCTTGCTGTACTCCTTGCCCTTCGGCCCCAGGTAGTACGTCTTGTCGAAGAAGATCGGATCTACGGTGTCCAGGTCCACGAACCCGCTGATCTCGATCGTTTTCGACCGCCCCGGAGCGATCTCCTCGAGCTCCTCCGGCTCGACGAGCACGTACTCCTCGCCGGTGTCGTAGCCCTTGACGATCTCCTCCAGCTCCACCTCCTTGCCGGTGCGCTCGTTCACCCGCCGGTTGCGGATCCGGTCGGAAGTGCCGCGCTGCAGCTGGTGGAAGTGGATCGTGTGGCTGTCGGTCGCGGTGTACAGCGCGACCGGTATCGAGACGAGTCCGAAGGAGAGGACCCCGGTCCAGACGGGTCTGGCCATCGTTGATCACCACCCTTGACCTGTGGTGCCGTCCTGCCGGGGCGTCTTGCCTGCGCAGGGCCTGATCACCCCTGCCGGGACAGGGCCGCGGCGCGGGTAGTCCCAGCAGACCGCGGGGGCCGCTGGCCGCAGGGTGCAGTGGCGTTTCGCCGGTGAACTGGTGTGCGCGGGCGGGTGAACCGAGTCGGGGTGGCCTGTTGGTGACGGTGCGGGGCCGGTACAACCGGTCCATGATGATCATGAAGCGGTCCGCTGTCGCGGCCGCCGCCTTCGCCCTGACTCTGTCTCTGCCCACGGCCGCGCACGCGGCCGCACCACCCGCCACCCCGGCTCCGGTCGCGGCCGTCGTGCCGCAGGTGTTGCCGATCGGGGTCGCGGTGTCCGCGTTGCCCGTCGCGGTGGAGGACCGGACCGGCTACCAGCGGACCTCGTTCAAGCACTGGAATGCCGGTGATGTTCCGGCCGACGGCTGCAACACCCGCCAGGAGGTCCTCCTGGCGGAGGCGGTCGACTACCCGGAGATCGGTCCGGGCTGCGCGCTGACGGGGGGTATGTGGGTCTCGTACTACGACGAGGTCTCCGTGACCGACGCGGCGGGAGGGCGTACGCGAACGACCAGGGCCAGCCGGCCTCTCTGGTGGCGGTGACAGCCCGCTCGAACAGGAGCAAGGCCGACCAGGACCCGGCGCAGTGGCTGCCGCCAGCCCCGGACGCGCTGTGCCGGTACGGCTCCGAATGGACCGCGACGAAGCTCTGCTGGGGCCTCGCGGTCGACGAGGCGGAGCGGGACCGGCTGCTGGACATCGCTGCCGGTTGTGGCGGCACCGACGTGGAGTTCACCCCCGCCCCGTAGGCGCTCTCAGCCCGCCGGCCCCGCCACCTGCGGGGGTGAGGCGTCGGCTGTGTTGTCGAAGAGGACCAGGAGCCACTCATCGCCTCGGGTCTCCACGGTCAGGCCGGCTGTGCGGAGTGCTGCGGCCATGGCGAGGCCGAAGGCGTGCCGGAGCCCGGGCAGATCATGGGGCGAGGGCCGGCGGCCGCGGCGAGGGCCGCGCCGCCGGGGAGGCGGGCTGACTTCGTCGGGCAGCCAGCCGACCATGACTCCGCGGGCGTGCCGGATCAGGTGCACGGAGTCGTCGCCTGGCTCCTGGCCCACGGCAAGATCGCCGTCCCCATGGAAGCACCGTCCGCCGCCCTGGTCGTCGCCGTCGCCGGGGGCGGGACGCGCCGGTTCCGACTGGACGACCCGCACCTGCTCCTGGCCGACGACGCCGCAGACGAGGACCGCCTCTCCGGCTGGTCAACCAACGAAGACGCCGACACCCTCGCCGCCCTGTCCGCAGGCACCTTCGGACTGACCGTCAAGCACCTGGCCACGCCCGGGACGCCGCCCCTGGCCGTCCTCGGAGAGGCACGCGTGATCGACCGGTTCCGGTCGGGATCGGGAGGCCTGCGCCTGACGCCGGCCTGGCCGGCCTGGCCGGCCTGGCCGGCCTGGCCGGCCTGGCTGCGCGGCACCGCCGCGTCAGCGCCGGCGTCTCCGGCGGGTCGGCGCGCAACCATGCCGTTGGGCCAGGGCCGGGACCGGCGCTTCGCGAAGGCCGGACCGGTGCGTGGGTCCGGCTGCGTTCCGTGGATACTGGCGGCCGATGGCTTCCGACCGCGCGACGCGCCTTCGCCGACTCGCCCGTACGCTCAGCGAACGGTTCGGCCTCGACCTCCACCGGCACGGTGCGGTCGAGGCCGAGTGGTCCGGCTCCGCACGCGCGTGGACGTTCGCGTGGACCGACGGGCCGACGGTCGCGCAGGTGCGGGCAGCCTGCCGGGAGGCCGAGCCGGCGGCGGGCGAGGGCCTTCGGTACGCGCGAAAGCTCTCGCAGGACGCCGTCGCACTCGGTGCCGTCCGCCTGACGATCTGCCCCACTACCGGCACGAGCCGTCGCCCCCTCCTCCGTCCGGCCGACATCGAGGCGCTGCTGAGGGACGAGCCGTTCCCGATGCCGCGCACGGACCGGGAACGCGCGCTCGTGTACGCCGTGGTCTACGAGATCCACGACGCGCACCACCGCAACCAGGCCCGAGCAGAGGACATCTGCGGGCTCATCAACCAGTACGGCTTGGCGATGCTCCTGCGCCGGTGCGGAGCCGAGCTGTCCTCCGTCGAGATCCTGACCGCCCACTACGCGGCCACGCACGCCCACCCCGCATGGCGCTACCAGCTGGCCCCCATGGACGCCGCCGTACTGTTCCGGGCGGTCCGGGAAGACCCACGGGCGTCGGCGGAGCTCATCACTGCCGCTCTTGCCCTCCTGCCAGGGCTGCCTGCCGAGTTCGCCGCAGCCGAGGACGAACTCCGGGCCCGTCTTGAGCACGCCGCGCCGACGGCGTAGTCAGGGGCAGGCAAGGGCTGTTCCCCGCCCGGCCGGGCGTCGGCCCCGGGCGGGGTTCGTCCCGGCGCTCGGCCCGCACTGTCACACCCCCGTCATACGCTGCCCGCCATGAGCGTCTCCCTCTACTACAGCGCGCACCGCACGACACCACTGACCGAGGCCGAGTCGGCCTCCATCGCGCACGTCGTCGCCGCACACATTGCGTCGTTTCCCTACAGCGACGAGGAAAGCCTGTACGTGTACGACCGTGCGGCCGGGCCTCAGGAGATCGTCGCCGGGTCCACCAAAATGCCGCTCGATCCCGGTCGCCTGATGCCGGTGATCGCCCATGTGCTGGATTCCGTCACGGAGTTGCGCCGGGCCATGCCGGATGCCGACTGGCGTGTGCACATGGACGACCTCGACGTCCCGTGGGACGAGGCCGAGGGGTACGCCCTGCCCGGAATGCGCGACGCGGACCTGATCGCGGAGTTCGCCGCAGTCCCGGACGGGGCGGCGGGATGAGCGAGGAGAGCGCGAAGAAGTCCGCAGACGCCTTGCCGCCCACGCCGGAGCAGCAGCGCCTCATCGAGTTCGGCGAGGCGCTGTACCGCCGAATCGCTCCGGACGCCGAAACCGGTCACGTGCTGCTGCCCGGGGACGGTGTGGTGGCTGTCGTGCACCGTGTGCGGGGTGGTGGCACGATCCTCGTGGCGGCTGATCGCTCGGTGCTCTTCTTCGGCTCGGCGCTCGACATCAGTGCCGCCCTGATCGACTTCCGGGCCGGCCGGCGCACGCCTGTGGAGAAGTTCCAGTAGCGGAAGACACAGCGCAGGGACGGCCCCGCTTCTGCTCAGGCCCGGTAGCCGATCGACGCGATGGTGTCACCGAGCTGCTCCAGCGTCACGGTGGGGTTCAAGGCGACGACCAGCTCCGACGTGAGAGGCCGCAGCTCGTACACATCGATGACTGCGTCCAGGTCCACCGGAGTGCGGTAGTACCTCTGCGCCCATGCCTGGTACGTCTCGGGCGTCCCCTCGACCAGGCGGCGAAAGAGCCAGTCGGACCCGTCCGGGACCAAACGGCCGCCTTCGAAGTCGACCTCTCCCGTCCGCCACTGCCCGTCAGTGTTCTCCCGCCACAGGCAGACGGTGACGTGCGCAATGCCATCCAGATGGAAAGCAGGTTCCTCGACGCAGGACCGGAAGACCTCCGGGACGGTGTCGACCACGCCGGGCCACGGCGTCCCGTCGCCCGCGTACGGGCTCATTGGAGACTCGTGGTCGAACCCGCGGATGTACGCTCCGGCCGCCGAGAAGACGATGGAGTACGTATCTCCCCCGCCGTTGTCCATCGAGGCCAGTTCCTGCGTCGCGGACCAGTGGGCGTCGAACCGGTGGTGACGCAGGTACGGTGCGCCGGGCTGGAGGATCGCGTCCAGCATCGCCATCGACCGGCACAGGTTTCGCAGGGTGGCGATATCCGGTAGTCGGCGAGCGACATCGCGAGCGTTCATCGAGCCATCCCACCACACGGCGATGGAAGGGCGGCCCGGAGCCCCAGTGCTCAGACAGCACCCGGCCGCCAGGATGACTGGGACCCTTCGCGGGTGGGGACCGTTGCCAGGGGGGTACGACCAGATGGGTCGCGGCCCGGCGGAAGGAGAACCAGCGGTGAACCCGCGACGATTCCTCGGCGGCACCGCGCTCGGCCTCGCGCTGAGCGGCGCGGGCTGGGCCGTCCACCACTACGGCGCCCGGTACGGCGGCCCCTTGGCCGGGCTGCGGCCCGGCCGCGTGGACGCTGCTGCTCGGCGCCGTGGCGGTCCTCATGATCACCTGCGTCCGCATGGCCCTCGGCCCGAGCCGGCCGTCCGGCCCCCCGGGTGCGCTTCCCGGGCCGTGGGTGCCGGAGTCCGACGAGGTCCGCTCATACGCCGTGAAGATCTCCAAGGACACGGGCCCCAGAGCTGACCCGCATCAACTGGACGGGGGAGCGGTGGTGATGACGGGCAGGCAGCGCCGTACCGGCGCTGGCGTGCTGGCGGGGACGGTGCTGGCCGCATGCGGCTGGTGGGCCGACCAGTCCGGGTACGGGACCGCGGGCCTGTCCCTGAGCCTGCTGGCCGGGGCCGCGGTGCTGGCGGGTGCGTGGCGCTCGGGCGCCCTGCACCTCCCGCGTACCGCTCCACCCCCGCCGGGCCCGGCCCCGCGGCCCGGGGCTCGGAGCGGGCGAAGGCGGACCAGGAGCGGTCGCTGCGGCTCCTGAAGGCGATCGACGAGGCTGCCGACGATGGGACCGGGCTGCCGGGGAAGTTGCCGGAGTTCGAGTGGAGCGTCCTCCACGGGGTGGCCGGAGCCCCGGGCCGGGAGTACCCGCCGCCGGGTCACGGCTACCAGCGCGCGTGACCGGCCGCCGATCGAGGGGCGGCTTGTCGGCGGGGCCAGGCAGAATGCGGAGGATGGACTTTCTGGCGGCCTTGCTGGCCGAGGGGTCGACTACCTTGCTGTCTGCCCTACAACCGACATCCCTATGGCGAGGGGCGCCTCGACTGTCAGGTCAAGGAGGGAGCCGGCACTCTCTGGCAGCTAGCTGTCCACCCCGCACCGCCGTCCTGCAGGATCGGCACGTTCCTTGTCGCGGCCGCGGAGATGCCGATCAGGAAGGTCCAGCGGCTCAATGCCCGCATCGCGGACGAGGACGAAGCCCGCAGGGCCGTCGAGGCGATCATCTAACATCAGGGCCGCAGTGGCTTGATCATGGATCGGTACACGGGTGCCCCATCCCAAGGCCGGGTAAGGCCGATGAGCGTGTATCCGAGGCGCTCGTACCAGGCGGCGGCCGGCGCTTCGGGGCGGACGGTGAGGGTGACCCGCTCGGCGGTGACTCCGTCGAGCAGAGCGGTGTGCAGGGCCCGGCCGACGCCGTGGCCGCGCCGGTCGGCGAGCACGGCGAGTTCCATCACGCCGAAGGTGCGGTGTCCGTCCTCGCGGGTGAACTCCTCGGGCAGGTCGGTGTCCTGGAATCCGGACCACCATCCGGTGGTGGACGCGAGGGGGAGGCCGTAGGCGAACCCGGCGAGCTTACCGGCGTCGCGGGCCAGGACCAGCCGGAAGCCGGGCGTCTTGTGCTCGCGCTGGTAGCGCTCCAGGAACTCGGCGACGTCACGCGGTCCCTCCAAGTATGGGGGCTCGGCGAACACGGCTTCATAGACGGGGGCAAGGTCGTCCAGCTCCCGCCCGGCGGCGACAGGGTCGGTGACGGTGGTGTATTTCACGGGGGCTCCTTATCGGGCGGGGCGGACACGGTCCAGCTCGCGGCGGGCCACGGCCAGCGATTCCCGCGCCCGTCCCGAGGACACTTCGGTGAGCAGGGCCTCGCCCTGCTCGATGTGGTGTGCAGCCTCGTCGGCGTCTCCCGACCGGGCGAGCGCTCCGGCGAGTCCGGCCCGCTGCAAGGCCTCGTTGCGGGCGTAGGTGGCTTCCTGCCGTTCCAGGGAACGGCGCAGCCACGACACGGCAGCGCGGTGATGCCCGGCCGCGGTGAACAGCTCGGCCTGTGCCGAGGCGAGTTCGGCGGGGCCGTGGAACAGCGTCCAGTCCGGTGCCGGCCTGGACCCGCGGTCCTTCTCGTACAGGCGGGCCGCGTTGGCCAGCGTGGTGCGTGCCGACGCCGAGTCGCCGAACATGGCCAGCGCCCGTGCTTCCCGGGTGGCGAGGATGGACAGCAGCGACGGCGGCGCCCAAGGCGCGGCGAGTTCGGCGGCCTGCCGGGCGTGGTCCAGCGCGGGCCGGGGCTGTTTCTCCCGCAGCTCCAGCAGCGCCATGGACGCGAGCACCAGGACGCCGAGGGAGTCGTCACGCAGTTCGGCCGCCGTCTCGCGCGCCTGTACCCAGTACGAGCGGGCACGCGCGTGGTCGCCGGCATCGAACGCCAGCCACCCGACGTGTTCGGCAGTCTCGCCGGAGATGAGCCTCAGCTGGCGACCGATCGTCTCGGGATAGGACCCGGTATCGATCAGGCGCCGCACGCGGGAGAGGTGGGCGGCGGCGAGCGGGCCGACCGTGGCGCCGCCGAACCGGTCGTCGAGCCCGTACAGCGAGGCGAGGCCACGGCGCAGGTCGGTCACGGTGTCCGTGCCGATGAGGGGCGCGTCGTAGGCGGTGGCGGGCGCCGCTATTCCGGCCACGCCGAGGGCGATGCCGCCCGCGGCGGCCAGGATGGTGCGGCGGTCCTGCATCGGATCGGGCCTCTCGCGGAGTTCGGGGATCGGGTCCAGCACCGCCACGGGGGCCGTGACAGGGTTGCGGCGGTGCTCCGGAACCCGGAAGCCAGCCTGTTCCAGGGGCACGCCGAGCATCGCTTCTAAAACCCGTTGACGGCCCGGCTGCGGGCACGGCGGTGCCGGCGCTCGCCACCGGCGGATCTGCCGGTCGGTGACGTCCTCGCGTTCACCGATCCGGGCCGCGACAGCCGCGTACACGCGGATGAACTGCTGGGGGCTACGCCACCCGAAACCGTCGACCAGGTCCGCGAACGCCCTTGGCTCCTCCGCCGGTTCGGACATGACGCCCCCTCGCATTCCGTGGTGTGACCTCTCCTCGCACGGTAGAGCCACCCGGCCCGGACTTTCAGGCGCACCGGGGGAGAAAAGTCCGCCTGAAAGTCCGGCACAGCCCACGCCCCACCTTGCCTGTCACCGGTTGACTACGCACAGCACATCCCCCCGAGGGTGCGTCCTGGCCTAGCAACGGGGCGCACTCCCACCCCAAGCCGACAGGCAGGAGGCAACGGACGTGATCAGGAACGACACGAACGTGTGGGTGCGGGAGGACGGCGACCACCACCTGTTGGGGCGGGAGGTCATCCACCCCGCAACGGAGCGCACCGGCACCGTCGGCACTGTGTTCATCCGTACCTCCAAGGTCACCGGCAAGCCGGTCGGCCGGACCGCGCACATGCGTCCCATGGATGGCTCGGGGCGGGAGTGGACGGCCGACCCCCGTGAGCTGGAACCCTTGCGCCTGCTCGCTCCGGACGTGGCGGGCGCCCGGTGAGCGGGCCCCGGGCGTGGGTCGGCGACCAGGTCAAAGACGCCGCCGGACACGGCGCCATCGTCACGGACGTCCGCGAGAAGGGCCCGGGCCCTGTGCCGGTGTGGGTGCTGCGGCCCATCTACGGCGGCACCTTCCACCAGTGGGAAACAGATGCCCCGGACACCCTCATCGTGATCCGACGTCGTGCCGAGCGGATCGCCGACCCCTGAGGCGGCCGCGCGGCGGGGCGGCTGCCGAGGCGGCCTTCCCCTGACGCTTCGGCACCCCGACCGTGGGGCGTACGACCCCGGCCGGCCACCAGGCCCGGCCGGTACCGCACGACCGAGAGGAGTACCGCCATGGCCAACAACAGCGGGAACAGCGGGAGCGGGAGCGGGAGCGGTGGAGGGAGCGGCAGCGGAGGAGGAGGTGGCGGAGGGAGCCACGGCGGAGGGTCCGCGCCGATCTCCACCCCGCCCCCACCGCCGCCGTCCAATCCCGACACCAGCACGCCCTCCGGTGGCGGGAAGCACCGGTAACCCATGACCGTCATCGCACACCAGGAGCGCCCCAGCCGTACCGAGCTGGGGCGCTGCCTCATGGAATCCGGTGCCCTCTCCTCCGACTGGGCGCCCGCCTTCGCCGACGTCGACCGCGCGGCGTTCCTGCCTCCGGTCATGTGGCCGTTCATCCCGGCCGACCGCCAGCAGACGGCCGGCGTCCTTGCTGCCCGCGCGGTGACCGTGGACCGGCGCACGGATCCGGCCGCCTGGTACGGATACGCCGATAGTGACCTGTCCGTGGTCACCCAGTGGGACGACGGCGCCCATCGCGGCACTAATCCGGGCACGGTTCCGACGTCGTCCAGCTCCCAGCCCTCGGTGGTGTTCCGCCTCCTCGCCGCCCTGGATGCCGATGCCGGGATGCGCGTCCTGGACGCGGGCACCGGCACCGGCGAGACCGCCGCCCTTCTGGCGCACCGGTGCGGCGCCGCCAACGTCACCACCATCGACGTGGACCCGGCTGTGTCGGCGGCGGCGCGGGAGCGGCTGTGCACCCTCGGCCTCTACGCCGAGGCGGTCACCGGCGACGCCCTCGCCGGCCACCCCGACCGCGGCCCGTACGACCGGCTGCTGTGCACGTTCGGCGTGCGCAGCATCCCGCGCGCCTGGGTGGAACAGGTCAGGCCCGGCGGCGTCATCGTCGCCCCGTACGGCACGCACTACAGCAGCCGCGACGCCGCCGCCCGCCTCACGGTCCACGCCGACGGCACCGCGTCCGGGCCATTCGTCACCGCGGTGGAGTTCATGAAAGCGCGGTCGCACCGCACGGTTTGGCCGGACGTCGAGAAGTACGTCAAGGAGTGGCCGGGCTCGACCGGCACGGCCGTGCAGCCCGACCAGCTCGCCGAGGCCCACCACGCCATCAGCCTCGCCGTCACCCATGTCGCGCACACCACCCACACCGAACCCGACGGCGCCCCGGCCGCCTGGTGGTACTCCCTCACCGATCACTCGTGGGCGGCGGTGCGGTGGCCGGAGGGGTACGGGCCGGGCATCGTCTACCAGCACGGCCCGCGGCGCCTGTGGGACGCCGTAGAGTCGGCCTGCGGGTGGTGGGAGGCCCAAGGCAGCCCCGTCCTGGACCGCTTCGGCCTTACGGTGGGTCCCGACGGTGAGACACCATGGCTGGACGCCCCCGGGAACCTGCTCCCCGGGGCCCGCTGGCGATAGGAGAGCGACGTGGACGCCGACGGGGAACCGCTGGCTGCGTGGGCCGAACGCCGCGACCGCCGGCGGGAGTCCGACAGGCAGATCACCGGCCGCCGCCGAGCCGAACCCCTGGACCCGGCGGCCCGCGGCCGAGCCGCGCATCTCGCCCCCGACGCCCCCCGCGTCCTCTTCGAGCTCGAGGAGGAGTCCGGCGAGTGGCTGCCCGTCGGAGTCGCCGACAACGCTGCCGAGGCCGCAGCCTTCATCCACGGGTGGTGACACCACCGCCCCACCCGAACCATCCGGCCCCCCTGTGCACCGTTGCAGGGGTTTCTCTGTGCCGAGTGCCTCGTTCCGCTGAATGCCGCTGTCCCGTGCAATCCAAATCCGTGGTACCTGGTTGACCAGGCCGCGAGCCGATGGCGGAGCGCTTGAGCATGCCATCTGGCACCGCTCGTCAACCCCCTGCTCAGCCGAGATTGGTTGGACGAACGGATTCGGGCCGCCGCCGAGAGTGTGTGCCGGCACTCGGGTACGACTCGTCGCCCGAGGGGGCGGCCGCGCACCTGGAGCACCCACGGGCACCGCTGGGGCAGGTGTCCGCACCGGTCGTTGCCTGAGAGCTGCGGGAGCGGACCCCTGACGCGACGGCCAGAGGGAGGGGCCGTTGTCTCCCTGGTGCGCGCGCACCACCCGCAATCGAGGACACTTTCTGGCCTATATGCCTCCTACGGTTTGCTCATGACCACTTCGTCGCAAAACCCGACCCCACTTCTTCGAGGCGAGCGCGGTGAGCTTCTGCATGCGCTCTCGGAGCAGCGGGAGTTGCTGCTGATCACGGTTCGCGGCATCACCGACGCTCAAGCCGCACAGCGCACGACCGCGAGCGACCTCACGCTGGGCGGGATCGTCAAGCACATCACCCGAGGCGAGCAGGTGTGGATGCAGATCATGGTCAAGGGGGACGGAGAGCTGCCGAAGGGCATGCTGGACATGGGGCAGTACGGCATGGCTGACGACGAGACGCTTACCGGGCTGCTGAAACAGTACGCAGCCGCGGCACGGACGACCGAACAGGCTGTGGCCGACCTGCGGGACATGGACCGGCGCGTGCCCCTACCGAGCACTCCGTGGTCTCCGCCGGAGACGGTCTACTGGTCCGCCCGCCGGATCCTGCTCCACCTGATCAGGGAGACCGCCCAGCATGCAGGGCACGCGGACATCATCCGGGAATCACTCGACGGAGCCAGCACCACCGCTCAACGGTGATCGCTCCAAGGAGACCGAGTCAGGCGACTCGGTTCGCCGGCCCCACGCCTGCCTTCACGCTCTCCGGCCCTCGGCGACCATCCGCTCTGCGAGCGGCCCGGCCCGGCCCCCAACCGGGAAACCGGCCCGGGTCTCTTTCGCGTCCCGCGTCAGCCGGTTCGCACCGCCGTGACCGTGAAGCGCTCCACATCGGAGATGTGCCCGCCGGTGGACGCGACGATGGTCAGCACCGGGTCACGGGCGCCGGTGAACGACACGGTCGCATTCCAGGGCTGCGCGCTTCCGCCGGCCGGAATGCAGCAGGAGGTGCCGATCGGGGCCGTGGACGAGGGCTGGCGCACGTCCACGCGGATGCTCTCGTCCACACCGCTGATCCGGCCGCCGGTCCGCACCGGGGAGCGCACGACCGATCCGTAAGCGGGCGTGGTCAGCGAGAACGTCGTGTCGTCGGTGCCCACGACCTCCCACGGGGCGTCCGGGCCGGCGCCGTACCGTACGAGGTGGATGACCGCGACCGTGCTCCTGTAGCCCTCGGCGCCCGGGGGCAGGCTCAGGCCCACGCCGATCCGGGCATCGCGGCCAGTGACAGTGCGCGAGGAGACTCGGCCGACATCCTTGAACCCGAGGTAGCCCTGGGTGAAGGAGAGAGCGGTCTGCTCCGGGTCGAGATGCCAGGGCTGGTGGCCCCCGGAGCGGAATTCCCGTTGCCACGCCTGGGCTTGGGCGAGCGTGGGGAACGGCCACACGGGCTGGAGGAGCGCCGAGCCGAGGGGCGGCGTGCCACCGTCGGGCCCGGGGGTAGTCGGTGCGGGCGTACCGGGGGTGGTACCGGGCGTGCTGGGTGCGGTCGGAGCCGGGGAGAGCGCCGAGGACGTGCCCGGCACGACGGACGGGGATTCCTGCGGGGGCGATTGCCCACCGGAGCCGCCGCAGGCGGTCAGCGCACCCAACGCGGCTGTCACGAAGAAGTGGGTGAGTCGGGCGAGTGGGAGCCGAATGTTCATGTTGACCCCAGGAAATCGGTACCGAGCGTCGGCACCGTCCGGGCTCATGGTGCCACCGGTGGAGGTCGGCGGCGAGAGGGCCAGGAACCGGAAAGTTCCGGCGCCGCCGAGGCGCGGGACAGGTCCCATCCACGCGCAGCACCGCGGACATGCGCCTGCTGTTCGGCTGGGTACCGGTCGACGACCGCGCCTGGGAGGTGCAGACCCCGCCAGACGCGGAAGCGTTCGCGGCGGCGGCCGCGCTGGACGAGGACGAGATGGAGGCGGGCTTCGTCGAGCAGGTGGCGGCGGTGGAAGTAGCCGCCCTTCGGCATGATCAGGTCGTCGCCGTCGCACTGCCCCGGCCGGCAGCCCCCTGCCCGGCTCGGGTTCCCTTCGCCGCCGGGGAGGATCAGGGACGGCCGGTGCAGGGGGAAGACCGCCCCCGCGCGTACGGAACGGAATACGCGACACCTCAAAATGCGAACCCACCGATCCCGAGGGGAGTGCTCGACCGGCAGGGTCTGACGGAGTTGACCTGTTAGTGAACAGGCATGGCGCGTGCTTCAGGTATGCAGCGCATACAACGTGTCGGCACTGGCGCTGTAGACGATGCCGTCGTCCACGGCTGGAGACACACGTGGGCAGTGCTCCATGAAGGACCAGCGTTGTTTCAAGGCTGGTCGCGAAGCCAGTGGCCCCGACTGCAGGGTAGAGGCCCAGCGGGTGAGCGGCCGCTGACTGCGTTTCGTTGTCGCCACGGCGACGTCCTCCAGCGCTGCTGAAGCACCGCCCCCGCTTGCTCGTCGAGTGCCCCGCCGACACTGACCAGGACAGAGCTGCCACAGTGCTGGATGTCCGTGGTGATCATCTGATCTCCTTCCCCCGAAGGCAACGGGCCCGCGGGGCCACCATCCTGGCCCGGCGCGTGACGGCGGCGGTGCGAGGCGCGCTGACGCCCGGCTTCCCGACAGCGAGAGAAGAGGCGCTCTACGCCATGGCGGCGGCCGCGGCTTCCAGGACAGCGCGCTGCACGGCCACCGCGCGATCCTCTTCACCTCCGCAGGCCACGGCGGCCGACTGCTTCTGCAAACCCGGCGCGGCTCCCTCGTCCAGGACAGGTTCCCCGTCCTGGTCGCCGTTGCCGGGTAACTGCCCGAGCGAGGACCTGGGCCTCGACGGCGGGCTCGTCGTCTGGGACACCACCGCCGGCCAGCTGCTCTTCGAAGCCCTCCAACGCCGTGCCACCGCCAGCGGCAGGGGCACCGCCGGATGCTGGCTGGCGGTGGCCCGGGACCGAGCGGATCAACCGGCGCCGCAAGGGCATCGACCACACCTGGGCCGCCTTGAGAACGCTCCGGGCCGCCCGCCCGGACGGCGCCCCGATCTACGTGATCCTCGACAACCTCTCCGCCCACCTGAACTGGAGAATCCGCAGGTGGGCGGCGAAGAACAAGGTCGAGCTGTGCTTCACGCCGACCTACGCCTCCTGGGCCAACCCGATCGAAGCCCACTTCGGACCGCTACGGCAGTTCACCCTGGCCAATTCGAACCACCCCAACCACACCGTCCAGACCCGGGCCCTGCACGCCTACCTGCGCTGGCGCAACAAAAACGCCCGCCACCCCGACGTCCTCGCAGCCCAACGACGCGAACGCGCCCGCATCCGCTGCGAGAAAGGGCTCCGCTGGGGTGGACGGCCGCTGAAGGCGGCCTGACCCTTCACAGCCGCCAGGGTCACCCAGTCTCAGCGTCGGCCGGGCGCCGGTGCCCGCAGTCGATCTCGTTGCCGGCGACATCCGTGACATATCCGTGGACCCCGTTGAAATGCACCGTTACAGAACCTGGCCGGTAGTCCACCTGGAAGGGCTCGTTGCCAAGTGTCGTCCCCGGCCAGGGATCGCCTTCGGAGGAGCCGATCGTCCAAACGACGAAGGTTTCACCGGGACGGAGCCAGTGGTCACTCCCGTAGCACTCAAGGACCAACTCCAACAGCTCGGCACCGTTGTTCCGAACCCGTAGACGTGCCACCGGTGGATCCTGCGCCGTCACTGTTCCTCCATCACCAACCGACCCTCCTGCCCCAGCAGAGTACGCAAGTGCCCCCTCAGCGGAACCGGCGAACCTTCCCGGTCACAGCACTAGCGCGCTTCGGCACGCCTGTCCGGGTGGACGCGACCGCCCGGCCCTCGTCTCAGAAGGAGACGTCGATGTAGTCGATGTCGGTGAGTTCGACTTCGAGGTGGTCGGTGCGGCCGCCGTCTTTGAAGTACACCTCTTGCAGTCCTTCGGCGACGATCGCGCGCAGTTCCTGGTCGCCGGTTCCTTGCTGCTGGGCGTCGAACAGGCGCTGTGCGTAGGCGGGTGGGAGGTGGACGGTGAGGCGTCGCATGCGGCCGTCGTCGGTGCTGCCGACGGGTGCGGGGTACCCGAACCGCAACTGGGCCTGTGAATGGAGTCGCTGTGAAGCGACCCTATTCGTTGTTAGGGGCACGGCATTCGCTGCACGGACGGAAATAGGGAACCGTTCACGCATGGATGCGTGTCTCCGAGCACACAGCAAGACGTGTCCGGGCGGGGCCCGGCTCGATCCTCAGGGGGGATCTTGACTTCATCGCACTGCGGACGATTACGAGCCCTGGCTGCCGGCGTACTCGCCTTGGCCGTCGGCGCCCTGGTCACCGCCCCGAGCAGCGCAGCCGAGCAGCACCGCATACCCGGCTCCGCCAGCGCCCTGCCCGCGGCCGGCCCGAAACCGGAGTCGGCCTCCGGGCCCGCACCGCGCAGCGACCGCCAGTACCCGAGCGTCGTCCTGCCCGGCCGCGCCACGGAGCCGGCGCGGGTGGCCGCTGCCAAGCCGCGGCACGACGTCGACGGCGACGGGCTCAGCGACATGATCGTGATGGAGTACGACCAGAGCACGGGCGTCTACCTGTCGTCGATCTCGGCCTGGAGCGACTACGCGATCTACAAGACCGACCCCGAGGCCTCGTTCAAGGACCTGCTGCCGGTGGGTGATGTGGGCGGTACGGCCAGGCCCGAGCTGCTCTCCCTCTCCTTCGACGGCGTCCTCACGCTCTACGAGGCCGGCCTGAAGTCCACGTCGGCGCCGCTGTGGTCCGGCGGCGGCTGGCAGAAGTACAACCGCCTCATCGCCACCGGCGACATCACCGGAGACCACCACCCCGACCTGCTGGCCCGCGACCACGCCGGCGACCTGTGGCTCCACACGGGGACCGGAACGGTCAGCAAGCCCTTCGACTCGCGGGTCAAGGTCGGCTCCGGCTGGGGGATCTACGACCAGATCGTCGGCGCCAGCGACGTCGACGGCGACGGCATCGGCGACGTCCTCACCCGCACACTGACCGGCGAGCTGTGGTTCCACAAGGGATCCGGCAGCGCCACCGCCCCGCTCAAGCCCCGCGTCAAGGTCGCCACCGGCTGGAACACGTACAACGTCATCAGCGGGCCGGACGACGTCGACGGCGACGGCCTGAGCGACCTGGTCGCCCGCAACCGTGACGGCTTGCAGTACTTCCACAAGTCGATCGGTGGAGGCAAGTTCGCCGCACCCACGTACTACGGCAGCGGGTGGGAACGCAACAAGTTCATGGTCGGCGCCGGCACCACGCAGCTCTACGGCAAGGGTCAGAACCTCATGACCCAGACCAACAACACCCTGGCCAAGTACTACGCCCTGGCCAACGGCGACTACCTCTCGCCGCCGACCAACGCCGGCACCGAGACGCCCGGGTCCCGCAACACGTACGCCACCGGGCTCAACAGCCACAACCACGCCAGTTACGTGCAGAACATCGGCAGCGACCTGTACATCCGCGGCCAGAAGGTCAGCACGACGTGGAACTACACGCTCATGGTCGGCCCCGGTGACCTCACCGGCGACGGCAAGGGCGACCTGCTCAGCCGCGACTCCGCCGGCGTCCTGTGGCTGCACCCCGGCGACGGGGCCTTGTACACCAAGCTCGGCACACGCATCAAGGTGAGCAGCGGCTGGAACGCCTACAACGCGCTCGTCGGCGCCGGCGACTACTCCGGCGACGGGCGGCCCGACCTGCTCGCCCGGGACACCTCCGGCCGGCTGTTCCTCTACAAGGGCACGGGGACGTCCACCGCGCCATTCGCCGCCCCGGAGCAGATCGCCACCGGCTGGAACGTGTACGACATGCTGGTCGTGCCGGGTGACATCGACGGCGACAGCAAGGGCGACGTGCTCGCCCGCCTCCCGAACGGCGTCATGTACCTGTACACCTCAACGGGCAACGCCGGCACCGCGACCTTCACCGCCCGCGTGAAGTTCGGCACCGGCTGGAACATCTACAAGAACATGATCTGAGTCCCGCGGCCGCTCGGCGGCCAGTCCGCGATGAGCGACGGCGCGGGCCCGTCCACCGGCACCAGCCGGCGGGCAGGCCCGCGTCCGTTGCGCTGCCGTGGCCCGCACGGGCCGGCATCGAGGCGCCCGCGACGGCCAGCGCCCCGAGGAGATGGAGCGGCGCCGCGAGCAGGACCTGCTCCGCGACGAGGACGCCTGAGCGCAAGCGGTACCACGCACGCAGAACCCCGGCCGGGCCCGTAGTCCCCAGGCCGGGGCTCTGTCACGCGGTCGCCGCCGGCTCGGCCCCGCACGGAGGCCGCTGTCGACGGCACCGCTCAGGGCTGGGCCTTCAGCGGGCCCAGCTTGGGGATCAGTGTCTGGAGGAGCCGGGTCATTCGGGTGAAGGAGTTGTCGATGTCGGCGTCGGTCAGCGGCGCGCTTGGCTTGGCCTCGACCTGGCACTCGAGATTGCCGGTCCGGACTTTCATTCCGATGGTGGGACTGTTCGTGTTGCGGTACCGGAATGCCTGGTCCCCCAGGCCGGTGACCGTCTCCCGGGCCTCGTAGAGGACCTTCATGTTGAGGTCGAACTCCTTGATGGCGGTGTCCACGTCTCTCCAGGCGCTGCAGTGAACGGTGACCTTCGCCGGGTCCGTGCCGCCGCGGGACATCGACTGCTCGCACACGGAGCCGGAGACCCGCTCCGGTTCGAGGCCGGTGTTGTATCCGTCGCGTGCACCTTGGAGCTGGAACACGTCCGCGAACTCCTTGAAGTCGAGGTGTTCGCAGATGTAGCTGGGCGGGGGGTAGTCGCCCGGCTTGACGGTCGTCACGCTGGCGTCGGGTGACGGGAGGCTCTCGGTCGGTATGGTCGATGAGTGGGAGCCCCCGGAGGCTATCGCCAGCCTGATCAGCAGGCCGACGGCGACGAGCGAGGCCCCGATCAGCGCCCAGACCTTGCTACGGCTCGTATCTGACATGGCGCCCCTTCCCCTTCGATGTCTCAGGACACCCGCACGCTACCGAGAAGCACTGACAGAGCATCAGTACGTGTCGTCGGTTGGCGTTGACATTGTGGGCGGGCCCGGATCCGGACGACGTGGGTGTGGGGCTGCGGCCATCCTCGGCACTGGACCCCGAGGCCCCGCATTCCGACGCATCCGCCGGGCTGACCCCGGCCACGAGCACGGGCCCGACTACGCGGCACAGGCCGAAGAGCGGTGGCGGTCACCGGCATGGTGACCGCCACCGATTCCTGGAGCGGTAGGCCCTGCTCCAGGGGGATGCGCCCGCCCGGCCCCTTCTAGAAGGAGACGTCGATGTAGTCGATGTCGGTGAATTCGACTTCGAGCTGGTCGGCGCGGGTTCCGCCGTCTTTGAAGTAGATGTCCTGGAGTCCTTCGGCGACGATGGCGCGCAGTTCCGGATCTGGGGCGCCCTGCTGCTGGGCGTCGAAGAGGCGCTGCGCGTAAGCCGGGGGGAGGTGGACGGTCAGCCGGCGCATCCGGCCGTCGTCGGTGGTGCCGACCGGGGCGGTGTACCCGAACCGTGCGCGGGTCTCGACGGTGATGCCCGTCCGGGTGGCGGCTTCTTTGCGGCGGCGGTTGCGCACCACAGGCTGCCAGCGTGCGCGCACAGCGGTGTCGATCCGGTCGGTGATCGCCTTCGGCGGGGTTTTGCGTTCCCCGGTGCGGTAGCGCTCGATGGAGCGCTGGCTGACGCCGAGCTCGGCGGCCACGGCCCTGGTGGTCTTCAGCTTGCCCATCAGGAAGTTGATGCGGCCCTTCAAGGTCTTGGGTGGCTCCCGCGTGAACGTCTCGCGGTCCGCGCGTTCCAGGGCCTCGTCGATGTCCCCCACGGCTTCTATTCTCCTTCGTCCAGGACGGCGTCGCCGCCCTTGATGTGGCGGGCGGGGTTGAGGCCCTTCTCCATGAGGTCGACGGCCCACGCCATCTCCTGGACGCCTTCGACCTTCGCGAGGCCCGGCGTCGTCCCGAGGCGGAAGGCTCCCGGGAGGGGCTTGCCGGACGTGGTGTAGGGCAGGAAGTCGAGCGGGGACGGTCCGGGGCTCGCGTAGACGACGCAGTCCGACAGCACACCGAGCGGGTACCGCCCCGTCGCCTTCGCCGTGTTGGCCATCTTGCGGTGCATGTTGACCCGCGCCTTCGAGATGACCGCGGCCCGGATGTCGGGCCGCCAGGTCGGCCGCTCCAGCGCCGGCCACCGCTCCCCGTCCCGGTAATGGCGTCCCTGGGGGCGTTCGCGGAGCTTGCCGATGCCGCCCTTGACGGTCGCCTTGATCGCGGCCAGCACAGCCGCCATCCCAGGGTCGACGTCCTTGTGGTGCTCCATCGCGGCGAGGAACTGCCGGTCGTCCAGATCAGCGGTCACACCGAGATCGGCGAGGGTGTCGGCGTAGGCGGTCTTGAGGCGGTCGTGCCACGGATCCAGATAGGCGCCGGTCTCCCTGCGCAGGAACGCCTCGATCGGGGCGACGTCGAAGCCGAGTTCCTGGGCGTAGGCGACGGTGTGCGTCTGATACCAGGCCGGCCCCGTCGGCCGCTGCCCGGACGGCGTGAACGGCGACGGCAATCGCGGGTCCAGCTCGATCCCCGACAGGTCGACCAGCCAGGAACCGGGGATCTTCTTGTTGAACTTCGGCGCGTGGAAGTGGTCGGGTGCGGACAGGCCGACGACCAGACGCGCGGCCGCGGCGAGGAACGCGGCGTTCAGATCCAGGCCGACCGCATACGGCAGCAGACACTCCTCATCCGACAGCAGCTCGACATCACGCACCCACTGGTACGCCTCTTCGTCCAGGAACCCGCCGGTCCACCCCTGCGCGACCGGGTGCTCTTGCGGGGCTTCCGGCGGGGCGGGGTCCATCGGCTCGGTGCCGAGCGAGCCCGGGTTGTAGGCGGCCTCCCACTCGCCGGTGGTCTCGTTCTTCACGGCGCGGGTCGGCGGACGCAGCGCGGTCATCAGCTCCAGCCCGGCAGTGGCGGTGGAGCCGCGGGGAGTGATCACCCGGGCCGCGTACGTACCCAGCACACGGGCGACCTCGGCCGGCTCCATGCCAGCGACACCGGGCCAAGCCCGCGCATCCAGCGCGTCCCACGACAGGACCGCGAGCTGCACACACTGCCGCTGC
Source organism: Streptomyces sp. NBC_01294 (assembly GCF_035917235.1). Lineage (NCBI taxonomy): Bacteria > Bacillati > Actinomycetota > Actinomycetes > Kitasatosporales > Streptomycetaceae > Streptomyces > Streptomyces sp. NBC_01294. The sequence goes on from NZ_CP108424.1 coordinate 276,968, forward strand.
CCGGCCTGCGCCGGACGGTAGATCCGCGCCCACGGCCCGAACCCCCGCTTGGTGAGCTTCCACTTCGCCTTCGCGATCTGCTTGACGACCGGGTGATCCTCGGGCAGACGCAGAGAACGGCGCTGCTCGTGGCCCTCCAGCCGCTCGGGCAGCCCCAGCCGTACGGCGGCCGACGCGGTGAGTACGACCAGCGGATCGGAGTCCTTGCCGTTGCGGTTCAACCGCGGCGTACCGAGCCCCGACTCCTTCAGCGTCCACTCCACCAACTGCGGGATCGTGCTGGCCGGGCAGTCCAGCACGATCCCGTTGACGCCGTACGCGCTCCCGTCACCATCCAGCACCACGAGCGGGCCGTGCGGGAATCGCGGGTCGACGGGCGCCGGCGTGGCGGCTTTCCGCGCCGGTCGACGCGACGCCGCAGACGGCCCGGCCTTCACGGGCGCCTTCACGACTGGCTCCGGTGCAGCGACGATGGCGGTGGTGGCCGCCTGGGTGGTTTGCTCCACGGGGCCGGTGAATGCCTCCGAAACGGCGGCAGGATCGGATGCGGCGGGTGAGGGGTACCGCTCGGCCCAGCCATCCAGCAGCCGCAGATAAGCCTGCAGGCGTGGCGGGCGTGGCTCGGAGCGGCCGTTCTCCCAGTTCTTCACCGTCTGCGGCGTCGACTTCAACGCGGCCGCGAGCCGCGCCTGCGTGATGCCGGCCGCCTCACGCAGCCGCGCCCGCTCCGCCGGAGCCGGCAATCGCGGCTCGCCCTCCAGCAGGGCGTCCACCGCGTCGAACAGTTCTTCCTGGCTCGGCATGGCCCACCTCCACCCCGAACCCTAGCAAAATTAACCCCACCCAAATATTGGATTTAACCCGTAACCTACTCGTTTCCACCCTGCCGGGTGCCCGATCTGCACTCCGGGGGCGACGCTGGACCCCAAAGGTCCTTTGCAACGCAGCCGCTGCGCTCCTCACCGCCTTGACCTGGCGGCCCGCCGAACCGGTACCTGCTAAGCGGTGTGATCGTTAAGGGCAGTCATGAGTGGCGCGCCAGTATTTCAACTGATCACCCAGCACGGAGGCCCGCATGTCTGATGAATTCGACACAGCTGAATTCGACTGTGACTCGCTCATCCAACTGCTGCGAGAGGAGTTCGCCGTCCCCGCAGATCGGCTGCGCCGCGACGCGACGCTGGAACAGGTGGGACTGGACTCCCTGGCACTGCTCGAGGTCGTAGTCGTCCTCCAGGGTCGAGCAGGAGTACATCTGGAAGACGAATTCTTCGACATCCGCCCCTCCGACACCCTGGAGCGCGCCGCCGAAACTCTGAAGACAGCGCTGTCGGCGAGCCCTGTCCCTGCCGTCAGGCCGTAGAGGGAACACCGAGGAGAAGGCGTGTTCACCGACGGCATCGCCGTGACAGGAATCGGCTTGGTCACGCCCGCTGGCCTGGAAGCCGAGACGTGCTGGTCGACCCTCTGCGCCGGGCGCAGTGTGGCCGAGGCGGATCCGGCCCTTGCCGGACTGCCCGTGGACTTCTCCTGCCGCGTTCGTGGCCTCGACGTCGTCGGAGAGATCGGCCCCCAACGAGCACGACGCACCGACAGATTCACACACCTGGCGCTGGCTGCTGCCCGACGAGCCGTGGTGGACGCCGGGCTGGATCCAGGGGCGTGGGCATCAACGCGTATCGGCGTCGTTCTCGGCGTCGGAAGCAACAGCCTGGAGACATACCCGGCGGAGTTCAGTCACCTGACAGAGGGACGACCCCAAGCTGTCTCGCCCACTGCCGTACACCGCAGCATCCCGAGCAATCCCACAGGAGAGATCACGCGGGAGCTCGGCACACTGGGGCCCGCTTTCACGGTGTCGAGTGCCTGCGGCTCTGGCGCGACCGCACTGGGCATCGCACGCGATCTCGTGCGGGCCGGCTCGTGCGACATCGTTCTGGCCGGCGGCAGCGAATCAGCCCGCTCCCGCATGACCGCGACCTGCTTCGCGCAAATGCGCGCGCTGTCGCGCCGTTCCGCCCACCCCGCCTTGGCCAGCCGCCCCTTCGATACCGACCGCGATGGATTCGTCCTGGGCGAAGGTGCCGCATTGCTCGTTCTGGAACGCGCCAGTCACGCACGGCGCCGCGGCGTCACCCCCCGCGCCATCCTCCGCGGCTTCGCTTCCACCTCCGACGCACACAGCGCCACCGCACCGCACCCCGAAGGCGCCGGCGCAGAACGCGCCATCCGCGCCGCACTGTCCGACGCCGGATGCACCCCCAGGGACGTCGGACACATCAACGCCCACGGCACCTCGACACGCCTGGGCGACGCGATCGAGGCACAGCTCCTGCACCGGCTGTACAACGGTGCCACCCCTCCGGTTACCGCAATCAAGGGTGTGATCGGCCACGCTCTCGGCGCTGCGGCGGCCATCGAAGCGGCCATCACCATCCTCAGCCTGCAGAGACAGCGCGTCCCTCCGACCGCGAACCTCATCGCCCAGGACCCAGCCTGCGAAATCGACGTCGTCACTGGCGGGCCACGCACCTGCTCCATGGACGTAGCGATCTCCACCTCCTTCGGCTTCGACGGCCACAACTCAGTCCTACTCTTCTCCGCACCCTGACGCGTCAACACTTCCCGTGCCACCAGCAGCAGCAGCCGCCAGGACACGGCAGCGCTGAACGTCACCATCACGGCGCCGCACCAGCGCCACCAGCCTGGGAAACGCACCTGCCATGAGCACTGCTGGCACGGCACAGGCAGCACCCCTTGACGGGAGTATCAAGGTCAAATACTGGCCAGGGATCTCAGTTACTGATTTCGTCGAATGAGTCGTCCGTGCTGGTGGTGAACCCGTGGCGAGGACGAACTGCGTGGGGACCCCCTGTCTGGTCCGCCGGCCTGCGGGCCGACTCTCCTCGTGGGGCAGTCCAGGCAGGCTCTGCGATCCCACGGTCTTCACCCCACCGAATACCGGCAGCCGCGCAAACGTCCCGGACCTGGTCGTAGGCGCGACGGCCCAACCACAAGCGGTTCGTGCTCATGCTCACCAAGGGTGACCCCGACCTGCGAGGGAAGGCTCGCAGTGATTCCGCGGCGAGGCCACAACTGCGCTTCATCCTGGTCGTTGCCCACTGAGCGGTGGCACACCAGGTGCCGGGACGTCTGTGGACCCTCGGGAGTGACGTACGAATGGCGATGGATACCTCGAGCGGCCGGCGGGTTCAACGCAGTGTGCTGGTTACGGGGGCAACTGGGGGGATCGGCGCGGCGACGGCGCTGCGGTTGGCCGGCTGCGGTTTCGATGTGATCGGTACAGCGCGCAGCCAGGAGAAGGCGGACGGTCTGCTCGCTGCCGCCGCGGCGCGGGGGCAGCGGCTGAGGACGGTGGTACTGGATGTCGCCGAGCCGTCTTCCTGCGAGGAGGCGATTGCGCGTATCGCGGAGATGACGGGGGGTGTCTTGTGGGCGGTGGTGAACAACGCCGGGGTGCCGCAGGCCGGGGCGCTCGAGGACGTGAGTGATGAGCAGGCCCGGTACCTGCTGGAGGTGAACGTTCTGGGGGCCATGCGGATCTGCCGCTTCGCCCTGCCGCAGATGCGTCGACGTGGTGAGGGTCGGATCGTGAACGTGTCGTCGGGTCTCGGCCGAGTGCCCTGGCCGCTGGGCGGCTGGTACAGCGCGAGCAAGCACGCGCTGAGCGCGCTCACCCACTGCCTGCGCGTGGAGATGGCGCATGCTGGCGTCCGCGTGTCTTTGGTGGAGCCTGGAGCATTCGCCACCGCGATGCTGGACCGGGCGGTCGACGATCTCGCCCAGGTCGACCGAGGCGGGGCGGCGGGCTACGACCGATCGCAGTCTCTGTTCGGGGCTGTCAACGCACGTGTCCCCGGTCCCGAGCCGGTCGCCCGGATCATCGAGAAGGCGCTGACCTCCCCCCGGCCCAAGGCCCGGTACACCGTCGGCTTCGACGCCCGCCTCCTGGTGCCGCTTCACACCGTGTCACCGCTGTGGCTGTCGGACTGGGTGAAACACACGGTCAGCGGCCTGCCTCGCCAAGCACCGGCGCATGCCGACGTGGTGAAGGAGTTGGCATGAGTCTTTACAGCCGCATCACTCAGGTCGCCGTCCATCTGCCTGACGACCGCCAAACCGCGCGAGCTATCGAGGACCGGCTGCATGAGCACAGCGGTGTACGGGTTCCGGCCGGCTTGCTGCAGAGGCTCTACGGGCTGGAAGAGCGCGTCGTCGCCGCGGACGGCGACTTGCCCTCCGGCCTCGCCTCCCATGCCGTCGGCCGTGTCCTGACCCAGGCAGACCTCGAACCGGGCGAAGTCGACCTGCTGCTGTTCGCCGCGGTCAGCGCCGACGTCCAGGAACCCGCCAACGCCCACATCGTCGCCGCCCAGACCGGACTGTCCTGTCCAGTCTTCGACGTCTCCAACGCCTGCAACAGTGTCCTGAACGCCCTGGAGGTCGCGGACGCCTTCATCCGCACCGGCCGTTACCGGCGGATCCTGATCGCATGCGGGGAAACCCTCAGCCGCCTCAGCCGATGGAACCTGACTCCCACCACCCTGCGCACCGGCCTGACTTCCCTGACCGGCGGGGACATGGGAGCCGCCCTGCTCGTCGAAGCCTCCCCCCGGCCGGGCATCATCGCTCACACGTTCATGGCCAACTCCGCGGGCTGGCCGGCTGCCACCCTCTTCAACCCCCACCACGCCCCCGACGGCCCGCCGGGACTGCACATCGACTCCGAAAAGCTCCTCGCCTCCTTTCTCGGCATCGACACCCGCGCCGCGCAGTGGCTGAAGGAACAGCACGCCGATCCGAACGAACACGGTCTGGTCTGCCTCCACCAGCCGTCAGTCCCCTTCGTCCGCACCTTCTGCGAACGCCTCAACATCCAGCCCGACACGGTTGTGCCCACCTTCCACCGCACCGGCAACATGGGTGCAGCCACCATCCCCCTCCAACTCGCCCACGCCGCCGACCAAGGCCGACTACGCCCGGGCACACAGGTGGTCCTGTTCGGTATGGCCAGCGGCGCCAGCGGCGGCGTGATGCTGATCAGCTGGTAGGCACCAGCTGGTAGACGCCGTGGCCCCCGCGCTCGCGATCGTCGCCGGGAAGTCGACCGTGAGTTACTGAGTGGCTTCGTTCGAGGGGCGGGGTCTTGTGCGCGCAGGCGGATGGCGCGGACACGGGCGTGCTGGGGACCGACCAGGTCGTAGAGCTCGTACGCGGTCGCGGCGATCGGCGGGTGGGGCGGTGGCTTGCGGGGGTGCGGCTGCTGGTGCTGCTACTTCGGTCGGCGTAGCGGACGGACAGGGCCAGTCCGCCCCCCGGCTTGATGCCCGTCACGCAGGCGGCGGCGACCTGCGCAGCCAGATCTGTGGTGACGGCTCGGTCCTCGAGTCATCGGAGCATTGAACGATGAAACCAGGGGGTCAGTGAATTGGTCCGCCGTGGCCACGAGCGCGCGACGCAGGTCCACAGAAGTTGATCCGAAACCCAAACCCGTTCTGGCTCAACTTGTGTGAGCTGCGCTGTGCGCGCCGAGCCCGCGTCCCCTGACCTGCTGGTTCTCGTCATTCAGGGTCCCGTCGTACTAGCGTCGAAACGGCACCACAGCAGTTGAGCCGGTACCTGAGAACGGGCGGCAGCGTGCAACAGGAGCCGCGAGACGACGTCGCAGCCGCGCCGCCGGTCTCATGAGGTGTGGCTGCCTTCCGTGCGCCGTTCCCTCTACGCAAGATCACCCGCACCCGTGGTCTTCGTGATCGTTTCACCTTGCGTGAAGACTCCGGCAATTCTCATCGCCTCGGCGCTCGGCGCTGCTGCCGCCCTCGCCCTGGCCACGCCCGCAGTAGCCACCCACGGAAGCGCGGCCCCAGCCGCAGTTGCGTCGCAGTGGCCCGGTGGGACCGACGCTCGCTGGGCCGACTGAGCCGAGCTGAGCGCGTTGGGAGTCGGGTTCCCGTGGCCTGGCCAGCAGAGCCATAGGGTCCGACTCCGCATCTTTCAAGGCCTTTCCTAGGCGACCGCTACAGCGCATGGCCTACCCGGACCCTCCGCGTCACACCGGGCCCTGCGGGAACGCACTCGCGCAGCACGACGGCCCACCCTGAAGGGGGAATCGGTGAGCACTTCCGAGATCGACTTCGAGGCGGTCTTTCATGCCTTGCCGGGCGCCGTTGCCCTGCTGAGCCCGGACCTGGTGTTCGCCGAAGCCAACGACGCCTACCTGGCGCTGTCGGGCCGCACGCGCGAGCAGGTGGTGGGCCGCTACCTATTCGACGTCTTCCCCGACAACCCCGACGACCCGGCTGCGAGCGGCATGCGCAACGTGGAGGCGTCCCTGCGCAGGGTCGCCTCCACCGGGGAAAGCGACAGCATGGCACTGCAGCGCTACGACGTGGAGGACCCCGAGCGGCCGGGGGTGTGGGAGGAGCGGTACTGGAGCCCGGTCAACGTCCCGGTGCGCGGTCCGGACGGCGCCGTGGCGATGGCGCTGCACCGGGTGGAGGAGGTCACCGCGCTCATCCACGCCCGCGGCACCCGCAGCGGCGATAAAGACCGGGTCCTGGAAGCAGAGCTCTACACCCGCGCCCGGGAACTCCAGGACCTCAACCAGCGCCTGCGCGAGGCCCACGCCCGCGAACGCGAAATCGCACTCCACCTCCAGCAGTCGATGCTGCCCGCACCCGGCCCGCTCGGCCACCGCGCAGCGGTGCGCTACCGGCCCGCCACCGGCTCCCTCAACGTCTGCGGCGACTGGTACGACCTGATCGACCTGACCGACCTGCCCCACCGCGACCACACCGCCGTCGCCGTCGGTGACGTCGTCGGCCACGGACTGCACGCCGCCGGCGTCATGGGCCAGCTTCGCAGCGCCCTGTCCGCCGCCTCCCGGGTGGCAGCCGGGCCCGCCCAGGCCCTTGAAGTGCTCGGCCTGTACGCCCGCCATGTCGACGGCGCGGAGTCCGCCACCGCCGTTTCGGTGTTCGTCGACTGGGCCGGCCACACCCTCACCTACAGCAGCGCCGGTCACCCGCCGCCCCTGCTCTGCCACCCGGACGGCACCATCACATTCCTCGACCAGGCGACCGACCCCCCACTGGGAGCCCGCCCCGAACACGTACCCCGCCCCCAGAGCCAGGCCGCCTTCACCGACGGCTCCACTCTCGTCCTCTACACCGACGGACTCATCGAGCGCCGCCACGAAGACATCGACACCGGCCTCCACCGGCTTGCCGAATCCCTCACGCGCCACCGCACCGCAGCCCCCGAGCAGCTCGCCGACGCCCTCCTGGCCGATCTGATCCCGCCCGCCGGCATGACCGACGACACCGCCCTGGTCGTCCTCCGCCTCTGACGACAGGCAGGCCGGTGCGTGGGCCTGGAGAGTCGGGTCCGTCGGCGCCAGCACGCGGCGGACCCTCGAGGCCGAGGGGGAACCTCTTTGTCCGCCAACGAACAGCAGCAGCCCGCGCAGCAGCCCCAGCTGGCCCACCCGGCTTCGCAGGGCATGGACCCGGTGCAGACGCTGCTCCTGGTTCTCGTGATCGTCATCGTTCTGGCTGGTACGGGCTACGTGTGCGTCGTCCACCCGTCGTTGACCGCCCAGATCGGGGCAGTGGCCACCGTGGGGGCAGCATTGGCCGCAACGTTCGCCCTCATCCGCCGGAGGTGACGTTCTCCCGGCCGAGCCGGGAACCCAGCAACGGCGAGGGCCGCGCACCCATCGGGTGCGCGGCCCGAACGCCGTTGTCAGAGGAGGGGCGGTGTCGTCGCGGGGCACTGGGCGGCCAATCAGTCAAAGCACAACCACTGTCTGGGGCAAGCAGTACCCCCGGGCCGCCCCAACCGCCGCGGGCGCGGGGCCGCCGGGCCGGGTCGTTTATCAGCAGTACTTGTCGGCCGCTGCGGAGGCTCCCTCGTTCCAGGCCTTGTCGTAGGCCGAAGGCGCAGTGAGGCTTCGTGACTGGTGCCGCTGCCTGGCCTGGCAGTTCTCCTTGACCGCCGTGTAGCCGTCGGTGTAGCCGGTGGTCCTCTCCTCGTTGTGGTTCGGGGCCGGGAAGTTCTGCTGGTGCTTGGTCACCGTGGCCGTCCTCCTGATGTTGCCGAGGCGGTCCTTCAGGGTCTTGGTGACCGTGGTGGTCGTAACGACCTTGACCTTGTTGCCGTGATGGTCCCTGGTGGTCTGGGTGACCGTTTGGGTCTTCGTGGTCAAGGTCTTGCCGTTGGGCAGGTTTCGGGTCGTGGTCCCCGTCTCAATTTTGGTGGTCGTGGTGTTGCGGCCCGTGTGCTCCGGCTGCTCATGTACGGTCTGCGCCGCTGTGACCTGCGAGGGTGCGGGCGCGGCGAAGGCGGTGGTGGGCAGGAGCGCTCCACCGGCGGCGAGGGCCCCGGAGGCGCCGAGGAGGGCGAGACGCTGGGTCAGGGTGGTACGGGTCATGAGGGTGCTCCTTGACATGCGAGACGACCGGGCGGCCGGAGGACCGGCCCTGCCCGGCGGGACCCTGTTGGGCCTGAATCCATTGGGCCTCAGCGACCGCTTGCTGGTCATGACCCTGAAACTCGGGGCTTGACGGGCACCCATCTGTTGGACGGAGGGACCGCGGTGGTGATGACGGGCCGGCAGCGCCGTGTCGGCGCCGCCGTGCCGGCGGAGGGCGGCGCTCACCACCCGCCCCGCGCCCAAGGGGCGCTGCACGCCCCGGTGGCGGCCTCTTGCCCGCCTGCCAGACGTTTTCCCTGGCGGGGGCGGGTGAGAGGCGGTCAGCGGGGCGTTTGAGGCCTCGCGCGGGCCCTCTCCTGTTGCTGAAGACGGGCCCCGCCGCCACCGGGCCCTCACCCAACCCGTGACGTCAATCCGTCATACCGGCCAGTACCGCTCGATTTCGTGACGGCTCTTCGTCACGACCGCTGCGCCCGACTGGCCGCGCGCCTGCGCCACGCCCGCGACCGGCAGCGGCCGGAGCAGTACACCGCGTCCTGGCGGCGGCCCCCGCCGGCGAACGTGATCAGGCCGCATTCCGGGCAGGTCAGAAGGCTGATCATGCGGGTATCGCCGTTCCACTCCGCCTCGGCCAGCATCAGCCCGAGCACCCAGGCATGGTCCGCTGTGCGCCGGTCTCGGTACGCCTGGGCCCGGCACGCGTCACCGCAGTACCGGCGCCGTGCCGACGTGCTCCTAGGCAGTCGCGTGGTGTGTGGCGGGTTGGTAGTGGCGGAAAATCCCGGATCCTACACAGTGCATCCTGCTGATGCAGGGGCTTGGCAGGCTGGTCAGGAAGTCGGGCCCGGCGTTTCCCTCAGGGTGTCCCCGATTTCCGCCATTGGTACATGCTGCATCACCCCGGAAGGGGGTAGGCTGTGCACCTCCGATATCTCTGTCGGGGGTGAAGGGTGGAGCGCAGCGGAGCCCTTCCATTCGGGTGGGTTTGAGTTCCTGTCAGGTGTCGGCCCGTCACCTCTCGTCCTGGGGGGTGGTGGTGGAAAATCCCGGATCCTACACAGTGCCCGCAGGTGATGCACCCTCCCTCGTTGCCAGCGGCGGCGTAGCCGCCTGGGCAGGAGCGTTAGCGGACGCCCTGCCCAGGGAGCGCAGCGGACCGGGCCGGAGTCCCGCTTGCGGGGCTCCCCCTATTCGCGCTTGCGCGAATAGGCACTCCCTTTAGAATTCCGCTTGCGGAATTCAATTCCCGCGCTTGCGCGGGAATTTGGCGGAGCGTCAGCGAAGCCTTTCACTCTTTGGCGGCTTGCCGCCAAAG